>NZ_JAYLVQ010000052.1:0-5676 GCF_035818575.1 Halobacillus sp. HZG1
ATAAAGGAAACACGGAGAGCGTAGCGATTCGATGTTGACTTATCGTACAGAAGCGAGGGAAGTCTCACTAGCCGCTAGGCGCCGGAACCGGATATCTAGGAGGAAAAAAGTGCTTGGTGAGACCCCACAGGACGCAGTCCGCGGAGGCTCACCGCGCTCCCGCGGAAAGCGAGTTATTCCCCGCAGCCCCCATCCACCCAACAGAAGTCTCGAAACTGAGTCTTCAACTAAAGGGAGCTATTATGGAAGAGTGGGGGAATGGGCAAAAAAAATAGCAGCCTTTGACAGCTGCTCCAAATCTTATGTTCTTTGTTATGTTTTTTGTGGAATACTAGACTTAGCGGGCCGGGTGGTCACATTCGTCGCAAATGTTGCCGTAGCAGTCAGCTTTTTCCTGGATCACATTCCCACAGTTGGAGCAGTGCTTTTTCGGAAGGTTACGGAAGAACTCAAGAACACTCATCATCTGTAAATCGCCTCCAATTAATTTTTAATGTAAAACCATTGTATTATAACAATATTCAGAAATCAACAATCTGTTATAAAACAATGTACAATTAGGCCAAAAGTTTTAGGAGTGATAATAATGAAAGTGACAATTATCGGTTATTGGGGAGCTTATCCTGCAGCAGGGAGTGCTACTTCTGGGTATTTATTTGAAAAAGATGGTTTTTCGATGCTTGTCGATTGTGGAAGTGGAGTGTTGTCACGCCTCCAACAGTTTAAGAAGGTAGAGGATTTGGATGCGGTCGTTCTTTCTCACTATCATCATGATCACATCGCAGATATCGGTCCTCTTCAATATGCTTTTCTTGTTCAGAATACCCTTGCCGGAACAAATGAAACGCTTCCTATCTATGGACATAAAGAGGAGAAAGGGAAGTTTGAAACCTTAACCCATCAATATACGAAAGGAATGGCCTATAATCCTGACCAAACGTTGGAAGTAGGGCCTTTCTCCATACAATTCCAAAAAACGAATCATCCGGTCCCTTGTTATGGTATGCGGATTTCTGATGGGGAGGACACGGCGGTTTACACAGCCGATACAAGTTATTTTAAAGAGTGGGCAAAATTTGCCAAGAATGCGGATCTTCTTATTACAGATACAAACTTTTATAAAGATATGGACGGCAGGAAAGCAGGGCACATGACGAGTACTGAAGCCGCTACTATAGCTGAAGAGGCTAATGTGAAAAACTTATGGCTCAGTCATTTGCCACACTTTGGGCAGTTGACGAAATTGCGTCAGGAGGCAGAAGATATCTATAGTGGAACCATTCAACTCGCGGACGAAGGACTGACATGGAGTAAATGAATTGTCTCCAAGCCTCTAAACGATTACAATGGTACATGGACAATACGGACTGAAAGGATGAAACACATGCTTTTTATTGACCATGAGGGGATAAATGATCCTCGTATTAACTTGGCCATTGAAGAATACGCATTAAAGAATCTTGATATCAACGACACTTACTTACTGTTCTATATCAACGAACCTTCCATCATTATCGGTAAAAATCAAAATACGGTGGAAGAAATCAATACAAGCTATGTAGAAGAGAACGGAATTCACGTCGTTCGCCGTCTTTCTGGCGGAGGTGCGGTATATCATGATCTCGGAAACTTGAACTTCAGTTTCATTACAAAGGACGATGGGGACAGTTTTCATGATTTCGCTAAGTTCACAAAACCGGTAACTGAAGCATTAAAAATGTTAGGTGTAAACGCAGAATTGTCCGGGCGTAATGATATTGTGGCAGAAGACGGTAGGAAGATTTCAGGCAACGCTCAATTCTCTACTCGGGGCCGCATGTTCAGCCACGGCACATTAATGTTAGATTCAGAAATCGAGAACGTTGTTTCTGCTTTGAACGTGAAAACGGAGAAGATCAAGTCGAAAGGAATTAAATCGATTCGTAGTCGAGTGGCAAACATTTCTGAGTTTCTTGATGAAAAAATTTCTATGGAAGAGTTCAAGAACTTGATCCTCCGCTATATTTTTGATGTCGAAGATGTGAAGGACGTACCTCAATATAAATTAACGAAGGCAGATTGGGACAATATTTATAAGCTGGCTGAAGAACGCTACAAAAATTGGGACTGGAATTACGGCAAGTCACCGAAGTTCAACATCCAGCATACGAAGCGAATTGAGGGTGCCGGAAGCTATGACATTCGTCTTGATGTAACCAAAGGACATATTCAGAACGCGAAGATTTTTGGTGATTTCTTTGGGGTTGGAGACATTAATGACATTGAAGAAATTTTAATTGACACAAAGTATGAACGCCAGGCGATATCTGAAGCTCTAGGTAATGTGGATGTTTCTCACTACCTGGGTAAAATCAGCAAAGAAGACTTTCTTGATATGGTTTATTAATAAAAAAGGGACGGTCCTCATTTAAGGATCGTTCTTTTTTATATGGTCCAATTCAGGTGACTTAGGACGACAAATGTTGCTAAAAAGTTTTCAGTATTTTATAATTATATTGAAAATTACTAAAATGAATGACTATTCATTCATAATTTCAAGGGGGAGCATACATGAATCTAAGCGAACAACTGTCGCTCACGGCTCAGCGTTATCCTGCAAAAGATGCCTACATATTTCAAGGGCAGCGGGTAAGTTATCAAGAGTTTGATGCAACAGTCACTAAATTCGCTTCTAAGTTGTCTGAACTGGGCTATGAAAAAGGGGATCATTTGGCGCTTGTGAGCGGAAACAGTCCCTTGTTCATGATTGGACTTTACGGAGCACTCCGGGCAGGAGCAACCGTCATACCGATTAATCCTACGTACACAGTAGATGAAATGAGCTACATTTTGAAAAATGGAGACGTCAAGGCTGTCATGACAATGGATGTATTGATCGATAAATTTGAAGTTATGGATCATCACCTTGATATCGGCCACTATTTTGTAGCAGACACAGGAACAGGTGTGGACATGGAATCTTCTTCTTTAAACGGAAAAATGAAATCGTTTACAAAGGTTGTAGCTGAGGGACGTTTAGATTATGAAACCCCTCCACTTGATGATCAGGATGTGGGAGTTATTTTGTATACTTCCGGAACGACAGGGAAGCCGAAAGGCGCGATGCTTACACATCAAAACTTATATTCAAACGCAACGGATGTAGCGGACTACCTGCAAATCAACTCGGAGGACCGCGTGATTGCTACCTTACCGATGTTTCATGTTTTCTGTTTGACGGTTTGTTTAAACGCTCCCGTAATGAATGGCGGAACCGTGCTAATTGTACCTAAATTCTCTCCTCAAGAAGTGTTTGCAATAGCAGAAGAAAACAAAGCAACGGTGTTCGCC
Source organism: Halobacillus sp. HZG1 (assembly GCF_035818575.1). NCBI lineage: Bacteria > Bacillati > Bacillota > Bacilli > Caryophanales > Bacillaceae > Halobacillus > Halobacillus sp. HZG1. The sequence goes on from NZ_JAYLVQ010000052.1 coordinate 3,331, forward strand.
GGTGTACCAACCATGTATAATTATTTGTTACAAACAGGAAAAGAACAGGCACCAACTTTCCGCCACATGCGTCTTTGCATTTCTGGAGGTTCTTCCTTACCGGTTGCTTTATTGGAATCCTTCGAAGAACAGTTCAACGTACGTGTTTCAGAAGGCTATGGACTATCCGAAGCCTCACCAGTTACAGCTTTTAATCCCCTGGACCGCCCAAGAAAAGCAGGGTCCATCGGACAAAACATTAAAAATGTCGAAAATAAAGTGGTGGACGAACTTGGTGAAGAGCTCCCAACCGGTGAAGTGGGCGAATTGATTGTTCGGGGGCCGAACGTCATGAAGGGATACTATAAACTTCCTGAAGAAACTTCTGTCACCATTAGGGATGGTTGGTTATACACAGGGGATATGGCTCGACAGGATGATGACGGATATTTTTACATTGTCGATCGTAAAAAAGATATGATCCTTGTCGGAGGCTACAACGTTTATCCAAGAGAAGTAGAAGAAGTATTGTACCAACACGAAGATGTCACAGAAGTTGCGGTAGTAGGAGCACCAGATCCGGAGCTTGGGGAGACGGTCATAAGCTTCGTCGTCTCTAAAAACCCAACGTTGACAGAAACACAACTAAATGAATATTGCCGTGAGCATTTAGCGAAGTATAAGGTCCCTTCACGTATCGAATTTATGTCTGAGCTTCCTAAAAACACAACAGGGAAAATTCTTCGCAAAAATTTACGTGAACAACTTACGAACTCAAAATAAGTTCTTCCATTAAAGCTCAAAGTCTCCTGGACTTTGAGTTTTTTGATTGAAAACATTTTTTAATTGAAAACATTTTTTAATTAAGGCCAACTCTAGTTGAATTTGCAACTTTTTCTTATTTGAGACGTAAGAAATAAAAAGAAGGGGGATGAATAATGAAAGAATTGTATGAATCACTAATGACAGCAAGAAAAAGATGTCTTGAAAAAGAACGTTTACATAGAGAAAGGGAGCAATTAAAAAAAGAACATAAGGAACTACGTGCTAAAGAACAGCACTACTTAGAAAAGCTCAACGAAGAGCAAGAAGATGTGGAAAAGCTGGAAAGCATGAGTCTTACAAATTTATTCGTTACGATTACAGGTAAGAAGCTCGAAAAAATGGAAAAAGAAAAGCGGGAGGCAGTGGAGGCACGGTTGAAGTGGAGAGAAGCTCATCATTCTGCTCTTGAGGTGGAGAAAGAAGTAGAAACCCTCTCTGAAATAATCGCTGCTTATGGAAACCCAAAAGTCGAGTATGACCGGCTGTATCAAAGAAGAAAGGAAATCCTTATTACTAAAGGTGAAAAGAAAGGAGGGCGTTTGGTTGAACTTAGTGAACAGCGATCGATGCTACAGGCGGAGTTGGTTGAAATCAATGAGGCAATCGATGCAGGGCGATCTGCCATGCGTGCATTGGAAGAAGCAACGGTTTCGTTGACATCTGCTGAAAACTGGGGAGCGTTGGATATGCTTGGTGGTGGCTTGCTGACTACAGCAGTCAAACATTCGAGAGTGGATGATGCGGATACCGCCATCCATACCGCACAAAGATATTTGCGGAAGTTCGCAAATGAAATGGAGGACCTCGGCACATATTATGATATTCGTATTCAAATGTCTGGCGGTTTGACGATTGTCGACTATTTCTTTGATGGCTTACTTGTGGATTGGTTTGTTCAAAATAAAATTCAATCTTCTCATAAAGAAGTGAGGGAAATTAGAAAAAAGACCCATGCAGCGCTACTTGATCTTGAGACACTACAGCGTCAACTTGAAAAAGAAGAAGGGGGATTTGCAGATGAGATGGATTGGATGATCCGTTCTATCTAACTAGAATTTCGAGTTGTCCTATGTCATTTACTAGAAAATTCGCACCAGTTTGCGGACCTCCGCAACTTTTTTTCGGTGAAGGTTGTCCTAGGATATATTACAATAGAAACAGATAAGCGGTGATGCTTATTTATCTCATAACTATTTATGATTTGGTTGTCATAAATAGGTCAGTAACGTTGTTTACTGATGAGTGTCACGGAAAAGTCTTTCCTCTCAAAAGCACTTTTCCAACAATTTATTCCCTCACTCAAAAGTTAACCAGTCGTCTCTTTTGGCCCATGCTCACGTGAGCATGGGCACTTTTTTTATGCCTGACCTTTTAAGTATAAGCTCCCTTTAGTGGAAGACTCAGTTTCGAGACTTTTGTGTAATTCTAGGGGCTCCGGGAAACGATTCGCTTTCCATGGGGCGGGCGGTGAGCCTCCTCAGGCTACGCCTTCCGGGGTCTCACCTGTCCCACACGTCCCATAGGAGTCTCACCGTTTCCCTC
>NZ_JAYLVQ010000053.1:0-4195 GCF_035818575.1 Halobacillus sp. HZG1
ACATTTAATCATCCACCTCTTTCAACTATAACGATCTGTTACTATAGCCTACGTAAAATATCTTTGATGGTTTCATTTTCCAGTGAATTTAGATAAGCTTTTATGTAAAAAGACGACCGTCACTAATTAGACAATCGCCCCCGTTACTTGAAGACTCGATTTCAAGATAACAATATGGAAAAAACTATTTTTTCTCTAATATCAATATAAAGATTTCAAACTTTTGGTTCTTCGAACAATAAATTAATACTTCCCAATATCACTTCGGGAAATTCATCTTGAGCATCGCCGTTCACAAAACGACTAACACAGTTGGTCCTGTCACACCTTAATAGTCATACCTGCTTTATACCACCAAATCGTCAGAAGAACTTACAATACTTATTCATATAAATCAATTATTTCCCTTGCCCTATCGGTTACTTTTTTTATTAAATCCATTGGGGAGATAATTTTCACGTCGTTTCCAAACCCTACTATAAAATTAACAGCTTCATCTTCGGTGTTGAAAGTTAATTCTAGATCTGCCCAGTCATTTTTTGTAATCTTTTCATTATCTGTTGTTTGGACGAAACGTCCAGAAAACATAATTCGTTTATGGGCAAAAGATGACACTTTAACATTAACGCGAAACTTAGGCAGACTGTGCATAAATTGTTTTTTAGATTCCTCCCAATGTTCCGATAAATTAAAATTCATTGGCCTAGTAAAGTCTTCATCAGTTAATACACAATCAATAACTCTATTAATCTTATAGCTGCGAAATTCATCTTGTTTATTCAGTGCTACCACATACCAACTGCTTGATTTGGCTACTAGTCCAAGTGGCTTAATGATATATTCTTTTACTTCTCCATTTGCTTTTTGGTAATTGATAGTTGTTTTTTTATTGTTCATGACAGCTTCTTTCATTACTTCCATAGCCTTATTCGCCTCAACTTGAGTATTCTTCCACGTGCCCATATCAACATGTATTCTTTCCCAAAGTTTCACTACACTTTGTTTGGTTTCTTCTGGAAAAGATAACAGTAACTTATCCCTGATCTTCTTTGAAGAGACACCCATATTCAGATCATTAATTATTTTTTCAGCATGAGGCAAAAATAAAGACATCATTTCTTTTTCCTTCAACCAGCTTAATTTTTGTTTCCAATCATCTACAAGCCTCCACCCTCCCGCTGGGCCACGTTCAGAATAAATTGGGATACCAGCAGCACTTAATGATTCCATATCTCTATGTACGGTCCTCTCTGAAACCTCAAGTTCTTTAGATATTTCACGAGTAGATATAACCTCTCCATGCTGTAAAAGAAGTAAAACCTTAATTAACCTTTCAGCTTTCATTTGCTGCTCTCCTAACTTTTTAATTATGACATAAGGTGTCATATATTTACTTTATTATAAGAATAAATGAAAAGAAAGGATGGATATAATATGAATCTAGAAAATCAAACTGTCCTTGTAGCTGGCGCAACAAGAGGGGCAGGTCGTGCTATGGCAATTAAACTTGGTGAAGCCGGCGCTACTGTCTATGTTACAGGGCGTACGACAAGAGAAGAACAATCGCCTATGGAACGAAAAGAAACTATTGAAGAAAGCGCAGAGCTTGTTACTAGGGCAGGTGGAAAGGGCATTCCTGTAAAAGTCGACCATACAGATGAATATCAAGTTAAGAATCTTATCCAAAAAATCGAAGAAGAACAGGATGGACAACTAGACATCCTTGTCAATGATGTATGGGGAGGTGACCCATTGACCGAGTGGGGAAAAGACGTAGCCGAACATGATCTTCAAAAAGGTTTACAGATGCAGCAACAGGCTGTTCACGCCCATATAATAACCACCCATTATGCATTACCTTTAATGAAAAAAAACAACAAGGGTTTAGTTGTAGAAATAACCGACGGGATAGATTATGACTATCGAGGGAACTTTTACTATAGTCTTGCGAAAATATCTAACATTCATATGGCAAAGGCATTGGCACAAGACCTTAAGGATTACAATATTACTTCTATAGCATTAACTCCTGGTTTCCTGCGTTCGGAAGCAATGCTTGATACCTTTGGTATCACAGAAGAAAATTGGAAAGAAGGCGTGAAAGTCGACAAACACTTCATCGCCTCTGAAACACCTTTTTATATCGGTGAAGCACTTAAACATCTCGCTTTAGATACGGAAGTGCATAGGTTTAACGGGAAAACATTAAGTACATGGGAGCTTTCAGACATCTATGGATTTAAAGACATAGATGGTACCCAACCTCACTGGGGAAATTACTTTAAAGAACATGTAGAAGAATAATTTATTACAGTGAAGCCAAATGATGCTAGGTGCAACATACAACAATAAAGTCAAAATTAAATACTCGGATTGTATATTAATAGAGAGGGCTATTGGCGATTCGTCAGTAGCCCTCTGAATATAATTTAGCTGAACAACTTCAACTTCTACTAAACGGATTAAATCTATCTTGTTCAGTGTCACAATTAACTGTATTAAAAAATTACTTTTATCTTGAATTCGAGTCTTCAATTAAACTGCCCAAAACAATAAGAAGGAGGCAATTCTTCTGTTAAAGAATTGCCCCCGTTTCGTAAAGACTTGAATCCGAGATAATCTCGAGTTGCTTTTACTAAAGCTCCCATTAATCTTGAATAACCGAGTCTCAACATTTTCTTATTTAAATCAACTTTTCAGGATTTAAAGCGTAAAGTTCAATAAAGCCACAGTTAGTACATGCATAACAAGGATAAACCTCACTCATAGTTTTTGAGTTTGCTTTCACAGTTGATTTGTAAACCCTTATAGGATGACTGTCTAACTTAGCTTCTACCATTACTGATTTACATTTAATACATGTGTTTTCCATAAATTTCAACCCTTCTATTTTAAAAAAATATTAGTTTAACTGCTCCGTTAGAACAATAAGCGATAAACATTCTGTAGCTATCGCCCCTATATCCGGAAGACTTGATTTTGAGATATATTAAGGTAGGTTTTAAACTAAAGTCTGTTGATTCAATATAAAATAGACTTTCTATAGCTGGGTTAGTAAAGTAGGAAATTCGAATTTTAAAAAAAGTTATTTTCGTGGAAAATATTCCGACTCAAGTATGTTTAACCAGTTATGAACTAACTCATTAAACACATCGGGTTGTTCAATTTGTAGGTTGTGACCAGCCATATCAAGTACTGTAAAAGTTGCTCTTGGATAATCTTCAATTAATCGCCACGCATCATGGTATCCTACTATATTGTCCTGACGCCCTGTGATGATTAGCGTCGGATACTCAAGTTTAGATGAAATATCAAAAGTAAAGCCATATCCATTTTGACGAATGTGATTTAAAAATTCATAGTTTGTCTGTTTAGAAGGAAGTAAAATTTCACTTCGAAACCTCTCCCATTCAGTTTGACCTTGCACCACCCCCATAGAGCAAAATGCATCGGCATCCTCCGAAGACAAATATGATATTAAGTGACTATCTCTTTTTAAAACTTTCTGCTGTGGTACTACCCTTTCATCGAAATTAGGGATAGTCAAAGGTGCTATCAGCAATAATCCACGAACTGTGTCCTTCAATGAATGAACTACACCTCTGGCAATGTACCCTCCATATGAACTACCACAAATAATAAACGGCTGATCAGGGATAATCTCGTTTAAAAGATGTAATACTGCTTCTAAAATATCATCAGAGTTCTGAATAAATGGTTGTGCCTGGGATTGCCCCATACCCGGTAAGTCTATGTATATCCTTTTCCAACCGTTTCTTTTCTCGAATAGTGGTTCCATTGCCTGTAACATTACTTGATGGTCAAGTGTCCAACCATGCAACATAACGATAGGGTATCCTTCTCCTATTACTTTATGGTAAATCGACATATATGTGTCTCCCTCTTTCCTATAATCAGATGTATAGACTTAAACACTTGATTCTCTGATCCATAAATCAAATTTAAAAAAAGTCCCTTGTTTAACCATCTTCCTCTGTCATTTCTATACTTTAACCCGCTTAATTAAAAAGGGAGCATAAACTATTGATGAATTGCCCCCGTTTCGTGAAGACTTGAAACCGAGGTACTTTGGAGTTCTTCAACTAATGCACCCTTTAGTTTAAGTGAAATTATTCACAAAATTTATTGATAACACCTTTACGTTCATAAAAGCACCAATATCGATTAACCCTTA
>NZ_JAYLVQ010000054.1:0-11598 GCF_035818575.1 Halobacillus sp. HZG1
GTTCGTTTCTCACTTTTATCGTATGGGGTGGCTGGGAAGCTGCGAGACTCCCGTGGGAGAAAGGAGATCGGCGAGATCCCGCAGGGCGTAGCCCGAGGAAGCTCGGCACTCCCCCACAGGAAAGCGAGTAGCTTCCCAGCCCCCCCTGACTCCAAATATGGCAAACGAAGCCCCCAAACATCTCGAAACTGAGTCTTCAAGAAACCTGCCAGTTTGTTTAATAAGCTGTTCTAGGAAGTGGAACTGATTGGGGGGGTTCTTTTTTGGATGTACAACATACGGATGAGGAGGGTGATGGCTCCTGCGGTCAGACCGATGGTCAAGCTTAACCAGTATCCATAAGGGCCGAGTGCCGTATAGTTCGCCAGCCAGTACCCACTTGGCAAGCCTATGCCCCAGTAAGAAATAAACGCCATGACAAGTGTAATGTTCACATCCTTATAGCCGCGGAGAATCCCTTGCAGAGGCGCACCAAACCCATCAGACAGCTGAAAGAATATAGCATAGATAATAAAATTCTTCGTCAATTCAATCACTCTGTCATCTGTACTGTAAAGTCTTGCAATGGCATCATCAAATATGAATAAAACCAGCCCTGCAAAAATGCTCATCGTTACAGCTGATGCAATTCCTAAATAAGAATACGTTCTCGCTTCCTTGTGTCTCTCTGCCCCGACTTCGAAACCAACGGCTATGGTTAAGGTGAAGGCGATACTCAAGGGGACCATATAGAGAAGTGATGCGAAGTTGATGGCTGCCTGGTGAGCGGCAATCGTATTCGTGTCGTAAGCTGTCATGAAAAAAGTGACGGCTGCGAAAATACTCGTTTCAAAAAAGATGGCAAAACCGATGGGAATGCCAATCTTTAATTGTGCCCACCATTCTTTCCATTCAGGAGAAATCCATGATTGGAAAATCTTATATGTTCTTAGAGGGCGGATTTTGTGAACGATACTGACAAGGATAACTAATGATACCCAGTAGGTGAGGGCAGAAGCTACTCCTGCGCCGATCCCTCCGAGTTCAGGGGCCCCCAATCGACCGAAGATAAACATATAATTGAAAAGAACATTAATGGGTAGCGTCATAAGTATGACGGTCATTGAAACTTTGGTTTGCCCAAGGGCATCTACAAATGACCGAAGGATGTTGAAAGCAAACAAAGGGACAATTCCAATCCCCAGTGTCACTAAGTAATATTTTGCGACATGCCGGACTTCTGGAGTAATGTCTAATAAAGACAAAATGGGATCCAGCAAAAAGAATCCAATGGTACCTATTCCACTTGCCAAAACAATGGACAAATAGATGCCTTGTTTGACGGAATAAGAAATCTCGTTTTCTTTCTTTGCCCCTTTTAATTGGGCAACAATTGGGGAAATAGCCATGAGAATGCCATTTAATCCTGTAAATACAGGCATCCAGATACTTGATCCTATTGCTACTCCTGCCAGTTGATCCGGCCCGGATTGCCCAGCCATAATCGTATCGAAAAAGTTCATAAGGTACATCCCGATTTGCGTAATCAAGATAGGAATGAGGATGATGCCGAACAATTTGATTTTTTCCTTTAATGTTTTTGTTTCATACATAGGCCACACTCTTTTCTGGTACAATTCTCTTTAGAGGAATACGAGGATTATAGCATAGTAACACATACAGACCTACTTAAGAAGCCCTCTGAAAGGACGTTGATTAACATATGAGTCAGAAACGAATTTTATTTACCGGTGGAGGAACCGCGGGACACGTGATCGTGAACCTTGCGCTTATTCCAGAATTCCAGAAAAAAGGATATACCGTTGATTACATCGGTTCTTATAGTGGGATTGAAAGAAACTTGATTGAACCTTTAGATGGAGTCACCTACCATGGCATCTCTACTGGAAAGCTTAGAAGATACATGTCTAAAGAAAACTTTAAGGATCCTTTTAAAGTGTTGAAAGGATTAGCTCAATCTCTTCGCATCATTCAAAAACGAAAGCCTCAAGTCATTTTTTCAAAGGGTGGATTTGTTTCTGTACCTGTAGTCATGGCAGCACGCCTGAAAAACGTCCCGACCATCATACATGAATCGGATTATACGCCGGGACTTGCCAATAAACTTTCCTTCCCATTTGCGAAAAAAATCCTGGCGACTTTTCCAGAGACGATGAAACACTTGCCAGAAGGAAAGGGCGAATATATCGGAGCCGTTGTACGTGAGGAACTGTTTGAAGGAGACCGCTCTAAAGGTTTAGCTTTGTGTGAGTTTCATAAGCAAAAACCCGTAGTAATGGTGATGGGAGGAAGTACAGGATCGAAAAGAATCAATGATGCGATTCGTGGTAATCTGGATGAATTGCTTCAGGAAGTCCAGATTGTTCACATCTGCGGGCACGGGCACAAGGATACGTCCATCAATAAGCGGGGATACGCCCAGTTCGAATATGTTCAGGATGAGCTGAAGGATTTGTTTGCTGCTACAGACTATATTGTTTCTCGGGCAGGATCAAATGCCATTTTCGAGTTTTTAGCTTTGAAGAAGCCGATGCTTCTTATTCCTTTATCAAGAAAAGCCAGCCGCGGAGATCAGATTTTGAATGCAGACTCTTTTGTTAAACAAGGGTATGCGCTTAAAAGAGAGGAAGAGGAACTTTCTAATGAAACATTAGTAAATGACCTCCGTCAACTCATTCATAATCGTAATCAGATTCTTGACTCTATGCAAAGCTATCAAAGTGAACAAACGAAGGAAAAAGTGGTGGACATCATTCAGAGTCATGAAAAGAATAAATAAGATCCGTACTCCTATAGTCAAAGATAGGCAAGAGGTAATGTTGCTTCGCTTGGAACTGGTATCGTTTTCCATTTTTATGAAAAAAACAGGACTTCCCCTTTTAAGTGATTTGGATAAAGGGAATAGGAAAGTGAACAAATCCATTTGCTAAGTACAATGATTGCACATCATTGACTTAAAAGAGGAGAGGCTGAATAATGAAGGCATCTATAGAAGCCAATATCAGACATCCGAGAGAACTGAGAGATGTCCGACGCAAATATTCACCATATCTTTCCAAATACTATGGGAATGATCAACTTCTTGTGGATGCATCCATTACTGAAGCTGTAAGGAATGCATGGGTCCACGGCCACCATGAGAGGACAGATTATCCCGTCTTGTTAAAAATCCACTTTCTTAACAAAAGGTTGCTCGTCAGAATTTATGATCATGGAGATGGGTTTGACTGGAGGCCTTATCAGGTGACAGGTGATGTGAAGCACTGGTTCCCAAGTGTGGAAGATTTAGATGAGAGTGGACGTGGAATTACGTTAATGCTTAGAGTTATGGATGTTTTACGATATAATGAAAAGGGCAACGAGTGTTTGCTGATGAAAAAATATCTCAATCAGGAGTAGATTTCGTGAACACAAACATCTGTCGTTATTGTTTCAAAAAAATCCAGGACCGTGACCAGCTTGTCACAGCATCCAACTGGTTCAGAATACGCCCTTATCACTACCGTTGCTTCGAACTGTTAGAGCAGGACACAAGGACCATTGCAGGAGCGTGGACACCTATTAATGGGAGAGTAGGACTTGTGACTGTTTTTCTCATGCTTGTTCTTTCAATCGTTCTTCTTTTAACCGATCTTCTTGGGAGGATTGGGGATTTGGTAGGATTCCTGGCCTTATATCCTGTACTACTGCGTATTCTTTCTTTCTTCATATTTGAAATGCATCTGCCGAAATATGTAGAAAATAAAAACAGACACTAGTCCCCTAATGTTAGCAGTTTAGTTTAGGTGTATGCGCAGGATAAAGCGCACCCTTAAGCTAAACTGCTTTTTATTTTACATAACGATAGAGAAGGATTTTTTTAAACGTAATTTTGAGGTGATTCAATGGATTACGTGACGTTTCACATTCATGATTTCAGTTGAAGCGCACAATTATGATTGCGCTTCCAAGGCGGGTGTGGTATCTTATTTATTCGTTGCTTCGAAAAACTGCATGATGGGCCAGCGCTCACGCGTCATTCCATTAGGTAAACGTTCTGTGAACTTTTCAGAACAAAAAGAAGGAGGAATGGCTCAAATGACGGAACGGCATCCGGAATTTGAAAAAGAATTGGATCGGCTTGCCTTTACGAAAACGTACATGGACAAACTGATCGCCTCACAGGAAACGGGTCAGGAATCACTGAAGAAGCGCCAGGAAGACACCCTTGAAAACCTTAGCTTTAAAGACAGCAGTCTTAGATATCAAGAAATGCTCTCTCATGCAAATTTCATGAAAATGTCCAAAGAACAGCTGGAGAACCTCAAACATCTACGAAATAAACCGTACTTTGCCCGCATTGATTTTCATCAGAAAGAAAAACCCGATCGAGAAATCTTTTATATTGGTAAGACGTCTTTATTTGACCGGGAGACTCAATTTCCTATTATCTTGGATTGGCGATCCCCTCTGGCAAATGTTTATTATGAAGGCCGCCTGGGAGAAGTGAGTTACGAAGCCCTTGGAGAAAGGTATGAAGGAGATGTTTCCCTAAAACGACAGTATCAGATTGAAGATGGAGAGCTGTTGGATTATCGGGATATCGACCTTACTACAAAGGATGAGTTGCTCCAGGATTCGTTAGCTCAAAATGCAGAAAAGCGTTTAACTGAAATTGTATCAACTATTCAAGAAGAACAGAATAAAATCATTCGTGCAGACTTACGAAAACCAATCATTGTGCAAGGGGCTGCGGGGAGTGGGAAAACGACGATTGCTCTTCACCGGATTTCTTATTTTCTCTACACAATGAAAGAGATTTTCCGCCCTGAAGAAATGCTCATTCTCGCCCCTAACCGTCTGTTTATTCAGTACATATCTGAAGTCCTGCCGGAACTTGGAGTAGATCGAGCGAGACAGACCACATTTACCGAGTTTGTTCAAGAAGCTACCGGTCTTCATCTGCCGGTCATTTCCCAGCACGAGGTGCTCATGAATGTTGTAGAAGATCCTAAGAAACACAGCGTTATTCATGATGCGAGACTTAAAGGGTCCAAAATGTTCAAAGACATCCTGGATCGCTATCTGCAAAAGTGGAAAAAATCCTACAAGGTAGAGGATGATTTTACCCTCGCAGGATTCAAGGTCAAAAGTGCAAAAGCCATCAATCGACTGTTTTTTGAGGAATACAGTTATTTTCCTTACGAGGTGCGCGTTCAAAAAATCAAGGCTGTTTTGCAAAGTGAATTACGAAGAAAAAAGAAGGAAATTTTGAATAAAATGGCTGCCAAATATGATGAAGCCCTGGATGATGCGCTTTATGGGATGAAGAATGCGGAAAAACGCAAAATCCGTGTTAGTTTTTTGATTACACGGAAAGGGGAGAGGCTGGATGAAATTAAAAAAGCAGCCAGGACAGCGGTCAATCGTTACATGAAGAAATATCCGGAAGTGGCTGTCTGGCCACTCTATCAGCAGCTCTTTCAGGAAGAATGCTTTTCACTGGTTGCTGCTGAAGAATCTTCTGAATGGGAACAAATGAGAAAGAATACAAGAAAAGTTCATGCAAAAGGAAAGCTTTGTGCGGAGGATTTAGCTCCTCTTTTGTATTTAAAGACCTTTATCACCGGTCTTGACCCTGATGATCGTGCAAAGAAAGTGGTCATTGACGAAGCGCAGGACTATAGCTTTATGGAAATCTTCAGTTTGAGGAAGGCTTTCCAAACAGATTTGTTCACCATTGTAGGGGACTTAGCTCAAGGGATCTATCATTACCGAGGCTTAGAGAATTGGGAGAGGTTACAAAACGAAATATTCCCAACCGCGAATTATCTTACTTTGCAGAAGACGTACCGCACGACCATTGAAATCATGAATTTAGCGAACAGCCTTTTGGATGATATGCCAGATGCACTTCCTAAAGCCGAGCCCGTCGTCCGACATGGGGATGTACCTACTTTCCTTTATAGGGATGAGCATGCAATTAAGAATATCCATCCATTGATTAAAGATTTACTCGAAAAAGGGATGAATAACTTTGCTTTTGTTACGAAAACAAAACATGAAGCGGAGCAGTTGGCTCATGAACTTCCTTCATTTGAGATTATGGACGAGAACACGGACGTGTTAGGAGATCGCGTCATTCTCCCCGCCTATCTTGCCAAGGGACTGGAGTTTGATGTTGTTATTCTCTACTGTAATGAACATACGTATGAAAGAAATGAACTGGATCTGAAAATGCTTTATGTAGCTATGACGAGGCCTCTGCATCGTCTTTATTTGATTGGAAGGCAGCCGGAAGACTTTCTCCTTACAGATAAGGATGGACTTTGGACGCTTTAGTACTTCCCGCTTAAAAGCGCAGGAGTGGTTGATGCACACATCCAAAGTCCATCCTTGAGAATGCATAAATGGATATAAACCCTTGTGATAAGAAGGTGCAACATTTTTCACAAGGGTTTCTACATTATTCGGAAATGCCATAGCGAAGAAGTTTAAAAGATACATCAAAATCAACTTGAAGACTTGGGATTTGCTCCCGCCAATTTTCTTTAGTTACCCGATTCGTTCTGTTCTGGGTGTTGTACTTTGCACCGAATCCAACAGGATCGACTCTATTATCAATCAGCACCTGCAAGGTTTCTTGAAGGTGTTCTTTTATTTGTTTTGCAATTTCCTTTTCTAAAGTTTCTACAGCTTCTTCATTTTTTAAATCTATATCCTGTGTGATTTCCAACAAACGACCTTCCATTTTCAGTTTGAATGATTGTTTGGTCGGATCTCCTTTAGAAGGGGTAATGGCATGTTCAGAATTCAGCTCATGGATAGATACATGCAGGGCATTTTCCCCTGGTTGATCGATGCTTTCTTTTTTGTGATACTTCTCTAATGCGTCCTTGGGCAGTTGGACTTGAAATTGCCCATGCTCAAATTCTTGTTTCATGAGCATAATGTAGAACGTGTGCTCATGGGATGTCGTATGCACATAGTGGTCATCCTGGAACAAACTGATCCCGTTGATCACAGCTTTATCGTCATCAAGTGTAAGTGATGGAAGAATGGGGTCTTTACCCGTGTCATAATAGTCATGCAGAAAGCTTGTCAATACAGCATTGGGAATCGCTTCTTCTTTGATGCTTTTTTTAATTAGCTCCTGAATATAATTCCCCGTGTTCGGGCGATCTTCGTCATTTCCTGATTTCAACAATTCTTCTGACGGAACTTCACTTGTAGCTAAGTAACCCATATCCGATATGGCAGCATCTCTTTGAAGGGTGTCCATATACTTCATCATCCCTCGTTTGGCCAGCTCGTTTTCAAATATTTCAAGTCTTACTTGACCGGAGACGAGTTGATGACTGGTGAGACGGCTTGTAGCAAATCGTATCCCTTTTGATGTATCTGCTTCTCCCGTAACGACCTGCGAGGTGCTTGTTTCCCCAGCATCAAATTGATACATGACAAGAGTGCCTCGTATCCTTTCATCTTCAGTCAAGTCATATCCAACAGCTGAAATGATACCTAATGTTTCTATATACGATTTGGGGATGCAGCCGGCCAAGAGGAATAGGACGACAAGAAGGGATGACCATTTCATGATGCATGCCTCTTTTTCATTGATTTTTTTAGTAGAACCAACACGTAAATCAATAATGGATAGACAAAAACAATCCAAAAACCAATTTGCCCCGTCCAGTCGGTCAGTTCGTTTAGCGCGACCCTTTTTTCTGCTGTGATCGAGGTTATGAATAAGAGAAAGGCTAATCCGTACAAGGATGGTTTCTTTGGTGCATTGAAAAGCCGATTTAAAGAATGGATGATCATCCATCCGAATAAAACGATATTCGGAATGATAACCATCATCCATAACGCCACAGCAATAAAATCAAATCGTTCTAATATGGAAAAACTTATGATTTTGAACAAAGATAAAGTGGCCCATACAGTGGACTTTAACTGATCAGGGCTGAAATAACCGATGGAAACAACGGTAACCAACAGGATGAGAAAAGTCGTAAAGAGTACACCTGCATGTGCTGGAAGGGCTGCTCTTTTTTTATCCTGGATAAACGGATAAACAAAAAAGAGAATCTCGAGTCCAAGCACGGAAAAAGTGACTTGCTGCACTCCCTTTAGCAGATCAGGAACAGGTGTCTGAAGCACGGGTAAGAAGTGTTCCCAATCCATATAGGTGATCGGTTTGTAGATGGTAAAGACAAGCCAGATGGTAAGAAAGAAAAAAACGACGCTTGTCCCTACGACCACTCTGAATCCGCCTAAAATACTATAAACCATGAGCGATAGTAAAAAGAGAGACATCAGCCATATCGGCATTTCAGGAAAGATAAATACCTGAACCACTTCAATGTAATTTTTAATGACCGTCAAAAGAAGCATGTAAATGTAGAGGACATATATTATGCCCAAGGCTTTCCCGATCCACACGCCAAACAAATCTTGCTGAATCCCAAGAATGTCGGCATTCTCATAAGATTTCAATATTTGGAGCGTGATGAAAACTACCAAATGAAGGTAAAGGCCCGCTACCAATACTGAAATCCAGGCATCCACCCCTGCTTCGAGCACAAGTATTCGGGGTACTCCCATTAACCCAGCACCGATTTGTGAGGTATGGATGATAAAGAAAAGGTAGAAAGCTTGAACGGTACGATCAGGATGAAAGGGGATATTCGTTTTCATAGACGGTCCACATCATTTCGTTCTCTCGCTTTTGACTCACTGTACCTCGAGTTGTCTTTGGTCATAAGAGCTTTGGATCGTTTGGCATTCTTTTGAAAAGGCACTCTGAAAATGGATTCATTGAAATCACTCCACTCGAATGGATAGATGGGGGCCAAATATGGACGTCCCAATGATTTCTGCTTTAATAGATGAATAACAAGGAAAGATAAGGCGAATACAATACCGATGATTCCCCAGGCACCTGCCAGAAGGATCATCGGAAAGCGGATGATTCTAATCGCTGTCCCCATTAAATAACTTGGGGCAGTAAAGGAAGCCAGAGCACTGAGTGCGATGATAATGATGAGAATGTTGCTCGTGAATCCAGCTTCTACAGCAGCTTGACCAAGAACGATCCCTCCAACAATACCCATCGTTTGCCCCACCTTCGTAGGCAAGCGGGCTCCTGCTTCTCTAAGCAATTCAATCAGAATTTCCAGTAAAAGAGCTTCTAAAACAGGAGGGAAAGGTACCGTCGATCTGGATTGTCCTAAGGATACAAGTAATGTGCTAGGGATGATTTCATAGTGAAACGTCAGTGCTGCTACATACATCGGTGTCAGAATGATGGACAAAGCCATGGAAACGAATCGAAGCAGCCTTATGAAACTCCCCATATTCCAGCGCATATATAAATCTTCCGTCGACTCAAAAAAACTGAAGAGATTCATCGGTCCCAGCAACATGGTCGGGCTTTTATCGACCATAACCCCTACACGACCTTTAGAAATGGCATTACAAAAGCGATCGGGCAGTTCCGTGAATATCAACTGAGGAAAAACGGTACTTGAGGAATCCTCTATCAATTGTCCAAGGACACTCGTGTCTTCAACTTCAGAGATATTTAAATCCTGAATCCGTTGTCTCATAGTGTTCACATTCTCTGTATTGGCAAGAGACTTCAAGTACACGATACGTATTTCCGATTGAATCCGTTCGCCGACAATCAACTTTTCCGTAACGAGGTCTGATGTGTCTAGACGCCAACGGATAACATTCAAGTTCGTCATGAGGGATTCAGTAAACGACACTTGAGGACCGAAAACCAGCGACTCTGTTTCTGCACGGTTTAAAGCACGGTGTTCTTGATTTGGCAGAGCGAATAGCGTGGCTTCTTTTTCACTTTCAATGTAAATACAGACACTCCCATGAATCATCTGCTCTATGATGGCATCCATTTTGTTCTCTTGTTTCGTGGAAGCTAGAGGGATTTTATTCATCAGCCCCTCGTTCGACCAAGGATGAGTAGATCTAGTGATAATTTCTAAAATTTCATCCTCCAGCTGTTCTTTGTTTACTTGATAATGAATGAATTGGACAATGATCGATTGACCTTCATGATTAAACACTTTTTGGACAAGGTCCGGACTTTGATTAAGTAAATCTTTGGATGACGACAGAAACTGTTCTCTCTTCATCGGTAGTAGGAGAGACATCAAGGAACCCCCTTTCTATTCTTCTCTAAGTAGAATTAGTATGTGGAAAATAGGAGACATTATGAAGGAGATTCAGTACATCACCAACTGGAAAAGGGAGCGGAGGGACTGGAGTTATCAGAATCACCCATAGTTTAGTGTTCTTTTAATACTTCATAGCTTATACAGAATGGTTGAATAGAGGTGAACAGCATGAACTTGCAATTAATTGAAGTGTACATTCCTGACCAACACTTTGAATCCATTGATGAAAAGTTGAAAAAGTATGATCATCGTTCATATTGGGTGTCGATTGAATCAGAAGAACGTATGCTTGTGCGCATACTCGTCCAAAAAAATGAAGTGGAAAAGATCCTTAATTATTTGGAGGAAGTTTCTAATGTGGTGGAAGGGTTTGAGACCCTGTTAATTCCTGTCCAAACTTATATATCTAAAGAAACCATTCATGAAGAAACCAAAGAGGAAAAGGAAAAAGAAAAAGAAGACGACGAAGAGGAAAAGTCCCGTTTGCTGCGAGCAAGTCGCCATGAATTAATGAATGCCGCTGAAAAAAACAGCCATATTACAATGAATTATTCCTTACTTATCTTGCTATCAGCTATTGTAGCAACTGTCGGTATCATTAAAGATAGCGAAGCGGTTGTTATTGGGGCTATGGTGATAGCCCCTATGATTGGTCCTGTCATTTCCGTTGCATTTTTTGCTATTCTGGGTGATTATAAAGGACTTGGGCAGTCAGCGGTTAGTTCATTATACGGGGTAGCCATCGTATTGTTTATTTCCATAGCCTTTGGTTTTTTTACGGATGTCGGAATGGAGAACGCTCAATACTTGGATAGAACGAAAGTGACCTTGATAGATATTCCATTGGGAGTCGCTTCTGGTGCTGCTGGAGCACTGGCTTTTTTAAACCGTTTATCCGGAAACCTGGTGGGTGTGATGGTTGCTGTAGCCTTGCTCCCGCCTTCTGTAGCTATGGGAATGTCGATCGGCGATGGATCGATGACAGCCGCATATGGTGCATTCTTGTTAGTGACGGTAAACATCATGTCCATCCTCCTTGCTGCCGTCTCCATCTTCTCGATCAGCGGTATCCGACCTGTTCGATGGGAGGAGGTTCAAAGAGCGAATGTCTCCCGTCCCCTCTCCATCGTATTCGTTATCGTCATCGTCCTCATCCTAGCCATTGTCATTCTTGAAGGCCAGAACATTATCTGACTAAAGCTCCCTTTTCTTGAAGACTCAGTTTCGAGATGATTGTAAGGTTTTAGGGGCTCCGGGAAAAGGTTCGTCTTGCTCCATCGTCCAGATACTCGCGTCATAAGCAGAACAGCAAAGGAATGAAAAGCACATTCCGTTGCTGTTCTGCTTATGCCAGTCGTGTCTACCAGGACGATTCCGCATTTGAACACTTTCCATGGGGCGGGCGGTGAGCCTCCTC
>NZ_JAYLVQ010000055.1:0-64253 GCF_035818575.1 Halobacillus sp. HZG1
TACGTGAAAAAGTAGAAACGTACATGTATTACTACAATTATTGTCGACCTTTTAAAAAACTAAACTGCCATACTCCAATTGAATTCAGAGTAATGGCAGCCTAGGTGTTTTATTGAGTCTTATTTAACTGTGTCACTCCAAAATGGCTCTGCGGCTTTTTTATTTGGGAAGGTCGTCGTTGGGGAGTGGAAAGAAGTCCCGTATGTAGCTGTAGTCTCCCGCCATTCGTCCAACAGGCTTCAGTTCGTAGGGATTCACTTTGTCTGTTTCTTCATAAACGTCGTCCTGGATATGGTAACCGACCAACCTTCCTAAAACCAGATTCCCTTCACCAATTTTTATGACTCGATCGAGCTCGCATTCCATGTGAACAGGCGATTGTTTCACCCTTGGCACAGGTATAAAATCACCGTCTTCGAAATCTGTACCTGCCCTCTCAAACTCATCAATATCAGCATCAAACCTTTTACTGCTTTCATGCATCTGGTTAGCCAACGATTCAGAAACGACATTGATAATAAACTGCTTTGTTTCCTTTATATTTTTCAGTGTGTCTTTATCTCTATCCGCTCTCCCTATCGAAAAACAAAGAGTAATTGGATTCATGGATGCGACCGTAAAAAAACTGAAAGGTGCCAGATTGCGGATGCCATCTCCACTTATAGTGGAGACCCAGGCGATCGGGCGCGGCACCACCGCCCCTTTGATTAACTTGCTCATGGAATGGTTTTGAAAATTTTCTTTACTAATATTCAATTGATCCCTCCTCTATTCCTCTAGTGTATGGCTTTTTCTCTCAAGGCTCATCTTCCCTGCTCATTATATGCGTTTAACATTTTATGTAAAGGGAATATATGGGTATCTTACAGTTTGTCGAAAGGGGATCTTTCATTGGGAGATTTATGGAATAGTATCAAAGAGGGGATCACCACGATTTCCGACTTTTTATGGACGTATCCATTAGCGATCATTTTAATTCTGGGCGGGATCTTCCTTACCATCCGAATTAAGTTTTTCCAATTCCGCTTTTTCGGTCACGTCCTCCACCAAACCATCGGACAAATCTTCAAGAAAACAGAAAAGAAAGGAACCATCACTCCATTCCAGGCTTTCACTTCAGCATTAGCCTCTACAGCGGGTGCAACGAATATCGTCGGTGTGCCTGTCGCGATTTCTCTAGGTGGACCAGGTGCTCTGTTTTGGATGTGGCTTGTCGCTTTAATCGGAATGGCTACAAAGTATAGTGAAATTTTATTAGGGATGAAGTACAGGGAAAAGAACGACAAAAACATTTGGGTCGGCGGACCACAATACTACATAAAAAAGGCCCTGGGTTGGAAGTGGGTCTCGACCGCCTTCGCATTCTTCCTAATGATTGAATTAATCCCAAGCACGATGGTGCAATCAAACTCTATCGCTACGCAGACAGAGGGGGCCTTTGGATGGCCGGTTGAGATTACGGGGATCGTCATGTGTGCAGCCATTGCCATCGTAGTTTTCGGAGGTATTAAACGGATCGCCAAGGTCACCGATAAGATGGTGCCGGGCATGGTGCTCATTTACCTCGCTGTCTGTTTGTACGTAATCTTTGCCAACATCGATCAAATCCCCAACGTATTTGGATTGATTTTCACCCACGCTTTCACACCCATTTCAGCTACTGGCGGTTTTGCCGGTGCGGCTGTTGCCCAAGCTTTACGCTGGGGGATTGCACGCGGTCTTTATTCTAACGAAGCCGGTCTTGGAACTGCATCGATCGCCCACGCGGCCGCAAAAACAGATCACCCGTCCCGCCAGGCATTATGGGGAATCTTCAGCGTTTTCGTTGATACAATTGTCATCTGTACGGTGTCCGGTTTGACCGTTCTCGTCACCGGCGCATGGCAGGAAGTCGGTGGAAGTGATGCATCGAATATGATCAACGTCGCCATCGGATCCGAATTCGGAGACGCGTTCGGAGGCAGTTTCATCACTGTATTTTTACTCTTTTTCGTAATTACTACCATCGGTGTCCTCGTCTTTTACGGAGAAAAACAAGCGGAATACCTGTTCAGCCTACGCGCAGCTAAAATCATGCGGATTGTCTACATTGTAGCCGTATTCGTAGGAGCGATCGGAGGACTTCAGTTCGTGTGGCAATTCCTCGACTTGATTTTAGCCTTCGTCCTACTTACAAACATTATTCCACTATTGTTCCTGCATAAGGAAATCGCTGCATTAACGGATGACTATGTGAACCGCGTGTACAAAAAGCGGACGAAGAAAAGGAAGGTCGAGCTGTTTCAGGAGGAAGAAGATGCAAGTTAACCCTATCGCACCGAAAAAGGAGATCCCTGTACAGGGATCTCCTTTTCATTTCTATGATCCACTTGTTCATGAACGCTCACATACAGAGCACCATCCGCTTTCGATCGCTCTAAATACCTTCTTCCACATTCACCACATCGTCCTGGATCGTATGTTCATCCGTTGATGAATGTATATTTCCACGCTCTTTCATTCATACGATCCATTGTAAAAATCCAAAAAAAACAAGCACCTATCAAAGGTGCTTGTTCAAGTGGTTTATCTCAAGAAAACGTGGTCGCCGATGACTGTTGTCACTTCTTTACTGCTCAAATAGTCACTTTGCGCTTTATCAGGATTATAGAAAAATAGAGACTCACGGTCATAGCCTTGATAAGCAATGGCTTCATTGACCGCACGTTTTGACTCAGCGCTTGCCGGCTGGTTAATCGTACCATTCAAAACAGGAGAGAACTGAATGCCGTCATAGATGACGCCATTCACGGAATCTGGGAAAAGATCACTTTCCACACGGTTTAAAACAACTGTGGCTACGGCAACCTTACCTGAATAACTTTCACCCTTCGCCTCTGCTTCAACTAGACGAGCGAGTAAATCTTTTTCAGATTCACTAAGAGCAACGGGAAGCTGCAACTGCTCCCCAGGATAAATTTCTGCGTTCGATTTATTGTTCATGGCCTGCAATTGTTGGGCAGAAACACCATGTTTCATAGCAATTTTATAAATAGAATCGCCCTTTTGGACGGTATGAGTGTTGGCGTGGGCAAAACTTTCGACAGGGAAGGAAAAAGCGAGCAAACTAACGGTAGCAATTCCTGTCAGCATCAATTTTTTGAACATTTAAAATCTACCTCCTTATCAGGTTCCCTAATAAGGTAACATAGGCGGATTAAGAGATTCATTATTAATTCTTTCCATCGTTTCCATGGAAATTTTCAGTATAAAAAAAGGCCCCCTAGAGGAGCCTCTTCCCATTTGTTAAGCTTTTTGCCAATCTACATTCAGGGTAACCCCTGCTGCTTTCAGTGTAGTGAAAACTGGGCAGCGTTGGTCAACGATTTCCTGAAGTTCTTCGATACGCTCTTGAGATTCTGACGTTTCTACTTCCGCTTTAATGTTCACCGTGTCAAAGTAAGGCTTTACATCCGCCGTCCCCATCAACCCTCGCATATCGAGAGTCCCGTTGATATCAAACGAAATACTTTGAAGGTCGAACTTCATTTCCTTCGCCACCATGTTCGCAACGACCGTTTCACAGCCTGCGAGCGAACCTAACAGCGTGGCAAGTGGGTCAGCACCTTCATCTGTTCCGCCCATTTGCTTCGGTTCATCAATCGTCAATGAATGTTTTCCTGCCTCGATTTCCGATTTCATCCCTTGAGACTTACTCGTGATCGCTACTTTATGTTCGGACATGTACAATTCCTCCTTGTTGTTGGTTACAGGGATACTATACACCCTGGCCATTTTCGGCAAACCTCATGTGCTCACCGTTGTAATCTGCCTTACAAAAGAAGCAAGGTGATTCTATTACCAGGGAACATATGCTATCGTCTAAAGGAAGACCAATTAGGGTAAAGTGGTAACAAGACGTTGATATTATTTGCTAAAGCAGGTGTTTTTTATGCTCGATACCCACGCAAGGAAATTCGTTCAACCATCCATTGAACGAACCGCTTCTTACTTTCTACAAAAAGGGCGCTCCGCCAATGAGATTACCGTGCTCGCTTTGTTTGTCGGGCTTGGTACAAGTGTGCTCTATGTGCTCGGTTTTCCGATATTAGCGGTCGTATTTTTGTGGCTTTCCGGATTTTTAGACGCCGTGGATGGGACAATGGCCAGGAATACCAAAACCTCCCCTTTCGGAACCGTCATGGATATTACATTCGATCGAATCGTTGAAATTGGGATGATCTTAGCCATTGCTTATATTCACCCCGAAGTCTTATGGCCACTTCTCCTTCTCAGTGTATCCATCATCGTGTCGATGACGATCTTCTTAGTTGTAGGAGCCGTTTCAGAAAAAGCAGGAATCAAATCCTTCTACTATCAAGCGGGACTTGCGGAGAGGACAGAAGGCTTCGTTCTGTTCAGTGTGATGCTCTTATTCCCTCCATTCCTCTTCTGGTCAACACTATTGTTCTTTACTGTAGAATTGTTTACAGGTATTCAAAGGTTCATGGAAGCCAAACGAATATTAAAATAAAACCCGTCCCGGCTTATGTCACCACTAAGCCGAGATGGGTTTTTGCTTTTTCTGCATCGATGGATAATACTTGATCCTTTTTCAAATAGCCTTCCTTGTTCAAACGACTGATTTCTGCACTCGTTGTCTCCCTAGTTGCACCGATCATCGTCGCGATGTCCTGATGGGTCAACTTCATCTCGACGGTTTGCCACTCCTGGTGACGACGGCCGCTTTTTTCACTAAGCATGAGCAGCAGATAAAGAATCCGCTCCCGCACCTCACCTAAAGCAATCTTCTCACTTCTTTTGTAAAAATCGTTCAATTTAGACGAAAGTAACTGAACGAGACGCAGCTTGATCTTCGGGTACTTTTCCATAAATCGTTCGAACTCTTCCCTGCTCATCAAACATACATATGTATCAGTCATCGCCTCTGCGTACATTTCATAATCTGTCAGAGTCAGCGTAGAGGCCTCCCCAAATAGATTTCCGTCTTTCAGTATGTCCAATGTGAACTGTTTCCCCTGCTGGTTGGTACGGTATAAACGGATCTGTCCTTTTTTCAAAATATATAAATGCTCAGCTGGATGTTCAGGCGTGAGGATTACTTCACCTTTCGCTACTTTTTTCATTTCACTGATGGCAGCTACGTCCATTAGTTCTTCTTTTGTTAATTCTTCAAACAAATTCACTTCGGATAAGAGGGTCTGTTTATCCATCATTCCACCCCTTTCAGTACCATCAATATACTTGATCCAAAGGCGGACGCAAAGTTAAACGTCCAAGGTCGCCTCCCCCACCCGTTTCACACCACGGATTTTCGAAAAATCTTCGACAAGTTTAGAAAGGGCGCGGTCCTTTTCTTTCGCTTCAATCATAAAATCTACAGGTGTGCCGAGATCCTTCAACTCTTTCAGGAGAGGGCGAATGAAATCAGCGTCCACAAAATCGGCATGACTCCTGTACGCCTTTTCCGACTTCGGCGACGAAATATGAATTTTTGGTGGAAGGCCCAGCCTGTCCCACGTTTTATAAAAGCGAGGCAGGATTTTAGAAAGAGGTTCATCTTCGGTGTGATTCGCCATGTAATGGTGGTAATCAAACATCATCGGAATGTCCTCTTTTTCACAGACATCAAGGGTTTCCGTTGTCGTATAGGTTTTGTCATCATTCTCAAGTGTCATCTGCTGTTTAATTGGACCCGGGAGCTTTTTAATATTTTCATGAAAACGAGAGACGGCTGCTTTTTTATCCCCATACGCGCCACCTACATGTAGATTGATATGTGATTCATTGTGCAGCCCCATCGCTTGAAGCATCGCATAATGGTACTCCATGTCCTGGACAGCGTTGTCCGTCACATGAGGACGGTCACTCGTGAAAAGGGTGAATTGGTTTGGGTGAAAACTCGTACGCATATTGTGCGCCTTTACCAGATCACCAATTTCCTCGAACAGATGGCGGAATGGCTCGATATAATCCCACTCCACTTCATCATGAGTAGCGAGTGGAATGATAGAAGAAGAAAACCGGTACAAATGGATTTCCCTCGCAATGTTATAGTGGATGATCCGACGTGTGCGCTCCAAGTTCATTTCCGCAATTTTATGAAGCTGCTCAATCGCAGTTTCGTGCCCCAGTTTCTTATAACGTGCAAATGTCATTGTCTTCGCTGGCGTCGCTTCCCATAAGTCGAGCGCATGCGATACGTAACCGAACCGGATGATCATACAAAAGCTCCTTTACCGAAAAAGTGATATCTTTATGTTCCCCATATTTGGTGGGAATAACATAAGGGTCGGTTTATGGAGTTTTGTTGGCGGGGCCTTCGCACTTTGCGCGCGACTCACCCTCCCTGCGCGCGACTCACCCTCCCTGCGCGCGACTCACTCTTCCTGCGCGCGACTCGCTCTTCCTGCGCGCGACTCACTCTTCCTGCGCGCGACTCACTCTTCCTGCGCGCGACTCGCTCTTCCTGCGCGCGACTCACTCTTCCTGCGCGCGACTCACTCTTCCTGCGCGCGGCTCACCCTCCCTGCGCGCGACTCGCTCTTCCTGCGCGCGACTCGCTTTTCTTGCGCGCGTAAAATGGCACTTAAGCTATTAAAACTAGAGCACATACCTTACATATCTTCCTCCACCCAAAGTACTCTCCGCATATGCAGACAAGATCCGGTAAACAACATGTCTGGAGCTTATCCTTAAAAAATCTTGCCCTTCTCTAATACTCATTGTTTTAGAAACCAGAACAGCATATTCTTTAAGGGCTAGTTCATAAGCATTTACGGAGGCACAACCGCAATGATCACACTTCCATCGCCTAGGTGTTTTCCTCATAAAATACTTGCCACACTCCGGACACCTCACACCTTTCTGCAAATCAGAGTAACTCAAATTGAACCGCTTCATATAATCAGGGACAAGCTCTTGATGGGCTTCAGCAAGCGCACGACCTATGCGCATCATATCAGCCCTAGTCAGAACTTCTTCCTTATAAAACTCCTTCTTCCTTTCAATCGCACCCACCAACGATGTGGCGCGTATGACTTTTTCATGAATGCTAGGGTCTGAAGAGTCAAATTCAAGAACGCACCTTCGATTCGTAAAAACAACTAAGAAATCTACCGGTACCTTAAGCCCCGTATGGTGAAGCAACCATTCTTCGAGTAAATCTTTTTGCCGTTCCGCCTGCTCCACGGGATCCTGAAAACCTTCCAGGTCGCGACGCATTTCCTTTTTCTCGCGGTGTATGGATATTTGACCTTTCATATTTTTTGCTTCAATGATCAGGAAGAACGAAGGGAACAGGAGAAGGGTGTCCATTTGGAAAAAGTGGTGGCCATCATGAAGGCGGATATTGTGAAGGATGATAGGAGAGTCTTTCAAGTAGTCCAGGTGAAAGTCGAGGGATTGTTCGCCGTTCCAGCCGGCCTGTTTGGTAGAGAGCATTTCTTCTACTTGAGGGGTTGCAGGGTGGTTAGGTTTGAGACGTTTCAGCAGCATACTTAAATGGTTAATATCGGGTGGGATGACGCGGGGTTTTATGATCATGTATTCGCTCCTTTCTCCTATATTAAAGTTGATCCTCTTCCTTTTGTCCACAAAAAAAGACTGCCACTTCATGCGGCAGTCTTCCTGTATTTATCTTACGTTCATTTCAGATGGTTTCGGGCCTTTGCGCTCGCCGCGGTCCAGCTTGTTGATGGCAGCCATGTCGTCTGCTGTCAGGTCAAAATCAAACACGTCGAAGTTCTCTTCGATACGGGATGGCGTGACAGACTTCGGAATGACAACCGTATCGTTTTGCAGGTGCCAGCGGATGATAACTTGTGCCGGTGTTTTGCCGTGCTTTTCAGCGATTGACTGGATCGTATCATTTTCCAATACTTCTCCACCCTGCATCAGCGGGCTCCATGCTTCAAGCAGAATGCCATTGTCGCGGCAGAAGTCTTTCAGTTCATTTTGTGCCAGGAATGGGTGGCACTCGACCTGGTTGACTGCCGGCTTCACTTCACACTCGTCAAGCAGACGCTGCAAGTGATCGATATCAAAGTTACATACGCCGATCGCTTTGACTTTGCCGTCTTTTTGCAGCTGTTCAAGCGCTTTGTATGTTTCTACGTAATCATCATATTCTGGTGTCGGCCAGTGGATCAAGTAAAGGTCCACGTAGTCTAATCCAAGTTTATCAAGGCTTGTTTCAAAAGCCTTCAATGTATTTTCATATCCTTGATCTGTGTTCCAGACCTTTGTCGTAATGAACAATTCGTCTCGAGCTACACCGCTCTGGCGGATCGCTTCACCAACCTGTTTCTCGTTTCCGTAAATCGCAGCGGTATCAATTGCACGATAGCCTGTTTCAATCGCTTTTGTAACGGCTGGAACCGCATCTTTTTCTTCAACTTGCCAAACACCAAAGCCTAGTTGTGGCATTTCGATGGTGCTATGCAGCGTAACTGTCTTCATTGATCATTCTCCTTTTCTTATAAAGGTTTTCACATGGGTAAGTGTAGCACAGCGACTCCCCGCAAGCTTTTATTCTGCTCATAGACAAAAGAAAACTCCCCACAGAAGCGGGAAGTTATTTTTCAAACTGGATGGTCCAATTCGAACCTGTGCGGATATTGTAAGCTCTGGCAAATGAGCCTTGATTGATGGCCACCGCTAAGTTATCAAGGCTGTTCACATAGACGAGTGGCTCGCCTTTGTGGGTATCTGCGAATGAGCGTCCGAAGGTCATGGAATTATGATACACCTCATCACCATTATGCAAAATGAACACGTTCAGGGTATCTCCATAATGGATCCCCATCTGCTTAAAAAACTCACGCGGAATGTTCGTCCAAAGGTTGCCGAACCGTATATCAAGGATATCGATGATGCCGGAGACCGTGGATTCGTCCACATAAGGGTCTTTCACAGAGATACGCTCAATAGATCCGGGGTCGAGGGCAGGGCCTACTTCTTCAAAAGTGATGACACCGGCCGCCAAACGCGCTCCCGTGTAGGCATAAACATCTCGACCATGGAAAGTGTAGGATTCTCCAGAGCGTGGCAAGCGGTTCACTTTTTCATCAATTTCTCTTACTTCAACGATTCCCTCCGTACGGGCGATATGAGTCAATGTTCCATTGTCCGGAGTGATGACAAAATGCCCGGATCCTGTTTTTACACCGATACTCTTGCGTGTGGATCCTACGCCTGGATCGACCACAGATACGAATACTGTTCCTTCTGCCCAGTAAGCCATCGTCTGCCACAGCCTGTAAGACCCTTCCCAAATATTGAAAGGGGGGATGTCGTGCGTCAAATCGAAGATCGACAATTGATGATTAACAGAATGTGCCACCCCATGCATGGCACTTACAGCTCCATCACTGATTCCAAAATCTGATTGCAATACTAACGCTCTCGTCATCATACCCCCACCTTTTTTATTAAATAATGAATATTCTAACATATAAAAAAGATAAATAGAAAAAGTACCCGCAAGAACTCAAGGTTTTGCGGGTACTTTTGGATAAACCGTAATCATCCGATACATGTAGTATACGAAGATCGCCATAAAAATAAGAGCGCTGAGGGCGTTGGATACGGTCATATATTTTAATAATACGCTTAGAATTAATGGCAGTGTACAAGCATAGGCGGTCAACTTCCAAAGCTGCTGGTAGGCAAGCTTCCTGGAAAGAGCTTTTCGCATAAGCAGACTTCCCCCGGCAAGAATGGATACGCCGACAAGGATAAGGAAAACGATCAGCAAAGGATAGAAAACGAGAAACTGTGCAATGTACATCCCCCGCGATACCTCTGTCAGGTTCGTCTCTAAATACAAGATCGATGCAACCATATCCGGTAAAAAGAGGAGCAGCAGCAATACGAACAAATACCCAATCGTATGAGTGATGCCTTTCCGGTTTAAATGGAACATCGCTTCTTTTTTCGGCAAACGTAAGCTGTTGATCAGTGAATCAAAAAAACCCATGGTCTTCTCCTGCCTTATTCAGCGTAAATCGCTAATTCTTCTTCGATTTTTGTACGGATTTTCTGTAAAGCTTCTTCAGGTGTTTTTCCAAACACCCGCTGGTTATTGACTAGGGCGTACGGACGGAGAGCACACATGCCACAGAAGGACAGGCATTCACTGATGAGTACCGCCACTTCCGGGTATTCGGATTCAATGATGCTCTCGATATCCATTTCATTGATTAAGTTTCCATCACAAACTTCAACAACGACAATTCCCATGGTGCTTCCCCCTTTCTAAGATGTCAGTATCGTTTATATTCCTAAAATTGCACGAGCATTCTTTTCATCCTCATGCATTTGTTCAATTAATGCATCCATACCGTCGAAATTCTCTTCATCGCGCATGTGGCGCAGGAATTGGACGGTCACTTTCTGGTCGTACAGGTCACCGGAGAAATCCAGAAGATAAGCTTCCACTTTATAGGAATCACCGTTGACCGTTGGACGATAGCCGGCGCTGATTAACGTGTAATAGTATTCCGGTGCTTCCTGGACTTTTTTCACAAGCCCGAGATAGACCCCTGGTTTAACTTTGACATATTCTTCAATATCTCCGATGTTTAATGTCGGAAAGCCTAGTTGTCGTCCAAGCTGCTCGCCTTTTTCCACGACCCCTGTGATTTCAAAAGGTCGTCCGAGCATCGCTTGAGCGGCTTCCATCCGTCCTTGAGTCACATGAGTACGGATATCTGTACTGCTTACTTTTCGGTCGTGAAGCTGGACACCCGGGACAATCGAAACATCAGCACCGATTTGCTGGCACAGCTCGGCCAGCCCTTCAGCGTCGGATCCTCTCCCTTTACCGAAACGGAAGTCCTCCCCGACGATCACATGACGGACGTTCAACCGGTTCAAATGCTGAAGCACGAATTCTTCAGGAGATGTCTTTGCATATTCTTTTGTGAAATGGACGTGATAATAACGATCGACACCGAACTGCTCCAAGCGGGTTTGGCGATCTTCAATCGTTGATAATGAATATTTGTATGATTCATCACCTCGCAGCACCCATTTTGGGTGATCAGAAAAACCATACACAGCGATTTTATCTTCCTCTGTGGCCAGCCTTTCTGCCTCCTGTAGAAGAGACTGATGCCCTAAATGCACACCATCCATTTTCCCGATGATTAGAACGACGGGCTCTGAGTTGTGAGGCGGTTGTCCTTGTACTTCAATCATTTCCATTTGCAAAGCATCCCCTTCAACCTGTTGATTAAACCTATTAATTATATAATATCCATTCTTATTTAATCAAGCTTTATCACTTTTTGCAATCATTCTGCCCCTTTATTTGTTATGATGAACAAAAAAGGGCGTGTCGTCGATGATTGAGAAAGCGAAGGCATTTGCAGCTAAAGCCCACGAGGGGCAGAAGCGTAAAAACTCCACGGAAGACTATATCATCCATCCCATTCGGGTTGCGGACCTCTTAGAACAAGCAGGATTCCGTGAAGAAGTGATTTGTGCCGGCTACCTCCATGATGTGGTCGAAGATACCAACTACACCCTCCAGGATATTGAACGTGAATTCGGAAGAGACGTGAGAGGTTTCGTCGCTGCTCATACGGAAGATAAAAGCAAGTCATGGGTGGAAAGAAAACAGCACACGATTGAAACCGTGTGGAAAGCTCCGTTTGAATTGAAAGCGTTGATTGTAGCCGATAAGCTGGATAACTTACGCTCTCTCCAAAAAGACCTCGCCACCTACGGAAATGAGGTTTGGAAAAACTTCAACGCAGGTGCTGAAGACCAAAAGTGGTACAACGAATCCATCGTTGCCGCGATGATAAACGAACGGAATCATGATGATCTTCCGAATTACTTCTATGAGTACAAACAATTAGTTGAACAAACGTTTGATTAACGAGAAAAACATCCAGTCTCAGGACCTGAGACTGGATGTTTTATTGAGCGACAGATGGAAAAAAGCTTTCGATGATCTTTTCATCCGAGTGAGGAATTTCTTCACCCTTAACAATCTGCGAATTGTTGATGCAGCCACTTGTCAGCAGGATAATATCCCCTTCCTCTCCTAACTGCATGGATTTACGAACACCTTCTTCTCTTGTAAGGGTGGGGTGAATATTCAAAGCCGTTGGATTGCTAAACCCTGTCATCACCTGATCGACGATGGTTTGCGGGTCATGATAGCCGGGGTGATCGACCGTGACGATCACTTCATCCGCTTTTCCTTCAATCGCTTTCGCCATCTTCGGCATTTTGTTGAAATCACGAATTCCAATGCCTGCGATCATGACGATCAAGCGTTTGTGGTCAAGTTTCTTAACCTCTTCCAACAACCTGTTCAAAGCTACAGGGGTATGAGCATAATCCAAAATCACTTTCTGCTTGAGAGGTGTTTCAATAACCTGGAATCTTCCTTCCGGTCCTTTCAAAGTAGGAAGCACGTCCAACACTTCCTCCCAAGAATAGTGGAGATGGAAGGCTGTAGCAATCGCGGCCAGTACGTTTGCGACATTGTAGGTGCCATAGACGGGAATGAAGACTTTCTTCGTGTCTCCCTTATAGGTAAGGTCGAAAAGGGATCCTTTTTCCATAACCTCAATGTTTTCTGCTGACAAATCAGCCTCTGGGTGACCCTCAATACTGTATGTCAGAAGACCATCCTTCCCCATCGCCAACAGTTCCGATGCCATTCCGTCATCATCAATATTAACGACACGGTGGTTCGCCTGTTTGAACAAACGCATTTTACATTCCCTGTAATGTTCAATAGTCCGGTGGTATTCCAAATGCTCTTCAGAAAAATTCGTATGAACGGCCACATCATACTGAATGCCTTCTACCCTGCACTGATCGAGAGCAATCGATGAAACCTCCATGACCGCCCCTTCATCACCCACGTTTCTCAAGTCACGAAAAATCCGGTGCAGATCCAGAGACTCAGGTGTGGTTGGGGTGCTTTTCTTATATTGTAATTTCCGTTTTGATGACCAAATGCCTGTCGTACCGATTGAGCCGGTCGGAAGGCCCAATAAGGTCAATAGAGACCGGATATAGGCCGTAACCGTCGTCTTGCCATTCGTTCCGGTAACCCCAACGGTTTTCAGTTCATCATCTGCAAAGCCGTAGAAATCCTTTGAAAAAACAGACATGACGGAACGGACATTGTCTACAAGTAAGAACGTTGTGCGGTCATAGATCGTTGAAAGCTCCTCCAATACCTCTTCATCACTGCCAATGATTGTGGCAGCTCCCAGGCCTATAGCTTCTTCGATATATTCATGACCATCAAAGTTCTCCCCTTTCAAACAAAAAAAAGCGGCTGCTGGTTCAACTCTTTTTGAATGAAAAGCAAGAGTTCTCACCTCTTGTTGAAGGGGGCCGTATATCTGTCTGATATGAAGTTTTTTTATATGTTCAAAGTGTATCTTCATAGTCATTATCCTCACTCTTTATATATGGTTTATCGTCGTCTTTTCGAAGCAAAAGTATGTATGGGAGACGGGTGGTTTTGACGGAAACACAGCCACAATTTACCGTACGTCCATAAGGTCCTTTTCCCTTTATCCCCCTGCTCACAAACCCAAAAGACACACTCGAAATCAAAATGGTTCACCCTAACTAGTTTTCTTCCAAATAAAACCACACCAAGTCATCCAGTATTTGGATAACCTGGTGTGGGAAAATTGATGGATCTATATCATCATTTATCTTTCATGAGGAGGATGGTAAGGCTGATGAGAGTGACAAGAATCGTTGCGCCCATATCAGCCAGAATGGCGAACCATAAAGTGAGCCACCCTGGAATGGTTAGAAGAAGGGCAATCACTTTCAAACCAAGGGCAATTCCGATGTTCCATTTGACTACGGCATTCACCCGTTTCGCGATACGGAAGGCATTCGGCAGTTTACCGAGGTGATCCTGCATGAGCACGATATCGGCGGTTTCAATCGCACTATCCGTTCCTTTCCCCATCGCGATCCCTAAATCAGCCATCGCGAGAGCAGGCGCGTCATTGATCCCATCTCCAATCATGGCAAGCTTGGAATTTCTTTTTAATTCGTCGACTTTTTCTACTTTCTGATCGGGGAGAAGCTGCGCATGGACATCAGTGACGCCGATTTCTGCAGCCACTTTCCCAGCCGTTTTTTCGTGGTCACCCGTTAACATGATCGTGTGCTTAATCCCCAGAGAATGGAGACGCTTCATCAGGGTACGACTTTCTTCACGCACTTCATCTGCCACTCCGAACATACCCAGTACTTCTTTTTCATCCGAAACGATGACAAGGGTGAATCCATCTTCTTTCAGCTTGTCGATGTCTGCTTTTACATCCTCTGAAGGGTTGAGATGCGTAAGCGTCTGCTCGCTTCCCACGTAGTACGTCTTTTCCTCAATGACCGCTCGAACGCCTTTCCCGGGAATCGTATCCACAGAGGAAGGCTCCAAAGAATTTGCCTGTTGAACGCGTGAATTTTCTAAGATCGCTCTCGCAATTGGGTGAGAGGAATTTCTCTCCACGGCTTGAGCCACTGAAAAGAAGCGCTTCTCCTCATAAACATTCACAGCATGAACTTTTGGCTCTCCTTTTGTCAGCGTACCCGTCTTATCAAAAGCAATACTTTCAATTTTTCCAAGCTGTTCAAGAAAAGCTCCCCCTTTAATGAGAATGCCGTTTCGGGCATTTTTCGTGATTCCGGACAATATGGCAATGGGTGAGGACAGAATCAAGGCACATGGGCAGCCGACAATGAGAACCGCCAATCCCTGGTAAAATGAACCTCCCCAGGTGGCAGAGAAAAGCAATGGTGGAATGACCATGACAAGACCGGCAATCACCATGATTAATGGGGTGTAGTATTTAGCAAATCGATTGATGAAGAGCTCTGTCGGTGTCTTTCTTTCCTGCGCTTCCTCAACCAACTGTAGGATTTTAGCGAGAGAAGAGTCATTGTAGGCCTTTGATATTTCAACTTTCATCAATCCTTCATTATTGATGCTTCCTCCAAAAAGCTTTTCGCCAGGCTTTTTGTCTACCGGCAGAGATTCTCCTGTGATTGCTGCTTCGTTCACGGAACTGTAACCGGCCATGACCACACCGTCTGATGGGATTTTCTCGCCCGCTTTAACAAGGACAAGGTCTCCCTCTTGCAGTTGTTCAATCCCTACGATTTCTTCCGTCCCATCTGCGAGCAGGCGGGTCGCTTGTTTAGGGGCGACTTTCAATAATTGTTCCATCGAACTACGTGCCTTTTCCATGCCGAGACCTTCCAAGTATTCATTCAGGCCGAACAGAATCGCGACAAGAGTCGCTTCTTTCCATTCCCCGATCGCCACAGCTCCGACGAGAGCAATCGTCATCAGCGTATCAATATTAAACTTCAAACGGACTAAGTTTTTCAAACCTTTCCAGAATGTCTGGTAACCACTGATCGCAATCGCTGCCAAATACAGGCCGATCATAACGAAAGGAGCAACCCTTCCTTCCAATAAAAACGTCGCACCAAAGATGAGTGAGGAAATAATGACGAGCTGCTTCATGTTCGGACCATGACTGTGATCGTGTCTACCCTCGTCATCGACAAGAGAAGCTCCGTCGGATTTCAGAATCCGGCGTACTTTCTCCATATCAATTCCGTCATGAACTCTCAATTTACTCGATGAAAACTGAAGTTCAGAACCTTCCCCATGATGGAGCTTACGGATTTCGTCTTCCATCTCTGCTGCGCAGTTCGCGCAGGATAATCCTTGCAGTTTGTATTCCTTCATTCTCTTTCTCCCCTTTAATGGTGAAGAGCGTGGTTGATGGTCTGTTGCAATAGATCGATGACGTGTTCATCATCGTGGGAATAAAATAATGTCGTACCTGCTCTTCGATACTTCACTAAACGTAAATTCTTTAGAAACCGCAGCTGGTGGGAAACGGTCGATTGGCGAAGTTCTAATGTATCAGCGATTTGATTCACGGACATTTCTTGTTCACATAGTAAATGCAGGATTCTGATTCGTGTCGGATCAGAAAGCGCCTTGAACGTCTGGGAAACGACGAATAACGTTTCTTCATCCAGTTCACTGGCATGCTTTTTTTTCTGATCTTCTTTTTTATTTTTATCTTCACTCATGAATTCGACACCTTCCTTATATGCACATATATTCATATATACAATTATCGTATGCGCCGCATGCCATTTTGTCAATGTGTGCTCGCCCATGTTTGATTGATTTAAAAACGGGAAAATTATTTTATGTGCGACAAAGCAGAATGTTTGGCACTGTCAATTTTCACATATTACAATGACACCCACTACCAAAAAGGAGGACAATCATGTCTAAAAAAGTACTAATGGTCGTTACGAACCACGCAAAGATTACGGATGAACAGCCGACAGGGCTTTGGTTATCCGAATTCGGCGAAGCCTATAATGAGTTCCAAAAACACGGCTATGAAGTGACAGTAGCAAGTCCGGAAGGCGGCCGTGCACCTGTCGATCCAGGTAGTGTCAGCGAAGATGAACCACAGGAGATCTTAGATACAAAACCACATTTAGAAAATACCACACCGATTGCAGACGTCGAAGCCGATGACTACGATGCAATCTTCTTACCGGGTGGTCACGGAACCATGTTCGACTTTCCGGATAATGAAAAACTTCAAAAGCTGCTTCGTAACTTCTATGAAGCGGATAAAATTGTCGCAGCCGTCTGCCATGGTCCCGCAGGTCTTGTCGGAGCTACCTTGTCTAACGGTGAACCACTAGTCAAAGGAAAACGCGTCAATGCATTCACTGACGCCGAAGAAGTAGAAACAACGCTCGATCAACACATGCCATTCCTGCTTGAAAGTAAGCTGAATGAGCTGGGAGCAACCTTTGTGAGCGGTCCAAACTGGTCCGAGCATTTTGAAGTGGACGGCAACCTGATCACCGGTCAAAATCCTCAATCCACAGAAGTCGTTGCCAAAGAAGTCGTGAAACAATTGAATTAATAGGTAAAGGGGTCCTGTGTTGCAGGACCCCTTTTTCTTATTCATCGTCGTCTTTCCAACGGCCGAACAGATACGCGTACAGCTTTTGGGCTACACACACATATGAAACGAGCCAGAGGATCAACAAGCCGATGACGATCAACCCTTTGATCCACGTCAATCCAGTAACAATAGTATAGATCGATGTTCCGAATAAAAGTAGACTGACAACCACATGAAGAGCAGCGGATGACAGGATCTTAAAACTATTGCTGATCCAGGCAGGCATATAAAATCACCTCCTGCTCTACTTTATGTGATAGAGAAAAATCAGCTTGTACGTTTTGATAGATTCTATAAAAAAGGGCACTTTACGGAGACCCACCCATAAGTGTCTGGGCTATCGTTATGTTAAAATGGTTTGGAATTTGCTATAGAGGAGAATGAACGTGGAAAAGAAACTGGATCACATTGGAGTCGCTGTCCGCAACATCGAAGACAGCATCACTTTTTACACCAACGTCCTTGGAGGCACATTAATTGATCGTTACCGTAGTGAAGCTGAAGGAGTAGAGAGTGAAATTGCGATTATTGATATTAAAGGGGACCGTACAGAATTATTGATGCCGACGAATAATACGACCTCCCCCATCGCTCGTTTCATTAAGCAAAAAGGGAAAGGGGTTCACCACATCGCCTACGATGTCGGCGATTTGGACCAGGCGCTGAAAGACTTAGAGCAGGAAGGCATCCGCACCCTGGAATGGTCGTTACGGACAAATAAACACGGCCGACGCCTCATCTACTTAAACCCGGCGGATACAGAAGGAACGATTATCGAGTACTGTGACTACCCTGACAAACCATAAAAAAACCTTGCAGCTTTATCAGGCTGCAAGGTTTTTCAGTAGAGTCATCATTCAGATCCCAGTGCTTCGGATACATCATAATCTGCAGGATCAAGCTCGGTCTCTTTTCCAAGTACCAGCCGGGCAAGCTCCGCACCCACGTATGGACCGGATGTAAGTCCAGAAGCTCCGAGGCCATTGGCGACATATAAATTCGACCACTCAGGAATACCACCAAAAACAGGGAGAGACCCTGGTGTAAACGGCCGGAAGCCGACACGCGTTTCAGCAAACGTGCTGTCGTAAAGACCTGGCGCGACTCCTAGTGCCTTATCAAACACATAATGGAGACCACCTACAGTCGATCGCCCGTCAAAACCTGCATCCGTTTCATGTGTGGCACCAATGACAACACGACCGCCCCCGAAGGAAAGCATGTACTGATTATTCGGTGGCATAATGACAGGCCAATCTTCCGTTTCTGTATCAGGAAGGTCCAAATGGACAATCTGTGCTTTTTGAGGGTGGACCAGAAAGTCAATGCCCAACGGTTTCAGAATCGGTTTCGCCCATGCACCAGCTGTCACCAGCACTTCATCCGCTTCATAGCGGACGCCGTCCACCTCGACAGCGGTAACCTGCCGACCTTCATGAATCAGGCTAGCATCTCCTTGTATCCTTTGAACCCCAAGTTTCTCAGCTACTCGAAGAAGCGCATCTCTTAACTCACGCCCATTAACGCGGGCCGCACCACTGACGTGAATCGCATCGTACCCATCCGCGAGCGGTGGGAACATTTTCTTTGCTTCTTCCGAGGAGATTCTTGTGATTTCACCGATTTCAGGAGCCCCGTCTTCTCTTCGCTTCAACGCGCGCTCCATAGTTTTTTCTAATTTAGCTTCATCTCTTTGGAGACTGATTGCCCCTACGCGGCGATAGCCCGTCCGCGTTTCTCCTTCCGCTTCCAGCTCGCGAATCAATTCTGGATAGTACCGGGCACCGCCTTTGACAAGACGGTACCATCGCTTGTTGCGCCGTTGAGCCAGCCATGGACAGACAATTCCAGCTGCTGCTTCTGTCGCCTGTCCCTCATCTTTACGGTCGATGATTTTTACGTCGACGCCTTCTTTTGCTAAGTGATAAGCAGTGGATGCGCCCAGCACTCCACCGCCGACAACGATATATTTCTTCATAGGTAAACACCTTTTCATTCGTATTTTCATTTCCATGACCATTGTATAGAAAAAGAAACCTCCACTCAAATCCCTATTCAAGTGTATGGCAGGTTT
The DNA here is from genome assembly GCF_035818575.1 of Halobacillus sp. HZG1. Classification (NCBI taxonomy): domain Bacteria; kingdom Bacillati; phylum Bacillota; class Bacilli; order Caryophanales; family Bacillaceae; genus Halobacillus; species Halobacillus sp. HZG1. Next base: position 19,090 of record NZ_JAYLVQ010000055.1, read on the forward strand.
CTTGAAGACTCAGTTTCGAGATGTTTTTTGAGTGGATGGGGGCTGCAGGGAATAACTCGCTTTCCGCGGGAGCGCGGTGAGCCTCCTCGGACTGCGTCCTGTGGGGTCTCACCATGCCCTTTTTTCCCGCAGGAGTCTCGCCATTCCCCTCCGCCCCTTAACCAAGGAAGGTTCTCGAAACCACAAATTAAAAAATCAGCTCGTATGGTTATCAGAAGTGAATGATGTAAACTCTACCTCATTGACGTTTAGCAAACGCAAATGCTTGATGCAACACGCTATATGCCGGCTTAGAGGAAAAGAATTGGAACCTTACTTATGAATACAGGTGTTCTAATCGTCCACTTCCCTCAACCATTCAAGCTTACCCTTTTAGAAGTGGTTTTGAGACACTTATAAGGTAAAGGGGCGGAGGGAAACGGTGAGACTCCTATGGGACGTGTGGGACAGGTGAGACCCCGGAAGGCATAGCCTGAGGAGGCTCACCGCCCACCTCATGGAAAGTGTTCAAATGCGGAATCGTCCTGGTAGACACGACTGGCATAAGCAGAACAGCAACGGAATGTGTTTTTTATTCCTTTGCTGTTCTGCTTATGACGCGAGTGTCTGGACGATGGAGCTAGACGAACCTTTTCCCGGAGCCCCTAGAATCACATGAACATCTCGAAACTGAATCTTTAAGAAAAGGGAGCTTTAGTGGAATAGGTAAAACCCCAGAGTGTGAACTCCGGGGTTTGGATTTGAGCTTATTTATTTAAGTTACACAAATACTTATAACAGGCTTCAAGATCGCTGACGCAATCATGAACCCCATCACTTTCAATTTCGATTAAAGCAAAAGGATTCAACGTGATGGTATAGGAGGCGATGCGTATGATAGGGTTCTCCTCCGTTAAATTCTGCAGTTCTTCATAAACCGGATCCCGCTCTTTTTCAACGAAATCAAACCAACTCGCTTGCTCCATACCGCCACTCCTTCGCGAATGTTCTACATAAGAACTATTCGCCATGGAGAAGAAAAATCCTCTTATTCTGTGATCACTTCTACTTCCCACTGGTCGTTGACGTATAAACCGATGGCATCCACTTTGAATCCCCAGGATTTCACAAGCTCTACAGATTCCTTGATTTGGCCGGCTTTGACATCACGGTCTACAGGGTTACCGGCGCAATTGTAGTGGCCGACAACAGCGACAACGCCGGATCCGTGCTTGTCTACGGAAATGCCAATTTTCGTTTTGACAGCGGCCAGCTGATCTTCAGAGCCTTCTAACAAGAACTTGGTCGGGCCTGCTTCTGTAATCATGTCGATATATTCCGTGCCGTAACGTTCCTGCATCCAGTGGATAACGGGAAGCTGCACACGTCCATCCATACAATTGATTGCTGTTGCAAATGTTTTTTCTGCCATTAAAAATCCCTCCAACTAGTAAATTCTATATATATTTTATCATAACAAAAAAGCAGCAGGAGCGGGTGTCCTGCTGCTTCTCATTAATTGATGCCCTGAATCTGCATCTCTTCTACTGTGGCTGTGCCATTCTCGCGGATACGTGCCTGAATATTCACTTGGTCTCCCTCTTTCAGGAAAATAGCGAGAGGGGCTTTGCTGGTGTTGACCGTATAGATGGTCGTTTCCCCTTCTAATAAAAATTGAACAGACTGCCTGGAGTCGGTGGAAGTCACAAGAACCCGGTTGATCGTTCCTGCCTTTTCGGTCAAGTCGACACCCTGGCTTCCCTCTACGCTGCTCGGATCCTGGGCAATTTGCAGTCGGTAGGCGTTCAACGTCTGCTTGGCTGTATCTCCGAAAACGGCAAAGTCTGAATCTGCTGCCTTAATGTATGCATATTGCTTGAACAATCCGTTTGGATCAAGGACGTTTACGATCCATGTCGGGTGGCCATCCACGTTATAGAGCACCGGCATCGTTCCTGTCCAGTTCTTCTCAGGATACTGTTTGTTGACGATCTGCACAGCTCCTTTACTATCCATAATTCCCTGATTCTGCTGGCCGTTGTAATAGGTAAGGTCGCCTGTCCGGGCATGGATTAACGTATAACCAAGGGCAGAATCGATATTTTCTTTCGGCGAAGCCATATCTGTGAAGTAGAACATTTCCCCTGCTTCATTGAAAATCGGTGTGACACTGCTCTCAGTGCCTGACTCATTCGGGATCTTCACATCTTTCTTCCCAAAGATCGAATTCAGCCAACCATTGACATATTTACCGAAGTACTCGTTTTCAATGGCGGCTAGTTCAGAGCTTACCGATCCTTCAACGAAATCGGGAGCATTGGCAGAGTCGAAGGTTTCGATGTCACCAGAGACCGGATCGACAATTGCCACTTTAATATCGTTCATGTCAGGGCGGTTGGAAAACAGTAGTGGCTTATAAATCGTTTGAACGTACCACGGTTTCCCTTCATCATCGACTTCAATCTGTGCGTCTCCACTCTGGATATAACCCGGATGCTTCCCATAAACGACCCGCTGCACATTATGATTGAAGAAGCTTGAGTTCGTGTATCTCATTTTGCTTTGAACAAACTCCGGCTGTGCATTGATGTTCGTAGCTGCAATCGTAAAGTACCCTTCCGTCTCTTTTCCTCGCAAATAACGCCAGAAGCTTGAAAACTCGACGGGCGCTACATAAGTGATCTCCCCATCAATTTGCTGGGCTTGCAGTTTTCCTAAATCATAGAATTGTGTATTCGGAACAACACTCATCGCTTTTTGCACTTTGTTCCTTGCTGACTCAGGTGCAACAGAGATCGGTGTATTTTCCTCATTCAAAGGACGGGCTTCCTCTTCCTCTGATTTCGAAATGCTGTCATAGCTATCCTGTAAAGCTAAAATGCTGTAAATGAAAACACCAATGACGGCGACCGCTACGCCTAAAATAACGATTCCTGACAGTGAGCGGTGCATCGTTTGATATTGCACCGGCACTTTGGCTCCTCCGTACACTAACGGTACAAAAAGAACAGCGACAATCACATTGAGAATCAACATATTCGGCACTGTAATCGTCGGCATGAATGCGTAAACGACGAAGAACATGACGATGACACCGAATACCAGGGCCCCCACTGTGGTTTTCATGATTTTCTTTCTTCTCATTCGATTTTTCACATAAACGATGATCGACAACGTCAAAAATAACAGAAAAGATAAGACCGTTGTCATAAGTATTCCAATCATTATGTATCCCCCTTCTTTCTCCATATTCCATACGTTTGAATACAGCGTTATGTTTCAATTATATGTGTAACCATGAGAAAAAGCAGAACAATTACGTTCTGCTTTTTCTTTTCAAATAGTCAGCGAGACCCATGGAACAAACTTCTATATCCAGTTTCAGAATGTCATAGACCTTGTGGGTCTGTGGAATTCCTTTTTCCTCTAAATAAGACGCCACTCGTTCATGAAGACGCTGTTGAACGCCCTCAAGCCCTTGGCCTTGTTCTAAAGCATCCTTCGCTACACTCACAAAAACAGGAATCCAGGCACTAACTTGGTCAAACGTTTGATCAGGAGCTTCTGTCTTCCCAAAATGACCGAAATAGAGACAAGAAGGATTCATATCTCGAAAACGATCGATGCATTCAAGCATCGCATCCGGATCGAACTGGTTGGGTGAAGTCGTTGGTAAGTAAAACGTCAATCCATGATCTTCTGTCTGATCATACCGAATCCCTGCCGTGTCCCCTGTGAAAATTCCGTTGCTGAGCGAATCATAAATGCCAAGATGGTGCTTGGCATGACCGGGAGTATCATAAAACGTGAGTGTACGTTTTTCTGAAAGCGTAAGCGTGTCTCCCTCTGTTTTTGCCTCCAGGCGATCTTCCGGTATAGGGAGAATGGGGTCAAACAATTCATCAAACGTTTCTCCATAAACCGCCTTCGCTCCTTGAATCAAACGCGAAGGATCGGCGAGATGCCCCTTGCCTTTTTCATGGACGATGACCTGTGCGTTCGGGCATTCCTGTAAAAGCAGTCCCGCTCCACCCGCATGATCCAAATGGATATGTGTCAAAATGACGTACGCTACTTTTTCTTTTGGAATCTTCAACTCTTCCAAACCAGCCAGGACTCTAGGAACCGAAGGACTCGGTCCTGTTTCTACTAGCGTAATGTCATCCCCTAACAACACATATGTACCTGTCCGTCCTTCAAACCCCATATCATACCCATCAATCAAAAACACATCATTTCCTAAATCCATCGGCGCTCTCTTTTTCAATTCCTTCACCTCACCTTATGAATTATCTCTAGTGTACTAGAATTTAACAAATAATGATAACGCTTTCTTGAACGGGCATGTTTCTTTTTGTTGATTCACATTAGCTTCCAATTGCGGAAGACTCAGTTTCGATACATTTTTAAGTGGATAGGGGCTGTGAGCATTAGCTCGCTTTCCCCGGGAGCACGGTGAGCTTCTCCGGCGCTCCCCACAGGAAAGTATTCAAATGCGGAAATCGCTTTGGCAGACACGACTGGCATACCCTTTAACAACTCATTTGAAATGGATGGTCACACTTTTGGGCTGGGTGAATATCATGGATTTTGAGGAGTTGGTTAAAATGACAGAAGAACGAAACATGCAACAAGGTCATATGCAGCCTTCCTATGAGCAGTGCAATAAAATGAAGTACTACCATGTTATGGTCCAAACTAAGGATGGACGCCGTTTTGATGGAATCATCACTGACGTGAATCATGATAAGATGACGATCTTAATAAGTGAAGACGTTATGGTCGATGAGGATGGCAATGCTATGGAGGAACGCCAATACGGATATGGACGCCGCCGGGCACGCCGTTTCCGTCGTGAAGTCCTTCCAATAGCGGGACTAACTACATTGGCGTTATTCCCCTACTTCGCACGCCCGTACCCCTATTACTACCCTTACGGATACGGATACCCTTACTACTACTAAGCGATCCATACTCCCATCGCAACCGGATGTTCACTTATCTCAATTACATGGAAAAAATCACCGTACCAGGTCATCCATATTATGGAATGTCCGGTACGGCATTTTTTATATGTGGAAAATATTTTTTTCGATTTGTTTCATTTCGTAGAAGTGTCCCCGCATTTGTATGAGTTCATCATAAGAACCCGCTTCTACGACTTTCCCTTCGGCCATGACGATGATCTGGTCCATCTTTTCCAATCCGCTCAAGCGGTGGCTGATGAGCACCACTGTATCTTGTGACGCGCGTTCATACAGGTGATCGAAAATCATTCGTTCGGTCAGAGCATCGACAGAAGATGTCGGTTCATCTAGCAACCAGAGACGTTTGCCTTTCAGAAAAGCTCTTGCTATGGACAGGCGTTGACGCTCCCCACCTGAAAGGTTCTCTCCTTTTTCAAAAACCGGTTGATCCAGGTCAAATTCCAATCCGACTTCTTTCAGCACGAGCTCCATCTCTTCATCTGAGAGATCTTCTCCAGCAAGTTTGAGGTTTTCACGTATGGTCCCATAAAAATAATGGTTTTCCTGAAGTACGACGTTGCTGTTCTCCCAAATGCTCTCTTCTGATAGATCCCGAATATCCATATCATTGACCATCAGCTCACCCGCAGACGGAAGTTGGAATTTCATGAACAGTTGCAAGAGTGTTGATTTTCCCGATCCACTGGCTCCGACGATGGCGGTCTTACTGCCTGCTGGAATCGACACGTTCACATCTGTCAGAGCCTCTCTTTCTTCGTCTGGAAAACGGTAACTGACATGAGATACTTCCATGCCAGGGGCAAGATTCGGATCTAGGTTACAGGATCCTGATCCATCATCTTCTTCCTCCACAATGGAAAAAAGACGCTCCGATGCCCGTTTGCTATCATCCAGGTAGCTTGGTAGAACAGCCATTGGTGCTGCGTTTTCAAAGACGGTCAAAGAAATCATCACGAGCATGGCAAGAAACAACCCGTTCAAATCTCCTTCCGCCACAAGAACAGCCCCAAGACCTGTAACAATCCATGAGACGAGGAGTGTCGCAAATGTGTTCCAGGAGTGACTGGAAAGCATCTGACGACTATCCCGCTCATCCTCTCGAATATACTCTTCGGACGATTGCTGCAGCTTTTCTTTCTTCTCTTCAAGCTGTTGATAGATTTTCAGATCGCGAAAACCGTACAGCCATTCCGCCGCTTCGGTCGATAACTCCCCGCGTGCCTGTCTTACACGACTGGCTAGTTTCCGCTGTTTCACCGTGTACCAGGCTGGAATCAGCAGCCCTGTAACGATGAGACCCAAAAGAAGAACGATGGCTATAGAAATAGAGAAGATGGATGTGAAAACAATTGTCCCAAGGAAGATGATGACAAGGACGACCGGTGGATAATACACACGCAAAAAGAAGTTTTGCAGACTCTCGACATCGCCCACAATACGTGAAAGCAAGTCCCCACTCCGGTACTTCTGAAAAATCCTAGGTGCATGCGGTTCTAATTTTTTATAAAAAGCAAGCCGCAGGTTACTTAAAATCGTAAAGGTAGCTCGGTGTGAGAAATACCTTTCCGCATAACGCCCGAGTGCTCTCGCAAATCCGAACAGCTTTAAAAAGGCGATGAGCACCGTCAAAGCATACAACGGAGGGATGAGTGCCGCTCTGGATATTAAATATCCGCTGGCACCAAACAGTCCGACCGCTGACATTCCGGCAAGAAAACCGAAGACGACGGATAGCACAATGTCCCTTTTTTCCAATACAACTAAACGGATGACTTCCTTCATTTCTTTCATGCGGAGTCCCCTCCTTGCTGTACAGTCACCATATCCCTGTACTCTTTCACCGTAGACAGCAGTTCTTCGTGTGTTCCTTTTCCGATAACGTGACCACGATCGAGCAGCAGAATCTGATCGGCCTTTTTGATTGTATGCAGACGGTGAGCAACAGTGATAATCGTCGCTGTCTTCGCAAGCTCTTCCATAGAAGCTTGGAGAACCCGTTCTGTTTTCAAATCCAGACCTGTCGTCGGTTCATCAAACAGAATGACGGAAGGCTTTTTCAGAAATGTACGCGCAAGAGCGAGGCGCTGTTTCTCACCTCCAGAAAGTCCACGTCCCGCTTCTCCCACCGGAGTGTCGTAGCCTTTTTCCAATGAAGCAATTAAATCAGCAATTCCCGCTTTCCGGGCGGCCTCGATAATTTCTTCCTTGGAATGATTCCCTCGTCCGCCAATGGCAATGTTCTCAGCAATCGTTCCGGAAAATAAATACGGATGCTGAGAAATGTAACTTACCTGAGAAAACCATTCTCTTTCCTCATAGTCAAAGAGAGAACGATTATTGATTTCGATAGCTCCTGAGGACGGTTTAGCAAGGCCTGCTAAAAGGTGGAGAAGCGTTGATTTTCCCGATCCGCTTTTACCGACGATGGCGACTTGATGATAAGGCGGGATGGTTGCTGCCAATCCCTCCATCGAAAAACCTTTATCGTAGGAAAAGCTCACTTGATCGAGCTTGATCTCAGGAGGCTGGCCCTCTTCAAGCTTTCTTCTTCCCCACTGAATCTGCTCTTCTTCTTTTTCAAGCTCTTCTGAAAGCAGGTTAGCCGCACCCGAAGCACCTCTCCCCGTATGAAAGGCGCTACCGAAGTCTTTCAACGTCAAATAAAATTCCGGCGCGAGAATGAGAATAAAAAAGGCAGTGAAAAAGGAAACACTCTCATAAACGACGAGTCGGATCGCAATTTCTAATGCGATCAGACCGATACTGAGCATGGAAATGAACTCAAGCATCAAGGAGGAGACAAAGGCGACTTTCAAGACTTCCATGGTGGCATCACGGAAGCCCAGGCTGCTCGATTCAATCTCTTCTTTTTGCTGCTTGGAACGTCCGAAAAGCTTTAATGTCGTCAAGCCTTGAAGTGTATCAAGAAACTTCCCGGAGAACGTGTTCAACTTCTCCATCTGTTCTTCTGATTTCTTTTTTGTCATCACACCGATAATCGCCATAAATAACGGGATGAACGGTGCGGTGATGACCATAATCAGTCCTGAATAGATATGCTGGGTGAAAACCACGACAAGAATCATCATTGGAATGATCATGGTCTGGATCATTTGTGGAATATAACTGCTGAAATACCCATCAATCTCGTCCACGGAATCCATCAGCACACTGACTTTCCGTCCCGACTGTCCTTGTAGAGAAGCTTGAACGGGATTGCGGGCGTACTTTTCAATAATCGATTGACGGAAATAACGCTTCGCTTTGGAAGCAAGCTTTACGCCGGTCCGGCCGTTCAGCCATGTAAACAGCGTCCTTCCAGCCAGCACAAAAAGCAATCCTCCAAGAAGGGGAAGGATATCCTGAAAACGTTCCTCACCAAGAAAAATCCGGTCGACGATCGCGACAAAAAAATAGGATTGACCAATGATCGCAGCACCAATCAACACGGACGTGAGGACCAACAGCATGAAAACTTTTCGATCTGAGAAAGCTAGTCTGCTGAGGTGCTTCATTTATTTAAAAACTCCTTAAAAGCCATTTTGTGAATTCATTCACATTATCATCATTATAATTCATGAAGCGGATCATTGCTAAAAATAAATCTGATGATTCTATGACAATTCTATATCATCGTCCCCTTAATAAACAGCTATCATACTAACCGGATGGGCACATTACCTCTATCTTTTCCCTCTATGTAATGATGGAGACATTTCAATGTGTGCGAAGGAATAGCCGCAGCTCTTTTCCTCTTTTGATCATCATCAAAAGTCCACATATTCGAATCTTTCGATGCCAGCGGAGAAAGTGGTCCTATTCCATACATTTTCACAAGAATTGATGATATAAAAAACTGCAGGAGGCTTGTCCTGAAGGGGTGGGGGTGTTGGATCGTGTGTAAGTGGGGCTTGTGCGTTTCGTTTCCTGCTCATGTTTCCATATGTGCTGCGGCCATAGGAAATGTAATGGACTCCAGGTCAGCCAGAGAGTTGTTTAATAAGGGAAGAAATTCTTAAATGAAGATGGATGCGGGGAGCGCTGAGCATTACTCTGCAGCGTTTAAGACGTATGGAGAATATCCTGTATTTTTCCAATGTTATCATTTTTCTTTTCACATTTACTTTCATAACTTTTGTGTTTAGAAATAATTTTGCGATGCAGAACGGGGCAAAATTTATCTGTTATACATTTTGTTTTTTGCGGTCGCTTGACCAGTGAGAACAAGCCAGACCATATATAATAGAGTGAGCAAGTAAGGCGTCCTCCTCTTTATTTTGATTGTTCGAATCCTTAAGGCAAGATCTGCAGATTCTTCCGGGAAGTGTTAGTGATCCCTTATATTTATAAAGTTGTTCCTCGTTTCTCCCTTTCCATGGCATCTGAGTCTTCCAATTACGCCACTAAACATTATCAGCCCACATTAGATATAGTTGAATTCAAAATCCCTCCAATAACCCACCCTTAATTTATTCTCCACTACGGTATCGTTAATTTTGTTAATAAAAAATTTAACTTTTTGAATACTTTTTACGTTAACAAGCCTTTGCAAGCTTGTCAAAGCGAAATTTTTTTTAAATCGCCTATAACCTATGAGATGATAGGGCTTAAGGCGATTTTTTTCTAAAATGGATTTTGACAAGCGATTTTTATTCGTTAAGATAAAGTCTGTAAAGAAAAAATTTAATAAAGTTAATTGCTTTTACGCCTGTGAGGAGGTTTTTAATGACAAATCATCATGAAGAAAGCTCCCGACAGACCATTGAGCACGCGAAAGGACTTGTGATCGATTCCATTGCGGAAACGATGGATTTGTATGGAGTGACCCGAAGTGCAGGAACCTTATATGGGACGATGTACTTTGAGGATGATATGACGTTGGATGAAATGCGTGAAAAGCTCGGAATGAGTAAGCCAAGCATGAGTACAGGAGTCAAGAAGCTCCAAAATTACAATATTGTGAAGCAGACATTTCGAAAAGGAACACGCCGACAGACTTTTGTCGCAGAGAAAGACTTCTTTAATTTCTTCTCGAACTTTTTTACGAAAAAGTGGCTGAGAGAAGCGAAAACCAACTTGGACGCGATCAAAGATGCCCAGAAGGAATTGAATCATGTCATTGAGAATTCCGAAGCGGACGAAGTTGTAAAACAAGAAGCAGAACAAGTCTATCAGCAACTCGAAGCATCTAAACCTTATTACCATTGGTTGCAGAAACTCGTCGATGCTATTGAGAGCGGAGAAATTTTCGATTTTCTTCCTGTCGACCAAGAAAAATAAGATACTGCCTCTCTAAATAACATTTCAACTGATTGTTATTCTAGGGAGACGTATGGACTTTATAATTTACAGAATATTCAGATAATAAAAAGGAGTGATGTCATTGCAATCGAATCAACATACATCTTTTTTCGCTAAAAACAAAGCCGCCATCATGCTCGGGACACTTTTAGGTGTTTTCGTCCTCTATATGGCCCTCACTAATGAAAACATTCAATGGGGCGGATTTATCGCCATGATTGTTTTCTATGCCCTCGTCTATTACATCGGTGCAGTCTTCGCTACAAACAAATCCGGATCTCTAGCAGACATGATGGTCGCAAACCGCAGTTTACCCCTTGGGATCGCCATGTTCACAATGGCCGCTACATGGGTCGGCGGCGGTTATGTCAATGGTACAGCAGAGTTCACTTACAGCGACGGTCTCGTTTGGGCACAAGCTCCATGGGGATACGCATTAAGCCTGATTATCGGTGGAATTTTCTATGCACGTAAAATGCGCCGCTATGAATTCTTCACCATCATCGATCCACTGGAACAACGTTTCGGTAAAAAAATGGCCGGTGTCCTGTACATTCCTGCCCTTCTTGGAGAAATGTTCTGGAGTGCTGCGATTCTAACGGCTCTCGGCACAACATTCGGTACCATTCTGAACATTGACTTTACTACATCCATCATCCTTTCTGGAGTCATTGCCATCGCCTATACCGTAGCCGGAGGCATGTGGGCAGTCGCCTATACGGACGTTTTCCAAATGGCCATTCTATTAATCGGTCTTATATTAGTCGTGCCCTTTACTTTAGGTCATGTTGGCGGCCTTGAAAACGCATGGAGCAACTATTCCGTAGAATTCGGATCTTACGCCAATCTATTTCCACCTTTGAATGGATGGCAGGATCCCGCCTGGGGCAACTGGTTCTGGAACTGGATCGACTATGCCCTCCTTCTTATCTTTGGTGGTATTGCGTGGCAAGTATATTTCCAGCGTGTTCTTTCTGCCAAAAATGAAAAAACAGCGATGTGGTTATCCATCACCGCAGGAATCATCTGCATCATTGCAGCTATCCCTGCTGTACTAATTGGAATTGTCGGTGTCAATATGGACTGGGCAAGCATGGGACTTCCAACTCCTGAGAACCCAGCAGTTATTCTGCCGCACATCCTTAGATATCTAACACCTGAACTCGTGTCCGCAATCGGACTCGGAGCGCTAGCGGCAGCAGTCATGTCTTCCATGGACTCTTCCATTCTTTCAGCCTCTTCCATGGCATCCTGGAATGTGTATCGTCCATTAATCAAACCGAACGCAAGCTCTGAGCAATTGAAAAAAGTGATCAAGCGCACAATCATCATCGTCGGTGTTGGAGCTATGATCATCGCATTAAATGTCAAAAGTGTTTATACGCTGTGGTATTTAGCATCCGATCTTGTGTACACCATTCTTTTCCCACAGCTTACAATGGCTCTCTTTTATAAGAATGCGAACCTTTATGGATCGATCGCCGGCTTCTCTGTTGCTTTATTCCTTCGTTTAGGTGGCGGTGAACCTGCGATGGGACTACCGGCATTCCTGCCGTATCCAATGATCAATGCTGACGGGATCGTCCTGTTCCCCTTCCGTACACTTGCCTGTATCGCAGCATTCGTCATGATTTTCGTAGTATCTGAATTAACAAAGAAAAAATGTCAGCCTATGCCTCTTCTCATGCCAGAGGAGAGAGATCAGGAGAAAAAGGCTTCCTAAAACCAAAAGCGCACCCATTCAGCAATGGGTGCGCTTTTTTATCTGAACTTTCCATCTGACACTCTAATCAGAAAACGCGTGATCAAGAAACTTCTGTATATCTTTTTTCGATCTTAATTGAATGACACGCTTCTCACGACCAATCTCTTGAAAAGACAGGAGTCTTTCCTGCATGTTCTTTTTCCGTTTTCGATAGGTTGTCACAATGAATTTCAGAAAGGCTGCTTCCATTCTTTCACTGCACCCTTCACCAAGGTCCGGGCGTGTGCTTCCACGGTGGGTCCACCAGCGCTTCAAGACCCGAAATAGACAGATCATTAGAGGCAGTTCCAAGTAGATGATCGTGTCTGCCCTCTCTGCGCGTATTTCGTACGTAGGTCTATAATTCCCTTCTATAATCCACTGGTCTTTTTCTACGACTTCCCTCTGCCTAGCCGAGAAATCCTCCAATGTCGCTTCCTGCCAGCCCGGCTCCCAATAAAAACGATCGAGATGATACACGTCAATATCAAGCTTCTCCCCTAGTCTTTTGGCGAATGTGGATTTGCCCACACCTGCCGAAACCCCAAGCACCATGATTCTCTTCATTGCCCTACCTCCTTTTTCCAATCGAAAAACCTTCGAATAAACGACCTTCATATGGATTCAGCACCTCATCCACCAGCTCAACGACGCCTTGCCTCTCCCCGTTTTTGTAAAATCGGTCAAAGCGCTGGATCAACCGTTCTGCAAAAACAGAATCATAGATTCGCAGGGACCGAGCCATCCACTTCGATGATCCGCTCCACTGTCCATTCGCACGCAAATAAAAATCGCCTAATTGCTCTGATAGTTTTGCTGCTATGAAAAGAGCTTCCCCCTGATCTGTGCAGCCAATAAAATCGTCCAAGGCATCCGTAAGGAAATAGCGCTTATGTATGAGAGTTTCCTCTGACCATGGGTCCGGACCCTTCTTCAGTAGGTCAGCTGCTTCATCTCTGACACTTTCCAAACGATCATCCCACTTAAGGATCTGTCCCTCTGTCACCATTCGTGGCATCGAAGGTTGACCTCTTTGGCAATCACTATCGAAAAAACCACGATAAGTAGACCAATTATGTACAAAAACCTCGACCGGCCACCGGCTCGTATAAAAAGACTCACGAAAAGAAGACGTTACCTTCGAATCAAAAACCACGACGTCCAAATCCGATGTGCTTGTTGCCTCTCCCCTTACGACGCTTCCGGCAAGAAGTGCGGCATCACAATTCACATACCGCTCTTCGATCACATCTTTTGCTGCTTCAAAAGCTTTCATTCACTCATCCTCTCCAGAATGATCTGCGCTCTCTTGTCGATATTCTCAGGAAGAGAATCACTATTGAAATATCTCAAATCCAACGTTTCTTCATGATCTACTCTAAGTTCACCACGTATATCGGAAGCTATAAAACAAGCAATGACATTATAGACCTCATCCCCATTCGGGTACCTGTAAAAAAAATCTCCCCCCGAAAACGTGGTGACCTGCTGCACACCTTCTGCTATAAGTCCCGTTTCTTCCTCCAGTTCCCTGACAGCCGTTTGCTCGAGAGTCTCTCCTGGTTCCATCGCCCCGCCAGGAAGTCCCCATTCTTTCGTATCCTTCCGATACTGAAATAGCAGATCTCCCCGCTCATTCTTAACAAGTACCGTAGATCCTGCAATTACCAGAGGCTGTGTCCCTATCAATCTCCTCATTCTTTGTACGTAGTCCATTTCACGCCCCCTATCTCTGAATATTCAGTATATCAAACAAACCACCAAATCTTGCTAACAAACTCACCAATATTGATGAAGAACCTGAACAAGCTGGTGAGATAAGATTCAAGTATATGGCAGGATTGTGGAAGACTCAGTTTCGAGACGCTGATATAGCAAAGGGGCGGAGGGGGATGGCGAGACTCCTGCGGGAAAAAAGTGCTTGGTGAGAACCCACAGGACGCAGTCCGAGGAGGCTCACCAAGCTTCCGTGGAAAGCGAGTCATCCCCCGTATCCCCAACCACTGCACGAACATCTCGAAACTGAATCTTCAAGAAAAGGGAGCTTTAGTAGAGAAGGAGGAATGTTGATGTATCGATCTTTATGGAAGCAGAAGAATATACGATTTTATTTATTGGGAGGTGGTGTTTCGAGACTCGGGGATGTGCTGTCTGCGATGGCTTTTCTTTTCCTTGCTTATGACATGACAGGCTCCAATGTCCATACGACTGGAGTGGCGCTGGCAGAAACGGTGCCGTATTTGCTCTTCGGTTTGATCGGCGGAGTGGTGGCAGATTCTTTCCCTCGAAAAAAGCTGCTCATCCGGCTGGATTTGCTTCGTGTACCTCTCATGTTATCGATCAGCCTCTTACATGGAGTCCATCTGCTTACCTATCCAGTGCTGATCCTCGTCAGTTTTTTAGTACAGACGATTGGATGCTTTTTCAATCCTGCACACCGCGCTGTTCTGCCAATGGTGACGACAGAAGACGAACGCTCAGCCGCTAATAGTCTTTATGACACGATTACACGCGGGGTGACGATTTTGACTCCACTCATCGCTATTACTCTGTTGAATACGGTCGGGGTCCTTCACTTTTTCACTTTGGATGCATTAACGTATATTATTAGCGTCTACTGCTTGACTCAACTTACCCTGGAGGAACCATTGAAGAAATCACAGACGATCCGATCCATCTTTCTGTCCATCAAAGATTTCTTCGTATGGATGGTTAGGCAAACTACGATTCGGAATCTTTTTTTCTTCACATTTTATACGGTTTTTCTCAATACATGGGTATGGCAGGTGGGGTTGCTGTTAGCTCTGGAAGAAATGACTACAAAAAGTGAAGAATGGTACAGCGGGATTCAGGGTGTTTTTGGAGCAACGGTTATTATCACGAACATGGTGCTTCCTTTTTTCATTAAACGATTCTCCCTCCACCATTATGTAGCGGGGGCAGCGATATGGGGATTTGGCATCGCTTATTACGGGTTCTTTTATGGAGTGGGGCACTTTTTCATTGGCTGCATAATTGTGGGAGTGGGCATGCCGGTGGCCAGTCTTGCACGTGTTTTCCTCATACAGTCTGAGGTTCCGGAAGAAAAAATGGGAAGAGCGTTCAGCACGAATGCGGTTCTTTTATATGCTTCCAATACGCTCTCTTTGATGCTTTACGGCGTCTTATCCGCCTACATGCCCATCCGGTGGCTGATGTTTACGAGCGGAGGGATGATTGTCGCGGGCTGTCTCATTTTAACGACGATTCATGTTATAAAACTCTCGAAATTGCGAGGGCGTTTTCTGGTAGATTCTTTTAAATAGATGATTGTATGTCGTCATACTGGAAAATCCATGATCGAAAGCAATGGATAAAATGGAATCCTCCGTATCCATCAGAGAAGACTGACTTCGAAAAAGTCGATAAACCTGCAGCCATGAGTAAGGAGAGAAGCCGGTTTCTTTTTTAAAAGCGTGGGAAAATTGATACTTGTTCATACGGGCTACGGCAGCCATGGCATCTAAAGACCAAGCTTCTCTATAGCTTTCTTTCATCGCATTCATTGCCCTGTGAACAGGTTCCTCCCCGTGAACATCCGGCCATTCTGCCTGATGAGAGCCTGGACCATACTCCATCAATAGAACAGCGAGCTGCATGAGACTATGATCCAAAAAGAGATCCACTCCCTCTCCCTTTTGATAGAAAAAGAAGTCCCTCACGAAATGAGCCCACTGATTTAAGTGGGGATGCTTATAACTTAGAGTAGCGAATTCGACTGGCGAACGTGTGGCAGCGCGCTGCATACCCGCTTCCATCAACAATTCGGGACGAATTTCCACAAGGAACTTCTCCTTCGTCGCCTGGAGCTGTTTATGTTTATGGCCCGGATTGAAAAGTAGAAAACCTTCCTTCTCTATCGAAACATCACCCTGTGGCGTCTGATAGAGACCTTTCCCATAAGGAGAAAAGATCAGCTTATAACAATCATCCATCCGCCAATCCCTCTCTCCAAGAAAGTCCGTCCGCTTTAATATTAATCCTTGATCATGATTCCAAATCAAAGGGCTCCCTCCTCTGTATCTACGTTTTTTAATGAAGGGTGTAAATAAATAAAAGAGGCGATGATAGAAACGGTCCCTCCAACAGCGATGGTCATAGATGTACTTATGTATTCACCGATGATTCCAGCGACCAACGCACCTAAGGGCATCAGCGCCCACGTCATGAACCGGCTCGTCGCCTGCACCCTTGCGAGTAAATACTCCGGCGTCAGCTTTTGTCTTAACGTTACAATACATGGGCTGCTGATGGAAGCACAAATTGTTCCGACAGCATTTAAAAGGGCGAGAGCAACAAACGTGTGGTAGAAACTAAACAGGAGGATGGAAAGGCCTCCGACAGCGCCACACCCGAATAATAGAGTACGGTAAGTGACCCTGCTCCTCAGAACAGGAGAAATCAGTGCTCCCCCGATAGCCCCTAACCCGCCAATGGATAGTAGCCAGCCGATCGAAACCGCTGAAAAGCCGATCTCAGCTTTTAAATGAACAATCAACATCGTCAAAAAAAGTGTGGTTCCGAATACCGAAAAGAACATGGCGATGTTTGTATAGAGCAAAGGTTTCTGATGGATCACAAAACGGAATCCCTCGCTCACGTCATGGATGAACGAACGCTTTTCCCCTTGCATCCGCTCACTCTCCACCCGCAAACTCCAAACGACTAGGAAGCCGATAAAGAATGAAAAGCTATTGATGATCATCCCGACTCCAGGATTATAAAGGGTCACAATCCAACCACCAAGGCCCGGGGCCAGAAAGACAGCCGTATGAAACACCCCCGTGTTCCAGGCATTCACAAGATCTAGATCCTGCTCCCTTACGAGTTTCGGAATCGATGCAAACTGAGAGGTTTGGTATAGCTGGCCAAGCACACCAATAACGAAGGCAGCTGCGTAGAGAACATAGATAGTGATTATTTCAAACAAGAACAATACCCCTATGCTCCCAAGTAAAAGGAAACGGAAAAAATCACAAAACAACAGGATCCGCTTCCGATTCAATCGGTCCGCAAGTACACCTGCGAGCGGCTGTAACAAAACAGGCACACGCTCGATAGCAGCAACGATGCCCATACTGAGCGGTGAACCTGTGAGAGCCAGCACCATCAAAGGGAACGCTATCAAATAAATCTGATCCCCGAAGAAGGATACTAGATTCCCTCCGATAAAACGCAAGGCTTGATGATTGGACTTGAATGCCGGTTTCTCCTCGCCCTCCCATGCATCCGCATTGCTCATTTTTCCTCTCCTAAAAAGATCTCCAGCTCCTTCGGCAACATTTCCCATGCCCGTGGGCTTACATGATAACGCGGACCATAAGCGACGATAAGTCGTGCAGATTTCAACAACTTCAAATGGTGATAGACGGTCGTTTTACCCATCCCGATCTCCTCGGTCATCTCTTTCAGGGTACGCCCTCCACCCATTAAAATTTTCAGCATACGCAGGCGATTCTCATCTCCAAGTGCCTTGAACTTCTGAACGAGCATCTGATCTGGAACATTCGGGTCATGGGGGTGGATACTTTCATTGGCTACAGGATAATAGAAGATTTTCGCCCCTTCTATATCGGCTTCCACATTCCACGGGCGATAAATAAAGTGGGGAATCAGAATAACCTTATAGACGCTAGGCTCAGGGATGTACCGAATTCCATGTGTCGCCCACTCTACAAAATCCTCCGCTTCCAGCTTTTCCAGTCGTTTGTTCTTGGAAAGAGCGTCGCGTTCCAGTATACCTTTGAACTTCGCCTGATCCGGCTTGATCACCGATTCATACCAGCCTGACATTACCTCTTGGATATGCTTTTTTAATTGATGCAAATCCCTCTGACTTATGTAAGAGATGTAACGTGGAAAGAAGGCATGATCCCTGGATGCTTCCTGAAGCCGCGCCACGGCCTCCCGGTCCCCTTGCGAAGCAAGCCTTCGATCTTCTTGATGGTTTTTTCCTAGATAAGGAATAGCCATGTAACGCAGCTCTTCTTCACCTAATTCATTTACAAAATCATTAAATTCCTGGAGTGAATCCATGTCCTTTTCATGAAGCAAAAGCAAGATCGTTTTCCATGTATTCTGTTCCTGGACCGTTTCCAAATGAACGAGCATGTCCGCAGACAACGATTGCTTAATCGCCTGCCACTGATTTTCTGTATAGTCCAACGTGTCCAACAATCGTTCGTTTGTAATTGCAGCGGTGCCTAGTGCCGCTTCCCACAGAAGGGAATGCTTCACTTCCACTTGATACGTCTCTCTTTTTCTCGAACCCATAGAAAATACTTCCATTTCATCACCTCTTGCAATTATTCTAAACTTATAGAACAAAAAATACAATATATATTGAATAAATTTTCAGATTATTACATTAAAACACTTCCATTAAAAAAAACCACCAGGAGAGGTGGTTTTTCCATTATCTGTATGACCTGGTACACCATTATTTAGGAGACAGCATTCCATACGTGTAGGCAAGGAGCTGGAAGTTGAGTCTTTCTAATATGGGACGGCTCATTGGTCTCGCATCAACAGTGAGGAATGAATAGTCGTATTCGGAAGCTTTCTTCGCTCTGGCCGCTACAAGATCTTTGTAGTAGCCTCTTCCACGGTAGGCTGGCTGTGTGGCGCCCCCCCCATAAAGAAGCAAAGGAGGATTCTTTCTCTAAGTACATCCATGCTCCGGAGACTAGCTGATTTCCATCATAAATCCCATATAAAAACAAATCATCCGGGTGTTGTTGCTTATCTTGCCACAACCTTTTACCAAGGGAGTCATGCTTCTCCTGCCAAATCTCATCCATCAAGCGAACGATATCTTTCACACCGTTTTCGTCCGTAATCTCTTTAAGCTCAGCAGGGATTTGCCTATCTAATAAATCCTTATCTATAGTCAGATCCAAGACAAGCAGAGCTTCTTCTTCATCCTCTTTAAAACCCTCTGCCAATAATAGCTCCTTTAAATTAGAAGGAGAATCGTAACTGAACAGCTTCCATTCAAAAGGCTGACCTATTTGCTTGAAATACTCCTTCTCTGCCTGAATGACGGACCTTGCATTCTGTTCTGTCAATAAAGAGGCAAGAATAAACCCCCGGTCATCATATTCAGAGATGTGACGCACCACATGAGACGTTGCCTCTCTTCTAAAACCAGTCGTTTGGGCATTTACTCGGAGCTCCTTGTGGTACTTGTTCAACAATTCGCGATTCATTTCCATCCCCCTTGTGGTTCAATCACTCACGATTATATTGTATCACCTGCCCACACTTCAGGGATTAACCTTTGGGAAAGTGCCCTAACCTGAGGGTATAGTGACCGTTCTTTCGTCGAAAGTGACCTAATTTTAGTGAAAGTGACTTAACGCAAGGCGAAAGTGCCCTAACGCCCGCCTAAAGTGACCTAACGTATTCCTGGCACAAAAAAGCACCAACCTGTAAGAACAGATCGGTGCTCAATCTAAGAATCAGGATAAGTTTTCGCTCCAGTCAATTGTCGCTTCTCCCTCAAGGAAACGCTCCGTATCCATAGCTGCCATGCAGCCTGTGCCTGCAGCTGTAATCGCCTGGCGATATTTCTGATCCTGTACATCTCCACAAGCGAAAATGCCTGGAATATTCGTGTTGGTCGTGCCGGGATCAACGAGAATATAGCCTTTTTCATCCATATTCAGTTTTCCTTTCACAAAATCCGTGTTCGGGTTGTGACCGATCGCAACAAATATTCCATCGGTTTCAATGACTTCCTCTTCGCCAGATTCGTTGTCACGAACCTTGATGCCATTGATCTTCATACCATCGGACACCATTTCAACCGGTGTTTTGTTCAACGCCCACGTAACTTTTTCATTCTCCTGCGCTCGTGTCTGCATGATTTTCGATGCTCGGAGCTCATGGCGACGGTGGATGACCTGCACTTCGCTCGCGAATTTCGTAAGGAAGGTCGCTTCTTCCATTGCAGAGTCTCCTCCACCGATGATGACAACTTTCTTCCCTCTGAAAAAGAATCCATCACAAGTCGCACATGTGCTGACGCCTTTTCCGAGGTTTTCTTTTTCACCTGGAATGCCGAGCATTTTAGCAGAGGCTCCTGTAGAAATGATCAACGTTTCCGTCTCCAATTCACCCAAGCCATCGACTTGAAGTTTGAATGGACGATCTGCCACCTCTACGTCGGTCACCCATCCACGCTTGAAAGTCGCGCCAAAGCGTTCCGCCTGCTTTTTCATGTTATCCATGAGCTCAGGCCCCATAATTCCATCAGGGAACCCTGGAAAATTTTCGACTTCCGTCGTAAGCGTCAATTGCCCGCCTGGTTCCGGTCCCTCTATGACGAGAGGTTCCATATCCGCTCTGGCTAAATAAACAGCTGCCGTTAATCCGGCAGGGCCTGTGCCTAAAATAATGGATTTATAAGCCATCCAAACTCCTCCTTCAGCAAAAGATCTTCTCCTTAAAGGTATAACCTTATTTCACGCGAGTCATGCCTATTTCCACTATATTCAGTTTAGCCCGCTTTGTTTTTCTTACTCTCCTGTTTCAGCGAACTTCTGTATGCGTGCCTCAATTTCGTCACGTACACGCTGGAAGAATGCCCATTTTTCTTCTTCCGTTCCTTCCGCTTTCGCCGGGTCATCGAATCCCCAGTGGAAACGAGTAACTTGAGAAGGCGTCACCGGGCACTTGTCGTTCGCATCACCACAAAGAGTAATTGCAAATTCAGCATTGTTCAGAATATCCGGATCGATAACATCAGATGTTTGATCTGTAATATCCACATCGACTTCCTTCATCGCCTTAACAGCATTCGGATTCAATCCGTGCGCTTCAATCCCTGCTGATTTCACCTCATACTGATCGCTCAAATATTTCTTTCCGAACCCTTCTGCCATTTGGCTCCTGCAAGAGTTTCCTGTGCATAGAAAATAGATGACTGGTTTGTTAGACATGTAGCATTTCTCCTTCTTGTGAAAAAATTATAGAATTAATAACCATAGATAAAGTCCGACGAGCGTAATGAATAAGGTCGGAACGGTTAAGATGATTCCCACTTTAAAATAGTATCCCCATGAAATCTTGAAGCCTTTCATGGATAAAACATGAAGCCATAGCAAGGTCGCTAGAGACCCAATTGGCGTAATCTTTGGCCCAAGGTCTGATCCGATAACATTTGCGTAAATAAGGGCTTCCCTCATCGTTCCTGACGTATTCGTGTCAGCAATGGCAAGAGCATCAATCATTACGGTCGGCATATTATTCATGATGGAAGAGAGAATGGCCGCAATGAATCCCATTGAAACTGTCGCTGTGAACAGGCCTTGATCAGCTGTATATTGAATGACATTCGCAAGGATATCGGTCAAGCCGACATTTCGAAGTCCGTAAACGACCACATACATCCCGACAGAGAAGAAGACAATCGCCCATGGAGCACCTTTGATCACTTCTCCTGTCTGGACGGCCGCACTCCTTCTCGCCATCAATAGGAAAAAGATCGCGACAATACCGGCAATGATGGATACAGGTATTCCCAAAGGCTCACTTGCGAAATATCCGATCAACAGTACAGCAAGAACGCCCCACGACATGCGGAACATTTTATCGTCCTGGATCGCTGCTTTCGGCTTTTTCAACTGAGATAAATCGTAATTGTCCGGAATACTCTTACGGAAAAATAAGAACAAAACAAGAATACTTGCAGCAAGTGAAAATAAGTTCGGAACAATCATGCGTGACGCATACTCTACAAATCCGATATCGAAGAAGTCTGCAGAGACAATGTTCACCAGGTTACTGACGACCAACGGCAAGGAAGTTGTATCCGCAATGAAACCACTTGCCATAATAAATGGCAGAATCATCGCTTCCTTGAACTTCAAATTCCTAACCATCGCAAGAACAATCGGTGTCAAAATCAATGCCGCTCCATCATTTGCGAATAGTGCAGCAACGACAGCCCCTAGCAAGGTCACATAAATGAACATCCGCTTCCCATCACCTTTAGCCACACGGGCCATGTGAAGGGCCGCCCATTCGAAAAATCCAATCTCATCTAGAATCAATGAAATAATGATAATGGCGATGAACGCTAATGTTGCGTTCCAGACAATGTCTGTAACGGCGAGCACATCTTGAAAATCAACGACACCAAAAATCAAAGCGAGAATGGCACCCGCACAAGCGGACCAGCCGATTCCAAGATTCTTTGGCTGCCAGATGACAAAGATGAGCGTAAGTACAAAAATAATCGTAGCAATCAGTGCTAAATTCAACAACAATCCCCCTAGCTATCGCATTGGATGCGTAGTCCCGCTTCTTCCAATGCTGTCAATTTCTCTTTTTGGTCCGGGATCTGTTCCAGAACCTGTTGAATGATGGGGTATGTGGCGTGTTCTCTGTTCAAAGAATAAAAAATCCACTGCCCTCTTCGTTGTTCTTTTACAAGACCAGCATCACGCAGCTTTCTTAGATGCTGACTAATGGAAGGCTGGCTCATTTGCAGTACTTCCACAAACTCGCATACACAACATTCACTATCTTTCACCAAACCAAGAATGGTCAGTCGCGTTTTATCTCCTAAGAGCTTCAACGTATGTGCAGCTTGTTCCAATTCAATCATTGTCTCTTTCATCAGAATCACCTCACCTTTTATTATGATATAAGCATATAATTATATATGCAAGAGAAAAACTCAAAATAAAAAGCCCCTTCGACCTCGGACTCCTTATCCAGTCAATCATGATATTGGTTTGGTTTAGTATGTAAACCAAAATAAAGTATGATAAACCTGGTAAGGGTACGAGACCAAACCAATTTCACATTCTGATCATACAATAGTTGTAGCCAATCTTTTTGATGGAGGAGAACCACATGTATAGAAGAAGAGAACCGATGCGCAGGCCGGGGTTCTGTGTATTTCCTGGCTATAAGTACTGTGGACCAGGGTGCAGTGAGCCGGGTGAACCCGTCAACGCCGTAGACGCCGCCTGCAAAGCCCATGATGAATGCTATCGTTATTACAGAGATTACTGCGATTGTGACCTTGCTTTCATCAATAAACTTGAAAGATTACAAAACCCTTATACCCTTGAAGGTCGTCACGCAAGAACTTTATATAAATACATGAGAATCCAGCGAATCTTCACATGTTTCTAAATAGACATCAATTCAATCACCGTACTTTTGGTGATTTTTTATTTGAATTTAAATGATGTTGTATACGAGTTATTAAAGTATATGGCAGGATTGTGGAAGACTCAGTTTCGAGACGTTTGTTGAGTGCATGGGGGCTGCGGGGAATGACTCGCTTTCCGCGGGAGCGCGGTGAGCCTCCTCGGACTACGTCCTGTGGGGTCTCACCAAGCACTTTTTTCCCGCAGGAGTCTCGCCATTCCCCTCCGCCCCTTAACCAAGTATGGTTCTCGAAACCACTACTTAAAAATCAGCTTGTATGGATATGAGAAGTGAATGATGTAAACTCTACCCATTGCCGTTTAGCATACGCAAATGCTTGATAGAACGCACTATTTGCCCGCATAGGGGAGAAGATTTGGAACCTTATTTATGAATAAAGGTGTTCGAATTATCCACTTCCCTCAACCATTCAAGCTGACCCTTTAGAAGTGGTTTCGAGACACTTATATGGTCAATGGGCGGAGGGAAACGGTGAGACTCCTATGGGACGTGTGGGACAGGTGAGACTCCGGAAGGCGTAGCCTGAGGAGGCTCATCGCCCGCCCCATGGAAAGCGAACCTTTTCCCGGAGCCCCTAGAACCACACAATCGTCTCGAAACCGAGTCTTCAAGAAAAGGGAGCTTTAGTGTTATAAAAGAGGATAAAAAAAGCCCCCTTTTGAATGGGCAAAAGGGGGCGATGGTATATGTCTTTTCATTGAAGGAAGACAGACCATGAAATCTACAGGTTATTTTTCCTGGCGGGGAAAAATAATAGGGTGATTCGACGTAAGAGACAAAAGAGAGTACTCTAGAAAGAAATGAATTCTATTGAACAAATAAACCATGTGCTTCGTCGTGGACAACCAGCACGACCGCGCACTGCACGATTCAGTATCTCTTTTGCTATTCTTTATTGTATCACCTTTTCCCTGGTTGCTGCTTTGGGAAAAAAGCGTTCAAAAAGGATAACTGAATAGAGGTTTAGAGAAAAAATTTTCTCAAGTTTTGACTACTATTGGTAAATTGTAAAATATATTCAAAAGAATAATTGTTGAAAAAGCAGGAATCTTGTACACTTGAACTATCAACTATATGGAGTGGAGTACATGGATGTCAGTAAAATCCAATTAATGATTCAAATGCAGGCCATGTCTATGATAGGAAATCGTAACTCGGACACTTTTTCAGGTGGGATGCAGGACATGACGTTTCAAAGTCTGCTGAATGCAGCGATGGAGCAGTCATTTTTTGCGAGTGAGCCTTCTTCAGCAAAGCGCCTTTCACCACCCGTTAACACATTTATGGAACAGCAGGCCCCCGTTTCTGTGAAGGAAAGCCAGGAAGGGATGGGCATTGCCAATGTAACCAGTGGAAATGAAGATTTAGATCAGCTCATAAAGAAAGCATCCACGCGCTATGGGGTCGATGAAAAATTAGTGCGGTCTGTGGTGAAGGCTGAATCGAACTTTGATGCTGGTGTAGTCAGTCACGCAGGAGCTCAAGGGTTAATGCAGCTGATGCCAGCAACAGCAAAGGGTCTTGGCGTTACAGATCCATTTGATCCGGAGCAGAACTTGATGGGCGGGACAAAGTATTTGAAGCAGATGCTTGATCGTTATGAGGGCGATACGGAATTAGCACTTGCTGCTTATAATGCTGGTCCTGGCAATGTAGACAAGTATGAGGGGGTCCCCCCTTTCAGGGAAACGCAGAATTACATAACTAAAATAATGGGAAGAGCATAAATATGCGCGGGCGTCTTAACAAAGACCCCGCGCTTTTTGATCCTAGATGGGTTTACAATGTCTTAGTTTTGAAAACGAGCAGTGACCTATTTATCTGGTTCAAGTTCCCGGCTCATCTGCATGTATTGATCAAAAACGACGGTCATTTCTTTTAAGCGGTTGCGGACGTCTTCGTCAATCAGCTCTCCTTGAGTGGAAAAGTGATTCGTGTGTGTGTACACGTAATTTGGTGTAACCATGCACCGGAAGTAGTTGAGGATTGGCTTCAATTGATTCTCTACGACGAGGTGATGCTGCAAGGTCCCCCCATTGGCGACAATCGACACGGGTTTATAACGCATGGCCAGAGGTGACACGGCATCGAATACGTTTTTTAAAGTGCCTGGGATTGATCCTTGAAAAACGGGCGTAGCGATGACATAAGCATCGGCTTCCTCGATCTCATTGATCAATCTTTTCATATCATCATTGTACTCTTCAGCTGGGCGGCCATCTACGAATTGAAGTTCGTAATTCTCGAGGGCAACGACTTTGGTGGTGTGTTCCGTTGGCAGCTGTTGTATATATTTTTCGATTTCATCAAGGAGCGTCCGGGTCTTTTTCCCGACGATCGTTCCGTTCAATAGTAGGATCTTCATGACAACTTTCTCCCCTTCAATTTTCTTTGAGCTATGATATCCTATGCAGAACTTAAAAAAATGGGCTATGTAGCTAAGGGTAGTATGTGTTTGGAACGCCCGAATATCTTATGAAATTCTGAATTATAGTGCGGCACAGCATTCAACCGTTTTCCGACACGTGGAGTAGGTGTAAATCACCGTAACGGTTGCAATTATGTGGTATAGTCTCTTTTCTTTTTATGGTAAAGTATACGTCTTATTTAAGCAATTGTGAGGATTGTGCTTGCTTCCTGTCAGAATAAGAAGGTTATAATAGAGGAGAGGAGGGAAGCTGATGATCCGTTTATGGCGAAGAATTAAGTTTCTTTTCAATGTCAGAAAATCTGTGCCGTTTCTTGTACAATTTTTCAAATCAAAAGATGTGAGTGCCGGGAAGAAATGGTTTTCCGTTGTACTCTTAGTGGCATACCTTTTATTCCCTTGGGACATCATCCCGGACTTCCTCGTATTCTTCGGTCTTGTCGATGACCTTGCTGTTTTTACTTACATCATGCAATGGATGGTGAAGATGGCTCCTGTGGATCTGCAAAAGGAGTACCGGGTCTATGATGAATAGAAATGTTTAATCAACGGCAAGATGAGGAATGTAACTGTAGTAGATTCAATAATTAGTCAAGGAGTGATGGATAATGAGTAAAGTAATGTTTACCGCACATGCAACAGCACAAGGTGGAAGAAATGGCCACGTTAAGTCAGATGACGGTTTAATTGATTTGAACCTTTCCATGCCTGGTGAAGGTGATGAAAAAGGATCGAACCCAGAGCAATTGTTTGCTGCTGGTTATTCCGCTTGCTACGATGGAGCATTGAACCTGGTTGCAAGTAAACAGAAGAAAGACATCGAATCTGAAATCACTGCTGACGTCAGCCTTATGAAAGATGAAGCAGACAATGGTTTTAAAGTAGGCGTTGTCCTTAATGTGAAAGTCAAAGGCGTTTCTCAGGAAGAAGCGGAATCACTTGCTGAAGAAGCCCACAAAGTATGTCCTTACTCTAAAGCAACGAGCGGGAACATCGACGTTGAAATCAATGCGAGCGCTGTATAAAAATAACCCCTTGATCCCTGGTGGAAACTCCACCAGGGATTTTTATTTGAAGGAAGGGAAGAATAGTTACAGCGCATAAGATGCGATTCATATCATTACCAGGAGTGCTGGCAATTATGGTATTTTATAGTCGAAGGGGTGAAGGCGATGAAGATCACCGACCAAGCGAGAGATTTGTTAAATCAAATCTTAGAGGATGAAGATGCAGGATGCCTGCGCTTATTTTTTGCTGGTTACGGGTGTGGGGAACCGGATATCGGTATGACGATTGGTGAACCGGAAGGGGATGATGAGCTTCATCACATCAACTCTATTCCTGTAGCCATAGACAGTAGAATTGCCCATATGACGGAAGCCTTGACGATTGAAGGGAAACAGACTATGGAAGGGCCGAAGTTTCAGATGCTTGGGCTTCCTGAAAAAGACTGTTGAAACAATACCCACGGTTTTGTGGGTTTATTTTTTTAGGAAACGTTCCACGTGCAGGCTTCTTCCTAATGAAACGTATATAGTAGAAAAGAGGGGATCGCTACACACCATGATGGCATCAGGACACCAGGTTGTGGGTTTCACATTCGGGGTGGGAGCCATGACCTTACTCCCTACATTCGAGTGGATGCCTGAACAGCCTCTTCAAACGGTTTTATTTTTTGTGTTCGTCCTTTTCGGCTCACTTTTGCCGGACATCGACACACCAACATCCACCCTTGGCCACAAGTTTTGGCGAGGACTTATGACGGTCTTTACCGTCGCCTTTCTCTGTTACTTGTTTGTACCAGAGTATTTGGACACCTATCGAGAACAACTGAAAATTTTCGTCATGCTGCTTTTACCCATCCTCATCATGATTCGCGGACATAGAAAAATGACCCATTCCGTGTTGTTTGTCGGTTTACTTATCGGTTACGGTATTATCCTTGAACAAGCCTTCTCCATCCCCCGTATGTATATCGGAGGATTGATCATAGGCGTGGTTTCGCATTTATTTGGTGATTACATAACGAAAAAAGGTATCCCGTTGGTTTATCCTTTTTCAAAGAAGCACATACAATTCATCTTCACCTTTCGAACAGGCTCCAATAGTGAGCGTCTCATTGTCTACAGCCTGCTTTTATGGAACGTATGGTACCTCACCTCAAACATTTTCTGACACTACATTCAAGTAGTGTCTTTTTTTATATCCAAACCTTATCAAGCTTTTATGTGCTGCGGAGTGGCCCACTTCTCTCAATCATATGAGCCGAAATTTTAGAAGTGGCTTCGAGCAACTTACCCGGTAAAGGGGCGATGGGCATGACGAATCTTTTCCCGGAGCCCCTAGAATCACACAGAAATATCGAAGCTGAGTCTTCAAGAAAAGGAACTGTTGATTAAAAGGAAATATAATCCATAAATATTTCATTATCTTTAAATATTTATGGACATATTTTCGAAAATTCAATAAAATAGAGGAAAGATAGATAAGGAGGGCGAACGTTGTGCCAGAATACCAACTAATTGAACCAAGCCCCTTGCGAAAGCTCCAAATGGGTCGCGCTTCCTCTTTATATGATGTTTACCTCGATTACTTAAGGAAGTACCCTAGAAGAGATGCTGTCTTGAAGACGAAAGACTATATCCTCTCCCACTTCCCCTCTGCTATTGATGAACAAATCGTCTGCATGGAATTTTTTTATATGAATGATTTTTTTGAGGAGCTCTCTGTCATTACAGATTCTCCGTACATAAATAAAGAGGCGGGTCATTTATATCGGGTGATTCTGTCTCAGAATGAAAGAGATAATAACAAGAATTATTTAGATGAACTAAAAGATCTTCAATTCACGCATCCATCGTTACGTTGCCTGCATTTGTTCACCCTCGTTTATTCTTATCAGGATTTAAAAGTGTTTACAGCCTTGGATAAGTACTTGGATGAATGCGATCAGACGCTTCAGCAGGTAGACGAACCTTTGATGTACTATTATTTGAACCAACGTTATCAAGAGCTCCTTTTCTATCACTACTGGAAGACCAATAACTCTATTCTTGCGAGTCGTTATGCCTATAAAATGATCAACACAGAAGTTTCATCACGAAGAAAGAGCCGTATGCATCATGATTTGGCATTATGCCAGCTCTTTAATGGCTATGAATCTTCTATGGAATCATTACAAAAGTCTATGGAAATCGCTGAAAAGGATGGGCATTTTCGGTTTTTGCAAATGGTGAAAAATCACTCGCTTCCTTTCATATCCTCCTTCCATCAAAGAACAGAAGGGATCACCTCTACAGACCCAGTAGAGCAGGCCCACCTTGCTCTTGCTAGGGGGGATTATAAAAAAACACAGGAGATTCTGGATTCCTTTTCGTCACTCACGCCTTTTCAAGAAAGTTATCTGGGACTGGCTACAGGAGACAGGGAAATGCTCAGGAATTCCTATCACCGTTTCATCCAGGAACAGGGAGATTATTTTTTTGCTCAACTGCCACTCGCTTATTTAGAAAGAATATAAAAATAAATGGAGGTTTTCTACTATGAAAAGGTTAGCCGGGTTGTTTGTTGTTCTTTTGCTGACGCTCGCAGGGTCATGGGGGATAGGGGAGAGTAAGACTGCCCAAGATCCGATTGATGGAGGATATTGGAGTATAGATGATCCAGAGATCTAGAAGTATGAAGAAGAAAAGGTGTCACTCCAATTATTGGAATGACACCTTTTTTCTCTCTCACTCGTTCTTTCTTTTGCGTCTTTCCGGTAGAGGCTCTTTTCGTATCATCTTTGTAAAAGCATAGACGAAGAGGATGATAATCACTGTAAATGGAAGAGCAGAGACGAGGGACGCCGTCTGCAATGCATCCAGTCCGCCGGCAACCAGCAGCACACCAGCAATGGCTGCCATCAATACACCCCAAATTACTTTAATAGCAAGGGCAGGGGTTAGACTGCCATTCGTCGTCATACTCGCCAGAATATACGTGGCGGAGTCTGCAGATGTTATTAAGAACGTTGCAATTAGTAGAATGGACAAGAAAGACAGAATACCTGTAAGAGGCAGATATTCATAGGCTTTAAAGAGTGCCACCGTCACATCATTGTTGACGGCTTCAGCAATCTTCGTTCCATTATTCAAGTCACTGTTCAAGGCCGTTCCACCGAAAACCGCGATCCATAAACATGCAATCAAAGGTGGGACGACAAGGACACCGAATATGAACTCTCTGATCGTACGGCCCCGTGAAACGCGCGCAACGAAAGCCCCCACAAATGGAGACCAAGCAATAACCCATGCCCAATAGAATATGGTCCAGTCCCGGAGCCAGCTCCCCCCTTCATAAGGAGTCAGCCTTAGACTATACCCCACAAAGTTGGAAATATAATCGCCGATCCCTAAGGTGAAACTATTTAAAATAAAGACAGTCGGGCCGGCAAAGAAAACGAATAGAAGTAAAACCAAGCAAAGGGCCAGGTTCAGGTTACTGAGCCATTTAATTCCTTTTTCTAATCCAGTACTGGATGAAGTTAAGTATAAGACGAGCAGTACGCCTGTTATGATAAGCTGGATCGATGTACTATTCGGTATGCCGAACACCGCGTTTAAACCACCGTTCATTTGCAGGATTCCCAGTCCAAGGGACGTGGCGATTCCCATAACAGTAGCGATAACGGCTAATGAGTCGATGGTGTACTTCACAGGCTTTGATTTCCCGAGCACAGGTTCAAGAGCTGTCGATACGAGACCATTCTTATCTTTTCTGAACTGCAGGAAGCCTATGAGCAGGCCCACAATGGCGAAAACGGACCATTGGTTAATTCCCCAGTGGAAAAAAGAATACCCCATGGCAACACGTGCGGCATCTTCGGTTTGGGCATCCAAATCTGAGAATGGCGTTTCAAAGAAGTGGCTCATCGGTTCTGCGACTCCCCAGAATACGAGTCCTACACCGAATCCGGCAGAGAAGAGCATGCCGATCCACGTGAAGAAAGGGAATTCAGGCTTTGAATCTTGTGGTCCGATCTTAATTTTTCCGTATTTACTTAGTCCGAGAGCGGCTAGGAAAATGACAAAGCCGAAGACAGAGATGAGATAAAACCAGCCGAAATTAACCGTAGTAAACTCGAATAAGGTACCAGCGACAGTACCGAAGCCTTCAGGGTTGACGGCTCCTACGATGACGAGGACAGTGATGACGGTTGCAGAAATGAGGAAAACAGGGTTTTTGAGTTGATCTTTCATCGTGGACTCCTTTCATGAATCATAGATTATAGATGAACATGAATATGATGATCGATTTGTTTATTCCCTACATTTTCCTGCGAAAAACATTCAACCCTGGAATTCAGAGCGAAGCATCCCCATGAGGATGGTGTCATGATAGGCACCATCCACATATTCATTTTTCCTAAGTCGCCCTTCTGTCTGGAAACCTGTTTTTTCATAGAGTCTCAGCGCTTGTGTATTGCCGCTCCATGTATCCAGTTGAACCCGTTCAAGGTTCAAGGTGTGAAAGAGATGTTTCAACAATGTTTGAATGATATCTCTGCCATATCCATGGCCCCAATACTCTCTTTCCCCGATGCTTAAGCCGATTTCTGCAGCCCTTGTCACTGGATTAAGGCTGCTGTAACTGCATTTACCTATAGGCGCTTTGGTGCTGATCGTATAAACCATAAACACACGGCCAGTTTCCCAAAGCGGTTGTGCAGTGAGGTTCTTTTCATAAAAAGCTTCAATGTCTTCCTGCGGATTGTTATTTTGATAGGCGGAACCACTTCCGTGTGCAAGGTTCGCTATTTCTTCATCATTCGCCCACTTAAACAAGTGTTTCAAGTCCTCCTTTGAAACAGGACGTAGTTCAACAAGATTTCCTTTCAGCATATCCATTCCCCCATGTGAAGATCTATCTTCCATCCTATAAGAAAACTTTTCCAAAAGAAAGAGTGGAAGAATGATTGGGATAAGCGTTTTTAAACTCGGACAAAATGATAAAGAGGGGGTTCGCATGTTTGAAAAATGTAGAGAAGTCCGCCAGTGGTTAAGTGGATTTGAGGGTGAGTGGATGTTTGCAGGGGGATGGGCTATTGATCTTCATATCGGTGAAGAAACGAGACATCACGAAGATGTAGAAGTCGCCATTTTCCGTGAAGATCAACACGCGTTATACAGAACATTGAAAACGTGGGATTTGCATGTCGCAAAAGAGAAGGAACTCAAGCGCTGGGAAGGGGAAAACCTTATACTACCTGTCCATGAGATCCATGCTTCTTCTCAGGAGGGTCATCATTTTGAAATTCTTCTCAATGAACAGAACAGACGTCGCTGGCAGTTCAGAAGAGATCCTTCCATCACCTTTGAAACCAGCCGTATGCAACTGCAATCAGAACAAGGGTACGCGTACTTGAACCCAGAGATCGTGCTCCTCTATAAATCCACTCATACAACAGAGAAAGATGAACAGGACTTCGTCCATGTCTTCCCATATTTGAATGAACATCAGAAAGAGTGGTTGAAGCAGGCACTGATGCATCATCAGCCAGAACATCCGTGGCTGGAAGCTTTACTCTATTAATCACGCAAAAAACTTATAAATGGATAAAGCCCAGAAGACACCCGTCTTTTGGGCTATATTTTTGTCGGAATAATTCGACGAATTGTTTACTTTTTCTTGGTTTGGGTATTCGATAAACATACATCAGTCATTTCCCCCTCGAATGAACATCCCTCTGTATCGAAAATACGCAAAGGTTTTGGAAAGGAGTTTACAATGAAAAAAGTCACTTCCGTTTTTTGGGTTACATTAGCTATTGCATTATTCTCAGTCGTTTGGGGTTCGGTTGCCCCGAAGAATCTTGAAAGCATCACAGGTAGTATTCAATCTTACATCTCTGTTCACTTTGGATGGTATTACTTGCTGATCGTTACTGGTTTTGTGATTTTCTGTCTTTATATGATTTTCAGTCCTTATGGAAAAATGAAACTCGGAAAGCCTACGGACAAGCCTGATTACAATTACGCCACATGGTTCGCGATGCTTTTCAGTGCCGGGATGGGAATCGGTCTCGTCTTCTGGGGAGCGGCAGAACCGATTTACTTCTACTCCAATAACGCTCCGACCACAGAGACGGGTACAGCCGCCGCTCTGAATGAATCCATGCGTTTCGTGTACTTCCACTGGGGGGTTCATGCATGGGGAATCTACGCCATCGTTGCTCTAGTCCTCGCTTATTTCAAATTCCGTCGAGGGGCCCCAGCCTTAATCAGCTCCACACTCGAGCCTTTATTCGGGGATAAAATGAATGGTCCATGGGGGAAAGTTGTCGATATCATCGCTGTATTTGCGACTATTGTCGGTGTGGCCACGACTCTTGGCTTTGGTGCGGCACAAATCAATGGTGGATTGACGTTCCTCACACCGCTGGAAGATTCCTTCGGTATTCAGTTGCTCATCATAGGTGTGGTGACTGTTCTGTTCATGATCTCCGCTTATACCGGATTGAGCAAAGGAATCCGGTATTTAAGTAACACCAATATGATTCTAGCTATTGCTCTGTTAGCCATTACGCTGGTCGTAGGTCCTACGCTGTTCATCATGAATATGTTTACAGACACGATTGGCGCCTACTTACAAAACCTGCCGTCCATGAGTTTCCGACTTGCACCGAACAATGAAGAGAACCGTACCTGGATCAACAACTGGACAGTATTTTACTGGGCATGGTGGATTGCATGGTCTCCATTTGTAGGAATCTTTATCGCTCGAGTGTCCAAAGGACGTACGATTCGTGAATTTCTGTCCGGTGTCCTACTTGTACCTTCTGCTATAGGTTTTCTATGGTTTTCTACTTTCGGATCATCTGCAATTAAAGTTCAGCAGGATCAGGGAGGACTTTCCGATCTAGCTACAGAGCAGGTGATGTTCGGGACATTCGATAATTACCCGTTGGGATTAGTTCTTTCAATTATTGCAATGGTATTGATCGGGACATTCTTCATTACATCCGCAGACTCTGCGACCTTTGTATTAGGAATGCAGACGACAAATGGATCCCTGACACCGCCTACTATGGTTAAGTTCGTATGGGGGATTGTCCAGTCGTCCATGGCCGCTGTGCTGTTATACTCCGGTGGATTGCAGGCGCTTCAGAACGCGCTTATATCAGCAGCCTTTCCATTTTCTTTCATCATGATTTTAATGGTCGTTTCCTTATATAAAGCCCTTCGTGCAGATAAAATCGCACTTGATCGAGGGAAAGATAAACAAGAAAAAACATCAGCTTGATTACAGAAGGAACTTTCACTTTATGTTGTGGGAGTTCCTTCTTCCATCAATTTTTCTATTCTCAAAAGGTGCTTGTTATTGAAAGAGTGATAGAGTCTTGGGGGATGATTTCTAATCGTAGGAACCGAAATCACAGGGAAGTGGGCTTTCATTTTGTACAGATTGTATTTCTTTTCATGAAAATGTATCATAAAAGCTTAGAGAAATCTGATAGAATAATAAGGAAAAGGGTTAGATATAAAAGGAGCCAAAGATATGTGGGAATGGAGAAATATTTACCGAGGCATGCTGATGGGAGCGAGTGACGTCGTTCCGGGTGTGAGCGGAGGGACAATTGCTGTCGTTCTCGGCATTTACGACCGCCTGATCGAAGCCATTAACGGTTTTTTTAGTAAGGAATGGAAAAGACATTTAAAATTCCTGCTGCCACTAGGAATTGGAGTGGTCATTGCTATCGGTTTGATGGCAAATTTAATTGAGTGGTTGTTTGAACACTACCCGGGCCCTACACAGTTTTTCTTTCTGGGTCTGATCATCGGCGTGCTGCCGTATTTAACACATAAAGCAGATGTGAAGCATAATTTTAAAGCGAAACATTTTTTGTTATTGCTGATCGGAGCTGTCCTCGTTGCCTCGATGGCATTTTTCCAGACAGCGGAATCCGAACCGATGCAAAATCTCTCATTCGCTGGATACATTTTATTGTTTTTCTCTGGATGGATTGCAAGCAGTGCGATGATTTTGCCTGGGATTAGTGGTTCATTCATTTTGTTGATTATCGGAGTTTATACAACCGTCACTTCAGGGATCTCTGACTTTCGCATTGATATCATTGCTGTCGTAGGGGCAGGAATTGTTTGTGGAATCGTGGTAATGAGTAAGATTGTTAAGTTTTTCCTTGAAAATTATACGTCTGGAACCTTTGCGGTCATCATCGGTCTAGTCATCGGTTCTGTATTCGTTATTTTCCCGGGATTGCCCGGCACAGGTGTGATGATGCTTGTAAGCATTGTTGCTTTCCTTGGAGGGTTGCTTGCCGCATGGCTATTGGGCCGGGTGGAGTATAAGTAAGCCTGAGGAAAGACAAATGCATACATTTTGGGTATGATAATAGTAGTTATAAATAAAGGAGATTGAGTTTGATGGAAGCCATTCATACAACGGATAAATTCAACGAGACAATTGCAAGCGATCGTCCGGTCATCGTAAAATTCGAAGCAGACTGGTGTCCAGATTGCCGACGAATGGAGATGTTTATCGGAGATATCCTGGAGGAATACAGTGGGTACGATTGGTATAATGTCAATCGCGATGAACTACCGGAAATCGCGGAAAAGTATGAAGTGATGGGGATCCCAAGCATCCTGATTTTTAAAGATGGCAACAAAAAAGCCCACCTTCATAGTGCGAATGCTAAAACTCCAGAGGAAGTAGAGGAGTTTTTACAGGCAAGTCTTTAAAGTACACGTCCACATGGTTCTGCCATGTGGACGTTTTCTGTAAGGAGGTGCTCTCTTGTCAAAAAGGTTATTGCTCGTTGGTGCAGGTCATGCCCACTTGGAAATAGTAAGTCGACTGCGGAATGAAAATTGGAGACAGGTCGATGTTTGTATGATTACACCTTCCCCCTATCAGTATTATTCAGGAATGTTTTCAGGTTTCACTGAAGGGCTTTATTCGGAAGAGGATATTCGTGTAGATATTCGACAGTTAGCAAATTCAGCCAACGTCCATTGGATCCCTAAAAAAGCAGCCTTTATCAAACCGAAGCAAAAAAAAGTCGTTTGTGAAGATGGGTCTGTATATCCCTTTGATGTTGTCAGTTTTGATATAGGATCTAAAAGTTTACCCTTAGCATTTGAGGATTCAGCTGCTCGGACAATTAAGCCGAATTACGAATTTACAGATGAGATGAGAGATTTGAGAGAGACGACTAAGCCCCTCATTGTCGGAGGAGGTGCTGCCGGCACAGAGCTTGCGATGTCTATTCAAGCCTATAAGGACAAACACAAGATTCCGGGGCAGGTCCGTTTAATTACATCTGACCGAATACTTGCTGATGGACCGAAATGGGTCTCTGCAAGATTGAAAAATTTACTGGAGAAAAAAGGCGTGCGTGTCTGGCAGAATGAACGAGTGGAAGAGGTTTTTGAGGAATTCGTCAAAACGGACAAAGGCAATCGAGTACGTCATACGGGTGTGCTATGGCTGGGGGGTGCCATTGGAGATACGATTTTTGAAAACTCGTCACTCGCCATAGATGAACGCTCTTTCGCACTTATACGATCTACTCTCCAATTCCGTGACTTTGATTACATGTTTGGTTCCGGGGATTGTGTGACAATGATTGATTATCCGGACCTGCCAAAAAGTGGGGTGTATGCGGTAAGACAAGGGCCGGTCCTTTGGCAGAACTTGAAAAATTATCTTTCGGGCTTATCATTGGATTCGTTCGTCCCACAGAAGAATGCCCTATATATTTTATCAACAGGCGGAAAGAAGGGGTTTCTTGTGTATGGACTTGTCAGTTCACATAACAAGAAGGCATGGCAGTTGAAAAATAAAATTGATCGTGAGTTCATGGCTAAATATAAGTAAAAAGAGTCTTTGATGCGTCCTCTTCGACGCGATCAAAGACTCTTTTTTTTCCAGAAACATTTCAAAAGTGAGTCTTTTGGAATCCTGCTGGATCATGGAATACCGTTTAGAGTTTGAGCCAGGTTCTTACTTTGTTGCGGAAGAGGTAGGTGGTGACGAGGAGAAGGATGAAAACACTGAAGGCGATGAGAATCAGTGTGCGGTCTCCACTCGCGAGACTGGTGCCCACCAGGCTGTAGGCAAACGTTCCGGGAAGCATCCCAATCACCGTCGCCAGAACAAAAGAGAGGAACTTCACTCTCGTCATTCCTGCCAAATAACTCAAAATGTCGAAACCGACGAGTGGAATAAGACGCAGGACGAACACATAAAGGAATCCCTGGCCCTGCATCCGTTCATAGATGTTCCCGGCCCATTTCGACTGGTGGAATTTAAGTACAGAGTCTCCGAAAAACCTTCCCATGATATACCCAGTCACTCCAGCTCCTGTTGCTCCGATGACGATATACAGCATACCGGGCCAGATTCCATAAGCGAAAGCCGCAGCGAGTGAAAGGACGGAGGTAGGAAATACGACGATCGGGCCGATGATATACAGCGCCATGAAAATAAGTGGTCCCAATGCTCCGAAAGATAGAATATAGGAGCGGATGTTATCCGCACTTACGTCAAAACGGGAGCGGACAAACCAGGCAAGAGCAATAAATAGGCCAAGGAACAAAGCCGTCCGTACTATGTTTTTTTTGTTCATAGGGTCTCTCCGCTGAAGGTCCTTATGGAATCAGTCGGAATCGTAACCTGGACTTCCCGCGAGGGGAACGTTCCGTCGAACGGAAGAGATACTTTTTTCTTAAGATCGATGACATATAAATGGGCAATCGGCCGTCCGTGCTGGTAAGTGATATGCTCGACAGTAGCCTGGAAGTTCACCCCATCTTCCACTGTTTTTTTAGTCCCTACTTGAACATCATGTAAAGGAGCGAATTCGTGATCATTTAAAATCAAATGGCCCCCTAAAAAGGAAGCAACCCTCAAGTTGGCTGGAGACTTGTGTAACGTCTCAGCTGTGCCGATTTGTTGAAAGTTCCCGTCTTCAAAGACAGCGATTTGATCGCCCATAATCATCGCTTCCTCCATATCGTGTGTAACGAATACCGCGGTCGTTTCTCTCGAGGAAAGGAAGTCCCGCACCCAGTACCTCAAATCCTGCCTTAAAGATGGATCCAAACTACTGAAGGGTTCGTCAAACAGGATCACCTCAGGTTCTGTAGCCATCGCACGGGCGAGAGCCGCCCGCTGCTGTTGCCCGCCCGAAATTTCAGAAGGATAATGATTCTGGAAACGCACCATTCCAATAGCTTCCAGTAAAGATTCAACCTTTTGTTCTTTATATTTTTTTGAGACTTTTGCACCGTAAACGATGTTCTCTTTTACAGTCATATGCGGGAAAAGCAATGGCTGCTGAAAAACGAGACTGATGCTTCTCTGGTTCGCTTTCTGTTTCGTAATGTCTTTCCCATTCATGATGATTTTGCCATCGCTCGGTTTTTCAAGTCCTGCGAGGATACGGAGCAATGTCGTTTTGCCACTCCCTGAGGGTCCGACAATGCTCATGACTTCCCCTTTCTCCAGATGGAAAGTCAGTTCACTCAAAATCTTATCCTGATGAAAGGTTTTCGTAATGTTTTTCATTTCTAATTTCTTCTGTGTCATCGATGATTCCTCCATGGCAATCGAGAGTAGGGGAGAAACATCATCAAAACTTCGATGATGATGTACATGAAAAGGGGGATAAGTGCAAACCAGATCGAGAATGCCGCCATGATTGACGTGTTCGCATTATCCAGAAAAGGAAAAAAGACCAATGGCAACGTCAGCACCCGGCCACCTCCGATAATGGCGGTAAGGGCATATTGACTCAAGCTGATCACAATCGTTAAAAAGGTGAGGCTCCGGATCGCAGGTCTGAGTAAAGGGAGCTCTACAGTGAAGACCTGGGTCCAAAATCCTGCTCCAAGAATGTGAGGCTGCTCCATCATGGCTTTTCCCATTTGCTGATAACTGTTATGAAAAATCTTGATGCTGTATGGGACAGTCGGTACTAAATGGATGAGCATGACGCCCCAGATGGTGTCTGCAAGGCCGATGCGAATCATAAATAAATGCAAGCCCATGGCAATGGCCAGGGATGGAATCAAAATGGGCGATAAAAGCAGAGCCTCCAACCAGGCTTTTCCACGGTAAGCGTAGGAGACCAGTGCTTTTCCTGTAAACAAACCGATTGTGACATTCATGAACAGCACAGCAAACCCGATTCCAATGGAAATGAACGTCGCTTCCCACAACTGTGGGTTTTCAAATAGGATGGCGTACCCCTGCCATCCCCAGTCTAGGCCTTGTCCCGTATGGAAGCGCCAAGGGGCACTTAAGCTTTGCAATAGCAAGGCGGTCAGCGGTATGACGAAAAGAAGCAAAGTTAAAATCAGAAACCACGCTTTTTTACGAATCATGGTCGATTCCCCCTCATCGCTCTCCACCTCGGGCGGCTTAATATAAAGTAACCCACTAATGTCAGGATCAGGAGGAATAAACTGGTCAAGACCATGGCGGCAAAGGCCAGTGGGCGGTCATCCCAGGAGCTTCCATAAAACCACTCATACCCAAGCACAGATATCATCTCGGGGAAGGTGGTTCCGATGAGTGCTGGAACCTCATAGGCTGCCAGAGTGAACGAGAAGATAATCAAAAATGACTCCACGAGAACAGGGAGGAGGTTAGGCAGATCGACCGCAGTAAAGCGGTGCCACGCATTGCCTCCAAGGCTGTCTACAAGAGCATAATACTCCGGACGGATAGATGCATACACAGGAAAAAGCAGCAAAATCACAAGAGGGACCTCTTTCCATACATAAGTGATGATGATTCCTATGCCTTGCGGATCACGGGTCCATACGGGAAAGTTTGATCTGTCTTCCAACCAGCCGGCAGCTGTGAAAGCTTGAGCCATCCATCCTGTTTCCGAGAGTAGAAGAATAATCATATATCCCCAAACGAAATGAGGAAAAAGCATGGGAATCCAAACCATCACCCTGTGTGAGGTATGGGTCAACAACGGGTGAAACCATTTGGTGAAACCAAGGCCAAGGATGATGGAAAGAATGGTCGCTATCCCTGCTGTTCGGATACTAAACCAGACAGAAGACAGAAAACGTTCGGAGTTTAAAATCTCATGATAATGAGTGAACCCTTCTCCACCTAAGCTTTGAATGACCGCATAAAGGAATCCGTAGAAAGGGATGATCAAAAAGGCGCCCGCAGGTAGGAAGAGAAGGAAGGTTTTATTTTTGAACAACTTCATTGAACCACTTTTCCTTCATCCAATCCACATAGGCGGCTTCTGATTCTGGCAGGAAGCTTTCTTGAAGTTCCTCTGTTGATAACACGCTTTCCCCTCGTTCGACAGCCTTGAATTCCTCTTTGATGTCTTCAGGCAATTGATCGAAACTGATCGGTGTATTTTCTCCCCAGTCATCCGGTTTATATTTTTCAAGCTGGGCTTCTGGTGAAAGCATGAAGTTGATGGCGGCTAATGCCCCAGGTTGATTCGGGCTGTTGAAAGGGATGGAGAGAAAATGTGTATTTCCGATGGACCCTGGTTCCATGACGAACGAACGAGTAGAAGCAGGGAATACGCCTTCTTCAATCAGTGATTCCGCACGCGATTCGTTATACCCCATCGTCATCCATACTTCTCCTTGACTGTACAAACGGTCTAACTCTGTCAGGCTGTTTGGGTAATGCTCCCCTGAGCGCCAGAGATTGTTCTCCATTTCATTCAGATAGGACCATGTACGCTCGGCAGTTGGAGTGATGTTGTTCTCTTCCAATGGTTGTTCATAAATATCCGCAGGCTGTTCTGCTTGAGCATACAAGACGTGTCTTAAGAATGCATTGCCTGTAAATTCCTCCGCACTAGGATAGGTGAACTTGCCAGGGTTTTCAGCTACCCACGTTTGTAATTCTTGAAATGTAGCGGGAGGGTTTTCAATCTTTTCTGAATCATAATGAAACACGAACTGGACTTTGCCCCAAGGTGCTTCCATGCCTTCCACTTCCGTACCGAAATCCCTTTGGAAAGCTGGATCTTCAGTATTGTAGTAGTCATTGAAGTTAGGAAGAACTTCTGTAAAAGATCCCATCAGCAATTCGTTTTCTTTCGCATTCTTAAAATTCTCTCCATTGATCCATATCACATCAATTGAGCCTTCTTGTTTATCCGCTTGTTTTTCTGTTTGGAGCTTTTGTAGTATTTCCGGTGTGTCGAGAGGAACGCGTTTCAGCGAAACCCCGTATTCGTCCTCCACCTGTGGTGTGACATAGTCATCGATGTAGGCATTGATTCCTTCATCGCCACCCCACATGTACAGGCGGACTTCTGTACCCTCTGCTTCTGCTTCGATTTCTTCCCAGGAAGCTTCTGTCCAATCTTTATTATTTGTAGATGTATCACTGCAGGCCGTCATAAACAGGATCGCCAGCAGGAAAAATGGCATGAACTTCTTCAACCGAATCTCCCCCTATGATTCTCATTATATGGGTCTTACATAATTCCCTCTGTCATTTATCATACAAACAAACCGACCAGAAAAAAACTAATACTACTTTCGGAATGCGTGAACCTAAAAAGATAGGGGTAAAGGGGTAGAAAAGGAGGACGGGGATATGATTTATAATCAATTCGCAAAACCAAAAGGAATCACAGGTAAGTTCGCCGGGATGTTTATGGAAAGAGAAAACAGGGAGTTAAACGACTGGACCTTATCATTTCTGGATATAGGAAAAGAAGATCGCGTTTTAGAGGTCGGGTTTGGTTCTGGAGCAGCTTTGAAGAGAATAGCCGCCCTCGAACCGGAGGTTTTGTATGGGATGGATCCTTCAGAGCCGATGGTTGAAATGGTTTTAAGGAAGTTAAATGATCAAACATACTCAAATCAGGTTGGTATTTTTCATGGCGAGGCTTGTCAACTGCTGCATTTCCACAAACCTTTGGACAAAATTTACGCTGTCAACAATATCACTTTTTGGGAGGATCCCATAGAAATTCTCCGCCACTTGTGTACGCTGCTCAGCGAACAGGGGAAAATCGCCCTGACGATGGTTCCGCATGAAGAGGAGGCGACCGATGACACGACGGAAGTGCTGGGTGGTCAAATGCAAAGCCTTCTTGTAAAAGCAGGATTTAAACATGTGAGGATCCACTTCAAATCAGAAAAACCCAACGATGCGGTCTGTGTGACAGGGATGAAAGACAATATGATAGGATAAGGAAAAAGGGGGGGAGAATATGAAATTAAAGAAAGAAGAAAGAGAATATATGGTGGTTCAGGTGAAAGAATATTTTGAGTTAGAACGGGGAGAAGTGATTGGTGACCTTGCCGCTGAACAATGGGTACATAAGTTAGCGGAAGAGATGGGCCCCTTCTTTTATAACAAAGGAGTAGCAGACGCGAGACAGATGGTGGAACAAAAGGTGATGAACATCGATGAAGACCTTCGATCTCTCGAACGCCCTGCCGGTAGACCGACACGCAGATAAAAAAACACCGCTTCATTAAGCAGAAGCGGTGTAGGGTCTTTCAGCGTCATCTTCAAAATCTACTTCAATCTCTTTTTCTAGAGGATTTTCTGCGTATTGTTGATTCCATTCAAAATGCTGTAGTTGCTCGTTCAAGTCAGCCACCATATCTTCAAGGTGATCCGTTTCTTTGATCATCTGTTGGAAGGCCGCTTGCTGCTCGACGGTAGACGCAGAGATTTCCTCTGTGCCAGCAGCCGTCTCTTCAACGATACTGCTCACATTCTCTACGGAAACATAAACATTTGCACTCTTATCTTTAGATTCATCTAAGCCATTGACCAGTGATTCCAGCTGTTCGTCGATTCTCTTCACTTGGGCGCTTATTTTTTCAAAAGCTGTCTTAGATGTATCGACCGAAAGGTTTTGCTGCTCAGAAATTTGAATGGTCTCCTGCATTTCCTGTTCAATGACTTGGACGCCTTCTCTGATCTGCTTGACCATTTCAGTGATGTGTCCCGTAGCTGAAGTGGATTGATCGGCGAGTTTACGCACTTCTTCCGCTACGACAGCAAAGCCTTTTCCATGTTCACCAGCGCGTGCTGCTTCAATCGCAGCATTCAGGGCTAGAAGGTTTGTCTGTTCTGCAATATCATTGACGAGTTTTACGGTAGATTCAATTTGATCCGTATATTGGATGAAATGATTCACGGACTTTTCTACGTTCGCGATGGATGCTGCACTTCGGTCCATAAGCGCCCGTTGATCTGTTATGCTCGTCTGTCCTTCCTCGACATAAGTGAGGGCTTGCTGACTGGCTTTCCTCGAGGATTGCCCCTGTTCACGATTCATTTCAAATCCCTGGTGGAGATCATCCATAAGATTTGCCACATCCTGGACATCTTCAGAAATGGATTGGCTCCCTTGGGCAAGTTCATCGGTTGAATGGGCTACTTGACTTGATATTTCAGAAAGGCCTCCCATTTCATTGTGAAGACGGGAACTGAAATCTTGTACATTCTGCCCGATGTGATGAACAGATTGAACGGTTCCTTCCAAATTACCGATCATTGTACGGAAGGATCGCTTCAGTTGACCAATTTCGTCCTTCTCTTTATC
This sequence comes from Halobacillus sp. HZG1, assembly GCF_035818575.1. Taxonomy (NCBI): domain Bacteria; kingdom Bacillati; phylum Bacillota; class Bacilli; order Caryophanales; family Bacillaceae; genus Halobacillus; species Halobacillus sp. HZG1. The sequence goes on from NZ_JAYLVQ010000055.1 coordinate 62,331, forward strand.
GCTAACTTCAATCGAAGTTGTTAAGTTTCCATTAGCCACTTCGGAGGCTTTTTCAGCGAGGTCACGAATTGGCCGCGCGATAAGTTTCGTTAGTCTTGTAGTTGAAAGAATCGTAGAAACTACAAGGACGGCAGCTGCGATGATTGTGAACAGGATCAAGTTTTGTATGGTCTGTTTCTGATTCATCATTTGAGCGTCATACCAAGATTGCGCTTCTCTTTGAAGCATGTAGATATCATTGATGATCCCACCGGTACGCGCAGCTTGACGTTGTACTTCATTGGTATCGTTGCTTGCCAGGGCCCCTGATGCAAGTTCTGTCCAATTTTCAAACTTTGACTGTGCCTGGTTGTACCATTGTTCCTGAGCTTCTGTTGCAATGAGGGGTTCCATATCCCCGAAGATGCTGTCGGTTTGTTCGATCAGAACCTCGGCTTCGCTGCGTGAAGCTTCTGAAGGGTTATATCCATAGGTGGTCAAAGCCTGTTCCACACTGACGAGCTGACCATGCAGTTCTTTCCCTTCAAGTAGAATTTGAACATCTTGATTGGACGCGCGTTGTAAGTCCATCATTTGAAAAACAATGAAACTAATGAGAGCCAGGCATAAAAGTAATGGAATGAGAGTCATTGTGTACAATCTTCTTCCAATAGTCATCACGTTTCCTCCTTACTTTCCTGTCGCTTCATTTAATAGATTTTGTTCCTCAGAGGTCAATTCGATCACTCGGATCGGAGCAAGTCCTACGCCATTTTCCTGAATGCCGAGCGTTTGTGTTCCTCCATCGAGCTTTTGTCCATCACTCAAACGTTTCATCACATCATAGAGAGCGACGTTAACATTTTTAAGCATGGAAGAGACGACGGCTTCTTCCGCTACGAAAAACTGGTCGCTATCCACACCGAATGCGTAAATTTCCTGTTTCTGAGCTTCTTTCAGCACGCCTATGCCTGTAAAACCTGCCGCAGGAAAGACGAAGTCAGCACCTTCTGCCACCATCTCGTTTGTGATCGTCGCTCCTCGTTCATCATCATCAAAGGTCTCTGCATATTCAGAAAGAATCTTTGCATCTGGATTCGCTTCTTTCACTCCTGCTTTGAAACCCTTTTCAAAACGTTCGACAACTGGAATTTTTTCGCCGCCAATAAATCCGACAGTCCCTGTTTTTGTTTTCATTCCGGCAATGAGCCCGATCAAGTAACTGCCTTCATCTTCTTTAAAGGTGATGGACGTTACATTTTCAAGTTCAGAGACAGCATCAATCATGACAAATGCTTGATCAGGATTTTCTTGCGCTAACTTCTCAATGGCTTCCTGCGAATTATATCCAAGCCCGATGATGACATCATGGTCTTGTTCTAATAATTCCTGGGCATTCTTTTCATAATCCTGTTCAAATGGTTCACGATAATCAAAAGTGATGCCCAACTCATCACGGGCTTGTTCGAGTCCTTGAAAAGCTGAATCACTGAAAGAATCGTCACCAAGACCGCTGTCTGTGACAATCAGACCAGCGCTTATCGGATCTTCTGTATTCGCTTTCGTTTCATTGTTCGCACATCCTGCCATTCCTATGAGCAAGGAAAGGAGGACGAATAGTATGTAGAGACGTTTCAAAATCACCACTCCTTCATATGATGTCTGACATCTATAAATATCGGCAACACCCAGGACGATTTAAATAGGAAGGAAGACTTAAAGTGCTCGTTCATTAAAAGCTCTCTTTAGTGGAAGACTCAGTTTCGAGACTTTTGTTGAGTGGATGGGGGCTACGGGGAATAGCTCGCTTTCCGCGGGAGCGCGGTGAGCCTCCTCGGACTGCGTCCTGTGGGGTCTCACCAAGCACTTTTTTCCCGCAGGAGTCTCGCCATTCCCCTCCACCCTCTTGCTGGAAGAAATTCTCGAAACTACCTTCCAGCAAGA
>NZ_JAYLVQ010000056.1:0-2663 GCF_035818575.1 Halobacillus sp. HZG1
GCCCCCGTTTCGTGAAGACTTGAAACCGAGGTACTTTGGAGTTCTTCAACTAATGCACCCTTTAGTTTAAGTGAAATTATTCACAAAATTTATTGATAACACCTTTACGTTCATAAAAGCACCAATATCGATTAACCCTTAAAGACTTATACACTTGATTCATATTTAACTAAATATGGCAAGAACAATGAGATTAAAAAAGCTATAAGAATCATTACTAATAAACTAATTAAAAATCCAAAGTCAGAGTAATCATATATATTATAAATCCAGCTAATTAATAACATTGGTAATAAAACAAAAAAAACCTTCAGTCTTCCGAGGTTAGTTGCATCAAGGTCCGTGCCACATTTTTCACAATGTATTGTATTGCTTTTAAACAGTGAAATGTAGACTTTTTTCCAGTTGAATTGATGGTTACATACATTACACTTCGGTAGTTTCATTAGTACCTCCTTATTAATTTGCTCCGATAGTGAAATAGAAACGAGCTTGTATAGGTAGTTATATTGAAGAAAGTTTTTAACCTAAGACAGTAGCAATATTTTTTAAAATATAAATCAAAAGTAAAATTACAAACGGAAAAAGAATAACAGTAATCATTACAAAAGTTATCTGTATTTTGTGTTTCTTTAATCCTTGAAATTGTTTCCTGAAATCCTCTTTATCCCTTAAATAGATAGTGGAAAAGACAATGAATACCATTACAAGTACAGGCAATAATTCATAAAAAGCTTTTAAAATATTTTCCACTCACCTTATATGTTTTGATGAATTTTCTTCAAGTATCTTATCTATTTTGTTATTCACCTATTCAACAAAACTGCCTCGATACTTAATAAGAAAAGGCTAGATCTCATTATTGAAGAAAAGCCCCAGTTAGTTGAAAACTTAACTTCGAATACAAAGAGTTCTATAGCCTATAAATAACCTCCTCATGCTTATTTCTCCTTAATTTTCTTAATAGTTGTATAACTGTTGATTCATCCACATCCACTTTGTCTTGAAAGTCACTTAAGACAGAATCATTATTAAATATAATAGATGAATGAAACTTGGTTCCAATAAAGTAATACTTATACCTATTGGATCTATCATGTTCTTCGACTTTAAGATCCTTTAATCTGTGGACCTCCTCGCCTATTTCTACATACCCTGAATCTAGATAGTGACTTGGCACTACATGTTCATCGTTGATTACTAGCGCATAATAAACCTCTTCACCGTCAATCACAAAAGGTTCATTTTCTTCTGTATCTAAAATGATTAGGTCATCATAACTGCTTCCAGTAAATAACCACACTCCTTTAATTATTATTTCTCTGTAATCAACTAGAATTTTTCGGTTACCTAAATACACAAGTTTACTAAAATCACTATTTCCTATTCCGGTATTAAACCAAAGATTATAACTAAAATTTTTTTGATTAATGTTTTCCACTAGTCTCTTTATATACTTCTCTTCTTCAACATATTGAACCCCTCTAGAGACGGAAGGACAGGTTGCTCTAATTGCATCATTCAACAAATACATTTCATGAAAAGGATCAACTGTTCTTCTTGATTCCTTGATTCTTTCTATTTCCTGCAATATCTCATTAACACTCTGATATCTATTTGAGTAATCATTATGAAGGCATTTTTCTAGAACAACATCAATAATTTCAGCTTCCTCAGATTTGAAGATGCTTGATACTCTACTTCTATTAGTTCCTCTATGTGTTGTGCCGAATGCATACCATTGGCAAACCTGTGCAGCAGCATATATATCCATAGATGGAGCAGCTTCAGCACCTTTATGTGCCTGCTCTGGTGCTGAGAATTCGTAATTGGCCAATCTTTCACGTTTCTCCGTTTTAGCTTTTAAAGCATATAAATCAGGGTTATAGCTGGCTATACCAAAGTCTGTTAGCACAAACTTCCCTTCTTTAGTAACTAATATGTTTTCAGGCTTAATATCCCTGTGAATTATACCTTTTTGATGTATCTTTTCTAAAGAATTAATCAGGAAATAAAACAACTCTATGAATACTTTCTCACTAACACTATCTGCATCATCTCTTAATTTTTTTAATGGTTTCTCATATTTCTTCATAACAATAACAGGGATAGATGAGCCATCAATGGCTAACTCTTCATAATTAATATAGTTCACTATATTATCTTGATCATTTAATAACTTTACATTAAAGTATTCTGCTTTAAAACGTTGTAATTTACTTTTCTGTTTATCCTCCACTAGAAACTTCAGAGCGACTTCCTGGCCGTTTTGAATGCCAGAATAAACTAAGCCGTTCCCGCCTTGTCCGATTTGCTCTAAATTGGTGACCTCACCTAATGAAAGGTGAAGGGTTTTATCACTTTGTTTAATAAAGTTACTTACTTGCTTTACCTTGTTAGACGTAACATTTTCAGCCAATATAAACTCCCCACTTTGTGTATATAGATGATTTTATTAAGAAATCCCCAAATACTAATATCTATATTCAAAAATAAAATGCTCCGATTCCAATTATTACAAACTGGTTTTGGAGTAGCAACGATAATTAAGTAACTAACTTGAATTTTTGAATTTAATTAGAGTTATAATTAGAACTCCAATTGACTAAATGTTGTTTTCAACTCAACATCTCGAAACTGAGTCTTCAACTAACCTGCCCGTT
>NZ_JAYLVQ010000057.1:0-26991 GCF_035818575.1 Halobacillus sp. HZG1
GGGAAGTCTCACTAGCCGCTAGGCGCCGGAACCGGATATCTAAGAGGAAAAAAGTGCAGGGTGAGACCCCACAGGACGCAGTCCGAGGAGGCTCACCGCGCTCCCGCGGAAAGCGAGCTATTCCCCGCAGCCCCCATCCACTCAGCATAAGTCTCGAAACTGAGTCTTCAAGAAACCTGCCAATGAGTTGAATAACTCACTGGCAGTATGACGAAAAACATTAGGGAAGAGAGACAAAAAAAAGAAGCCTGGTTTATTCTCAGGCTTCTAAAGGGATTTTCACTTTGATTGTAGTTCCATTGTTTTCGGCAGATGTGATCGAGAGTGAGCCTCCGACGGCTCGAGCTCTTTCTTCCATGCTGAACAGTCCCACACCTTTATTGGAGCGCCCAACCGTGAATCCGTTTCCTTCATCCGATACCTCAATAAAAAGAACACCTCTTTCCTCTTTGATTGAAGCCTTCGCTTCCTCTACATCCGCGTATTTCCTTACATTAGTCAGCGCTTCCTGGATGATGCGGTAAATACTTGTTTCCACATCAGGCGATAACCGGCAGCGGACGTCTGACTGAAATGTCACATTCAAACCATACGATTTTTCTAGTCGATTAATAAACGAGCGTAATGCCGGCATTAACCCGAGTTCATCCAAAGCGGACGGCCTGAGTTCCCAGGACATATCCCTTACATTTTGAATCAACTGACTGATGTCTGTATTCATCTGGTCAATTAATGGGTGTGTGTATTCTTTTTCAAGTCTTTGAACAGTAATAAGCAGGCTATACAGCTCTTGGCCAATACCATCATGCAATTCTCTCGATACATGCTTCCGCTCATTTTCCTGCACATCAATGATTTTTGTCATCATATGTTGGAGCTCTTGTTCTACACGCTTGCGTTCCGTAATTTCATTACGTATGGCCAGATATTGATAGGGTTTTCCTTTTTCATCCAGAAAAGGAACAATGGTTGTATCTACCCAGTAAAAGGATCCATCCTTTGCTTTGTTTTGGATTTCCCCTTTCCAAACGGAGCCGGTGCCGATTGTACGCCACAGCTCTTTGAAAAAATCCTTTGAGTGATATCCGGAGTTTAAGATACGGTGGTCCTGCCCAATTAATTCTTCGACATTGTACTTCGATATCTCTGAAAATTTCTTGTTCACATGCCTTATTCTTCCCCTTTTGTCGGTAAGAGCGACAATGGAAGATTCGTCTAACGCATACTTAATATCAAGCAGCTCTTTGAATGGTTCATAACTTTCACGATCAAAGGTACTTCTTTCCGCAAGGTTTTGAATCGTAATATAAAAATAGCGGATTCCTGACACGACCGAATCGTGAACAACTAAGAAAACGGGCGAAGGGTTCTCCCCCTGAGGGGTGATGTAATGTTCAAGAAGAACACCTTTTTCACAATTATGTAGATCCTCGAGGGACAGGTGAAGAAACAAATCTTCCAGCACTGCCTCCTCCTGGCTCCGTTGAAATAAAACCTCTGCACGACCATTGAAAGACGTAACAACGCCGTCTTCTCTTACAATCAAAAATCCTTCCTTTCGGCCAGGAAGAATAGGTGAGAGCGTTTCTTTTTTCATTCCACCGCCTCCCTTTCTTGAAAATAAGCTTGTATAGTAGATGCCGACCGGTCACACAACTTCTTGTCTGGTAAAGGGCGGGGTGAACGATAGGCGATGAAAAGAACGGCGCCAAAAAGAGAAGGGGTGATGACCGGTATGGCTACAAAAGCACGAATTCTCTCAGATAACACAATAGGATACTCTCTGAGCGGCAGAGGCAGATCTTCAACATTTTCACATCTAAAAACTGTGCCTGTTTGTAAAACCCTGCCTGCTACCCCTTTCCCGTACATGACACTCATTCGCTTATACCGTTCATTTACCGGGCGATCAGCATACGTCCATCTGATTCCCTTAGAAGGTGAATGAAACTCTGCAATAGCCACTAAGGACGCGTCTGTATCTGCAGAAACTTTTGCACATAGTTCTTCTAAAGATCGCCTCACACGCTCAGCCCCTTTATAGAGAATATCCAAGCAACCCTTTCTTCCATGCATACTCTACCAACTCAGGCCGGGTTTTAAGTTGTAATTTTTCCATCACATGCGCCTTATGAGCTTCGACCGTTTTAACACTGATGACCAGCTTTTCAGCGATATCCTTATTAGCGAACCCTTTCGCAACTAACGCCAGCACTTCCCGCTCCCTGTCCGTCAGTAAACGGTAAGAGTCAGACGTTTTACCATTTTTCATTGTGTTCATATAGTCTTCCATCAACCGCTTTGTGGCTGATGGATAAAGGTAAGCATCTCCTTCCGCTACTTGGCGGATGGCTTTTAAGAGTTCTTCATGAGGGGCATTCTTTAAAATACACCCGGAGGCACCAAGTTCAATCGCCCGAAACAAATACTCTTCATCATCATGCATCGTTAAAATGAGGATATGTGTATCAGGGAATTGTTTCTTTATTTCTGAAGTCGCTGATAAACCGTCTTTACCGTGCGGCATCGACAAATCCATCAAGACGACGTTCGGATGTTTTTCCTCTACTTGGGCAAAAGCTTCATCCCCTTCTGAAGCTTCACCTGCGACTTCAAAGTCATCCACCGCATTCAAAAGCATCCGTAATCCAGAACGGACGACGGCATGGTCATCCACGATTACAATGGAGATCATCCTCATTCCCCCTCTTCTTGAAATAAATCCAGAACCACTGCCCTGACCTTTGTTCGATTTTTAATTCCATACCTGTTCTTTTCTGTATTAGACGCAGAAAACCCTTTTCATCCGCATCGATCCGGTCATGGGGGGACAGGAATTGGAAGGTTACCGACTCCTCTTCCATATGAATGTCGATGGTATCTGTATCCGCATTCTCAACAATTAAAAGGATGGTTTGTTGAATCAATCGGAATAAAATCCGATGATCTATAGAAAATAAGCTTCTTTCAGTCACAAGTCTTACCGTTACACCAAAACGATTTTCTATTTCTTTACTAAATTGCTTTATCGCAGGAACCACACCCCTTTTAGCAAGAGATAGAGGGGTGGACTCATTCGATTTACTTCTCATATCATCTATGATGTGAGTTAGTAAAAGCGCAGATTTTGATGAGCTTCCCTCCTGGTCCATTTGATGGAGCAGACCTGTTAAAAGGTGACTATACCTTTCATGAAGGTCATAAGATAAATCATATAACATCGTTTCATACATATGGATGATTTCATCCGCTGGAATTTTCATTGTCTCCTTCATCCTATTCCACCTCAATCACACGTAATCTTAGTATCATCATACCTTCAAAAGGACAGAACGGATATTAGGGCATTCCCTGATTTTCAGGGGACCTGTTCATAATTCTTGAAAACATGGGAAACGTAAAAATGGAGGTGGACAAACATGCAGCCTTATTTATGTCCCAACTGTAAAACGAATCGTTCTCGTTTTAATTTGATCGAACAGGAAGCGAAAGCTGTAAAAATGAATCCAAGAACAGGTGAACAAGATGAGGGCTACTCCTCAGAAAACATGGACCCTTTTCATATGGCCTACAAAGGTCCTCATGTAAAAGTCCAATGCGGAGCTTGCGGATTAATTGAAGATGAAAAATCTTTTATTGCGTTCGCAGAGCATAACCGCTTGGATTGATCCTCTGTTATGAATCAGAGGATCTTTTTTATGAAATGATTGCTTTTCGAATCCATCTTCCCCGCTTTAATACAACAAGCGGAACTCCTATTAAGAACAAAGGGTGATAGACACCGGCCCCCAGTAATACCAAACCTGCCACTCTTCTCCAATCTTCACGGTAGAAGTTTTCTTTTTGGACCATCATCAAGCGTTCGCTGATCACCCGTCGAAGGTCTACATATACGAACAAGAGGATGGCGATCCATTGCATTCCCATCACCACCAATGATTCACCAAGAAGGATTTGGACACTGCCAAAGGAGATGAACACAGGCAGGAACCCGACATACGCCCATTTCACATAGCTGTTCTTACAGCTATCCTCCTCCAGCGGCAGGGAATGGAAAACATTTTCCACATCAGAAAAAAGCCCCCCAGCTACTTCATGGTAAACAACAATTGCTATAGGAAGCGTAAACACTAACATCCAATCGACCCTCAGCGGAATTACAAGAATAATCAAACAGACAGTCGGGACCGTTTTCCAGATTATATCTGCAGACTTTTGAAGATACCCGGTCCATATCCGTCCATACAGATGCTGTACAGAATAATGGCGCCCCCTCTTCTTTCTCCAAATCGACTTGGTGATCCCGAATCTTTTTGGTGGCTTAATATTCACCTCAGTGAAATAGCCGACCAACCACATATTCCACACGTGCGCATCATTAATATCAATGACTCTCCCCCAGTCCACCTCTTCTTTACGTATGATAATTACTAAAACCAGCACGGATAAGCCTAAGTAGAGGAACGGGGTAGAAAAGCCCAGCAAAAATAAAATGGACAAAGCTGCGCTGAATAAGAAAACGCTCATTTTATAAACGGAAGACATGGAAAACAGTTTCCACTGCATCCATAAAGACAATGGATAACTTAAAAGTAGAAGGGATAACCATAGAACGGCAGATTCCCACGACAATAAGATAAGTGCAAATGGTAGAGGGACAACCATGATAATCAGGAGTTGAAAGATGTTCTTTTCTAAAAACAAATAGGTGAGCATCCACTTTCTTGAGTGAGGCAAGAAACTAAGCTGAAGTTCTGAAGATGTAAAACGGAGACCAGGATCTGTAAAAGAAGTAACAGACGCACTAATGATTGCCAAAAAAGGAAGAAAGAAAGCGTAAGGACCTATGAACGTCCCCCTTCCATCTAAAAGAGGGATTAACTGTTGCAGCCACTCATAACCGATGAACAAACAAAAAATGACGAACAATCCGCTATAAAAAACCATGACAGGATCAACAATCATATAGGTCTGTTTGTACAGATCGAACTTCTTCTTCCTTCTTTTCTTTCTCAGCCATTTATACACTGAATATGTCGTCATAGGCTCCATCATGTCGACCTTCTTTCCAACTCGTGAAATTCCGACACATCCCCTGAAGAAGAGACCTCCCCCTCGACCAGCATGACATAGCGGTCGGCAAGTTCAGACACCTTTTCCAGTTGATGAGTGGTCAATACGATACTGGCTCCCTGAGTTTTTTTTCTTACTAACTCTTCCTCAAGAAAGTGCCCTGCATAAACATCGAGGCCCATGAACGGCTCATCTATGAATAAGACAGGAACATCAGGGAGGAGCGCACAAATCGTCTGGACTTTCTGCCTCATCCCTTTGGATAATGCTTCTGGGTATTCATCCAGCTTGTCCTCCAATTCAAACCCTTTTGTATAAGTGCGCACACGGTTCTCAAAGACGTCTTCAGGAACCGAATAACTCTTTTGATAAAGTTTAAAATGATGATAGACAGTTAATTCGTTGAACAAAAGCGGTTCTTCAGGTATGTATGTAAAATTCCTCTTATACGCTTTATAGTGCTTATCCTGATCATTTCCAGTTATAGATAAAGTACCAGAAAGTTTATCCCGCGAGCCGATCATCGTTTTCATCAATGTTGATTTTCCAGCCCCATTATGACCGACCAATGCCACAATTTCTTTTCTTCTCACATGAAAACTGATATCCTTCAATATTCTTTCTTTCTGGATATCGACACTGCAGTTTTTGACTTCCAGTACCATTTCCATACAAACACCTCCGGCTGTTTGGGTACATATACGAACAAAGCCGGGTAATCGTTTCAAATTTTATCCAAATAAATAGACCTTTGGGAATTTATCCAATAAAAATAAGCCCTCTCCGCTTATACGAGGGGCTTATGATCATTTATTCATTCTGGATAAAAAGTCACCAAGCAGATCATCGTCATCTTCTTCCTGAACCTCTTCATCTCGTTGTTCCTGAAAATCAGCTTGGAGATTGTCCAAATCCAAATCATCCAGGTCATCATCTCCATTCAAATCGAGTGGGGTTTCAGGCAACACAGCTTTTTCCTTCTCAGGTTCAACCTCTGTTGGAAAATCTACTTCCTGAGGTTCTTCCTGTGTAGCCGCCTCTTCTTGAAGATATAGTGCATCATCAATGTGATAGGCATTGCTGTTTAGCGATGCAAGTAAAGTTGTTGCTCTGACAGGGTCCATCATAAGTTGATAAAGGATGCTGCCGATGAGCGCTTCTGAGTGCTCGTGCTTAATCCAACTTTTCTGCTCTTTCGTAAGTGCTTTCGGGAGTGGGATGGTTACGGTTTCCTTGTCTTTCGTTAAGGACTGATTAACGCCCTCAAGGACAAACTGAGCAATCTTACTTGAAAAATTTCTTCGTTCCTTCTCTTTTAACTGGGACAGCTGTTTTAATAAATGATCAGGTGTGTCCGAGGGGACCCGGAACGTAATCGACTGGCCCCTCTCCACACTTTTTCTAGAAGAACTCATCTAATCACCTTACTTAGAAGATCCAGCTTTTTGTTCTACTTTTTTATTAGACTTGTCTTCTAACTTCGAATTCTTACGAATGTAGTCAGAAATGAGCTTATAATAAGCATTGGCCATCATCCAGATGCTCTCATTCTCATCTTCAAAGAATTCAATGTTAAAGCCATCCAGTTTATTATTCAATGTCTTAATATAATCTTTCAAGACAGCAGAACCGCCACCTACGAAATAGCAGATTTCGGACTGGGAATTTTTCTGCCAGACATTTCTTAAATAGCGATATTGTTTTTTCGCCAGTTCAAGTAGAATACGGTCTGTAATATCGTGGACATTTGTACGGCTTCCCCGGACCATAATGTGATGGCGATCATTCTTGCGCGTAATAATATCGACAACATCACGGCGACTGTCCAATTCTACTCCGTGCTTCGTAAGAATTTCGTCACGAATCATCTCCAAGGACTCAGATACTCCCAGGTTGAATCCCTGAGCTTTGTCATCATCCACGTTACGGTTTCTAATAACAGCGATATCCGTAGAAAGACCACCAATGTCCTGGATCAGAATTTGTTTATCCACTAACTCTTTATTAATAATGTTCAAATCATTGTCCATGACAAGGTTCACATACGCAGCAAATCCTTCTGGATAAACTTTGACCTCATCAAACTTGATGTTCACTTTCATCCCTTGATACTTAGGTGTGACTAAAAATTCAACCTGGTGTACTGAACCAAGAAGTTGAGAGCGGTAGCCCACATCCTTGCCTTCTTTTACTTCACGTAAAGGTAAACCTGTACCAAGTGTATAGTTTGCTTCGATCACATTGTTTTTTGCTGATTGCGCATCTTTTCCAGTAACAGCATCCATAGCAAGAGATGCAAACAGCATAATCAAAGTTTGATCTTCTTCTGATTTATAACTTCCAGGATCCAACTCCGCAGAGTTTGTCGTTTTCGTAGCTAAATTCCCTACACGATAGATAGCATTGTTCTCCCGTAAAGCAGGGGAATGCACTCGAATATGTAGATTATCGAGTGGATCCTTATCATCTAAGTCTTCAATCCCAATAACTGGACGGTCCTCAAGGTCTCTAGCGACCACGTTAGGAATATATAGAGAAGATTCCAATTTTCCAAAGTTCGCCTTCACGGCATCGTTACCAACATCAACAGCTGCAATTCTAGAGTTCGTCATTACACAGCTCTCCTTTTCTTTTGCTAGATTTGACCTCACCTTCCTTTAAATCTATTAAACAATCAGAAAATAGTCAATGCGCCTTTTTACGTGTTCATAATTGTGTACTTGCCTTTATTTTTGTATACATGCACACACTATTGCACACATGTTTATATGACGGTATGTGTACATGTTTGTGTACATGAATACATAATTGCAAACATATTGTATTCAAATTTGTTTACAAATAAACATATATGTACACTTGTATTCATAATTGTACACATATGATTTTCCAACATAAATATGCACAGTTTGACCCAAAATCACGGACTTAGTTTATTGCCGGTTTTCTACATAGTGGACTTAGGTTGCATAAAAAAGAAGAGAGGTTTAGAACCTCTCTTCTGATCATAGGATTACGTGATATAGGAACTGAATAATTTTTCTAATTTCTTAGTTAGTGACAAGGTCATCAGGCCATTTCCTTCAGCGACTTTAGAATAGCCCAATGGAGTTGTCCGCTTTATAAGCTGTGAAAAGATTTCTGCTTCGGTCATCTTTCTCTGAAATTGTTTTTCTACTAAAGGGATGATTAAAGAAAGACCACCAGAAACATGAGGAGTTGCCATGGATGTGCCTGATAATCGGGCATATTTACCTTCAAGATAGGTAGAGAGGATGTTAACTCCAGGAGCCACAAGATCAATTTGGTCATTCGTGTTTGTAAATGAGGCTAAGCGACGTGATTCATTAACAGCTCCCACTTGGATGACTTCATTATAGGCACCAGGATAAGCATATTCCATCGTATCTTCACGTCCATCACCTTCATTACCTGCTGCACATACAACAGAAATCCCTTGAGAAACAGCATTCAAAATCGAATTCCTAAGGTCTGGTGTATCATCAGGTCCTCCAAGGGACATGGAGATTACTCGAACACGCTCGTTGTTTTCCCCTCTCCATTGAACAGCATAGTCAATGGCTTCTGTAATCCACTGATATTGCCCACTCCCCTCCTCTGAGAGCACCTTGAGGATAAGTAACTTCGCCTGAGGCGCAACGCCAACAACACCTTTGCCATCTTCTTTTGCAGCAATGGTACCTGCAACGTGAGTCCCGTGACCATTATTGTCCTCAAAATTTTCCGGATCTCCATCATGATCATCCGTAAAGTTGCGACCCCCGATTACTTGCCCCTGTAAGTCTGGATGATTACACTGACAGCCTGTATCAATAACAGCTACCACGCTGCCCTTCCCCTGGTCGGTCTCATCCCATAAACTTTGAGCCTCCACCATATGCACACCTTTGGGGACCTCATTAGTCGTGTCCAGAATTGCATCCATTCTGTAAGGAATCAGCTTCATTCTATTCATCCTCTTCCTCCTTCATATATATACGATAAACTGGAAGACTGGTCATGAAGAATGATCTTCTTTAATTATAACACCGAACGTATGTTACGGTCATGATATCAAAAAAAAGAGGACTAATATACGATATTTCGTAATCTATAATGAACAATTGTTCTTAATAGTACTTGTTATATAACATTTAAGCAGTATAATAGAGTATATGAATTCTTTATAAAGAACAAAAGGCCTAGTAAAGGAGACCTCTTCATGATAAAAAAGTTGTGCATTCGATGTCATAGATCCTCATTCAGCAGTAGTAGTAATGGAACATGGCATTGTCCTCTATGCAACGAAGTCCTCACACATTCAGCTCCTCTTCCCATACACACAAGAGACCCTAACTTACACAAAAAAAAGATGATTCAAACGTATATTAAATATAAGTCAACCTTATGAAGTAATGCACTGGCTTTCTCACTCTCACCCGGTCAGCTTTCTACTTCATGCTTTGTATATCTCCTACCAACCAGAAAAAAATGATAGAAAGCTTTAAGAGAAGAAAAACTGCGGATATAATCTCCGGTCAAATTTTAAAGAGTTATACACATGTGAATAACTCTTTAAAAAAAGCACTCCATATTCGCTATAAACAAGATTTCCACGAACCTACCACCTTTGGAATTCATGAGGTCCAACTTGTGCTTCCCGTGTCTGCAGGAAGCAAGAAAATCTGTCTTAAGGTGTTAAAATGATAAACAAATCAGTTTAGTTAACCTTAGGACATGGTAACACAGCTCTTACAGCTCACAGGGGCTAGAGAGGAATGATAACAAGCATTGAACTTAGATTAGGGGAGGATATTCCTTAGAAGCTACTTTTCATCATACATTTCCTGTAACGCATGAAACTCGTTCCATGGCTACACCAATTAACTGGGAGCAGATCTAATTTTCCATCCATCGAATAGAATTCCTGCTGTACCTACATAGATTCTCTTTTGAATAAATCCATGATCAATGATTCAGGAAATTTGTTAAGAGTAGACATACAAAAGACCGATGGAAAATCCTAAGGATTCTCCATCGGTCTTTCTTACGCTTTATTTTTATGGCAAGTATTTACGTGGGTTTACGGAATTAGAACGTGCCCCGTTCCAGCTTCCTTCATGGATCTCAAAGTGAAGATGCTGTCCGGTCGATGCCCCTGTAGTACCCATATTACCAAGGAATTGACCTCTTGAAACAGACTGTCCTGCAGAAACGGCAGGCGTACTTCTCAAATGGGCATATACCGTCGTGAAGGTTTGTCCATTGATACGGTGGGAAATCATTACCACATTCCCGTAGCTAGATGAGTAATTGGCACGGATGACCGTTCCATCTGCTGCGGCGCTAATTGGAACCGTACCTCCGGCAGCCAAATCAATTCCAGAGTGCAACTTTGGAACACCTGTAATTGGGTGGATACGGTTACGGTCAAATTCAGATGTGACTGGAGCACTTGACGGCCAACTGAATAAGGATCCACCACTATTGGAAGAGGATGACTCGTTGGACGAGCTTGTGTTAGAACTTGATTTAGAACTAGAACTTGAGTCACTGCTGCTTGTGTTTGAAACACTCGCTTCCTTCTCAGCAGCTGCTTTTTCAGCGGCAGCTTTTTCAGCGGCTCTCCTTCTAGCTTCTTCTTCCGCTTTACGTTTTCTCTCACGCTCACGTTCAATTTCTTTCTGGATGGCAGCTTCCTGCGCAGCAAGTGTATCCTGCTCTTCTTCAATATCCATTACATGGTTATGCGCAAGTTCTTCGTCTCGTTCAAGACTTTCCATCAATTCATTTTTCTTTTGCTTCTTCTGATCGAGTTCCTGTTTCAACGCTTCTAATTCTTGGAGCTTATCCTCAAGAGAAGCTAATTCTTCTTCAACTTGTGCTTTTTTCTTTTCTACTTCTTCTTTATCGGCTTTATGCTGTTCCAAAATTTCTTTATCCTGAGTAGCGATGGTGTTCAAGCTCATAACACGCTCTAAAAAGTTTCCGAAACTTTCAGCGCCCATAAGAACATCCAGGTAATCAATCGCTCCACCGTTTTGGTGCATGGATTTAACGCGGTCCTTTAATAGTTCATCTCGTTCAGCAATTCTTTTTTCAAGTTCTGCAATATCAGCTTTTAATTGCTCGATGTTTTCTCTCGTTGTGGCAATTTCCTTCTCTTTCGTTTCGATCTTATTCATCGCTTCCATCACTTGCTTGTCCAACTGTGCGATTTCTGCGTTGACTTTTTCCTGCTGTTGTTTAAGCTTTTCAATTTCTTCCTGCTTTTCTTGTTTCTCTTTTTCAATTTCTTCCTGCTTGGAACGGTTCTCCTCTAATTTCTCCTGATTTGTTTCTGCGTTAACTGTTTGAGAATAGAGTGGAAAACCGGATAGAATAAGACTGACGGTCAGAGTGGCTACTAAAACTCTCAACTTCAAACTTTCTTCCTCCCCCGAATCCTTACCTGTTTATTTTTGGCAGTTCAATAGATTTATACTTTCAAATACTTACGAATGGACGTAAAGCTTCCCCATAAACCGATGACAATCCCCATCAGTATTAATAGTGCGGATACTTTCAGCACGAATGGATAGACGGGCAACAATTCAATGAACAATGTTGGGTATCTTGTAGTCACTTCTGTGTAAAGGTAATCATACCCAAACACAACGATGGCAATCGGAATGAGTGAACCAAGAAGACCAATCAGCAAGCCTTCAAAAAGGAAAGGCCAGCGGATAAACCAATTTGTCGCTCCGACCATTTTCATGATTTCAATTTCTTTCTTACGAGCAACAATTGTAATGCGAATCGTATTTGCAATTAAAAACATGGCGGTGAATAGGAGACCAGCGATAATCGCAAGGCCTACATTACGAGCCACATCCATAACACTAAAGAGACGCTGAACGGTTTCTTTGGCGTATTCAACTTTGGCTACACTATCAAAATCATTTATCGTCTGTGCCACTGTTATTGTATCTTCAGGTTCAGCTGTTTTGACGATATAAACATCATTCAGAGGGTTTTCATCCTTCAAGGATTCAAATACTTCTCCATCATCGCCGAGACTGTCGATCAGTTTGTCCAACCCTTCCTCTTTGGATTGAAACTTTACTGATGAAACAGCTGATACCTCTTCAATTTTGTCTTTTAATGCTTCACGACTCTCATCTTCCGCCGTGACATCTATAAAGACGCGAACTTCTACGTCTTCTTCAATCTGAGATGCAAAATCATTTAAATTCAATAGCAGTGTGGCAAAAACTCCAACGAGCAACAAGGTTACTGTCACAGCTGAAATAGAGGCTATGGACATCCACCTGTTTCTAGCTAGGCTTTTAACGCCTTCTTTTCCGTGGCGACCAAATGTCTTAAATTTCATAGTGCTGGTCACCCCGTGTTAACCGTTCAATCTCTATACTGTATAGAACGGTATCCCTCAGAACATAAGGTGCTGGACTGCGGTGATGCAGATCGAACAATTTATATCACTTCCTACTAAACTCTCATTTTGTGAATCTATGTTGTCTGTTGTATGTACTTTAAGTCGTCTGTTGCATTTTCCTACCTCATTATATCAAAGATATTCGCTAAATAAAGACAAATTATTATTACATTTATGTTTCAAATCATAACAAAACACACGTATGTTTGACTTTTTCTTCGACAAAATACACATACGAAAAGAAATCTAATGGTTATAAAGTTGTAGGTTTATAGAACCAAACATTATAGTTTTTCTTTGATTTTGCGTGGGCCATTCTTATATGGAAAACATTACTATTTTCACACCTGCTTATCTAAGTTCAAAATATTGAAACTGTGTACACTTCCATGGGCAATACACCTAACCCTGACCCCAAAAATAGACAAAAAAATAAGACAATCCTTTTAGAATTGTCTTATTGTGCTTAGTTTTTCATTTTCTTCAGGGTTTCCAACTCACGTTTGAGCCGGATATTTTCTTGACGTATGGAGTCCAAATTTTCAGGTTTTCTATGCATCGGTGATAAATGGACTTCATACCAAGATTTCTTTAATGCATCGTTGACTTCACTCGTTCTTCTAATAATGGCTGAAGGATAATGAGACATCAAATCAGATACTTCTTTTTCAGAAAGCCTTAATTCTCTGAAGGTAATCCCCTCTTTGAAGGAATCTGACAAAAATTTCTCAAACTCGCTTTTGGACATGATCTGCCCCCTCCTGAAAAATGGTTCTTGTTACAAATATAAGAAGGAGGGACACTTTTCATGACTTTTGATAAACAGTTTCTTTTACGACTACGTTTGCGACGACTTCCATAGGATCGATCAGCGGAACAGGCAGGTGATAAGGCTTTAATACGAGACCGATCTCTGTACAGCCTGAAATAATCAACTCTGCCCCATTGTCAAAGAGTTCCTGGGATGCTTCTTTTAGTAGTTGAAGGGGTTCCCCATCCGTATTCCCACTTTTAATCCCGTTTTCACCGTAAATGGCACGCATCACTTTTTCATTTTGTGTATAAGGTGTAGGATTAATCACTTCCAGATGATCGAAATACTTCTTGAATAGTCCAGTTTCCAAAGTACCGGTTGTGGCAAGCACTCCAATTTTATGAGCAGCTGGATAGTGTTCCTGAATGAATTTCTTCAATTCCAAGAAAGCATTCAATAATGGGAACGACACGAACTTCTGAACTTCTTCGATGAAATAGTGTGCGGTCATACAAGGAATACACGCAACATCCACTTCGAGTTTTTCTAAATTTTTAGCCGCGTGGACCATTTCAGGAACTGGGTTTTCCCCTTTTCCTGAAATGGCTTCAGTGCGGTCCGGAATCTTCGCATTGCTGTCTATGATCACTCGATAATGCTCTTGATCTTTACTTGCATTCGTCGCTCTTATGATCTTCATATAACATTCGGCCGTTGCTTCAGGTCCCATTCCCCCGAGTATGCCGATAATTTTATCATTCACTGTTATGCCTCCTAACGAAAGACCAGGCTCTTGCTGTATCGGTTTAATCAGAGGATTCCTGCTACTCTGTTTTTCAATGGCTTGAACAATTTCTCTTCATCCATTCCCGGACGTGTCTTGTTCAACTGCTCCAGGGCGATTTTTGCTCCTGGGTCCATCCCCTGGCATCCTGCTAACAAGACAACATCGTCTTTTTCAGCTTCTGAGAGCGCATGGTGGATAGCATCATCCAACTCTTTATACAAGTCTACATGAATGCCTGCTTCCTCCATCATTTCCTGAAAGACACGCAGCTCTTCTTCTGTCACCCGGTCTTTTTCATCCACATGCGAATGGCTGAGGGTCGCAATTACTTCAGTCAGCCCCAACTTAGGCGCCCATTCCACAATCGCTTTTGCATTTTCTCTATTGACTGTAACTCCACGACTTCCACGAATGGCGTAGACGAGCTTTAGGCTTGAATAATCCATTTGCTGCAAAGTGTTCAAGGTGACGTTGATATTTCCATAGTTGGCAAAATGGTCGTCCAAAATTTTAATATCATCCTCAAACACCATTTCAAAACGTCTCTCTACACCACCGAAGCTTTTGAGTCCGGCTTGAATGGTTGAAATCGGTATTTCATTCAACAATCCTGCAGTAATGGCTACCATGGAATTATAAACGGAGTGATACCCCGGCGTCGAAAGCTCAATAGAGAACTCCTGCGGCTCATATGTTGTACCTTCAACAGTAAATGGCTTACGGATTTCAACCGTGAATTTCGCGCGGCCTGTGGTAAGATCAAGATCTTTACACACCAGGTCGCCATCACCTGTTTCTACACTGAATGTGAGCAAATTGGCTTTCGTTTCTTCGATCAACGACGCAGAATAGGGGTCATCAAGGTTCAGGATAGCCCATTTATCTTCACCCGCATTGCGAATGAGGCTTGCTTTACAATTGAAGTATTCTTCAAAAGACCCATGCAGGTCGATATGCTCCCGACTGATATTGTTTAATGTAACAATATCAAAGTCCACACTACCCACTCTGCTTAAATCCAGCGCTGAGGAGGAAACTTCCATTGTCACATGGGAAACATCCTGGTCTCTCATTTGGGCAAAATAATGATGAAGGTCGAGCGACTCCGGTGTCGTAAGCTTTGTAGGCTCGGAGTAGTCACCGAACTTGACCACGACTGTTCCGATCAAGCCTGTTTTAAGTCCATGCTCTTCAAGAATAGCATTCGTCATAAATGAAGTGGACGTTTTCCCATTAGTCGCTGTAATTCCAATCGTTTTCATAGCCTTTGAAGGGTGATTATAAAATGCATCGCTCAGGGCAGCCAGAGCACGACGGCTATCTTTAACCTGATATTGTGGAAGGTCATCCCACCCGGACTGATAATCCTCGACCACAATGGCGGCCGCTCCATTTTTCACTGCTTCCGCCACATAACGGTGTCCATCTGTCTTGAAGCCTTTAATACAGACAAACACATCCCCCTGTTCTACATTTCTTGAATTGTATGCGAGTCCTCGGACGTCCAGGTCCCTGTCATTCCATGACTCCAGTATATGGATGAATGATAATAATTCTTTCAATTTAGCCATTCTTATCTACCTTCCCTGCATTGTATTAGCCTGTTCAATGGAATTCAATTTCGTTCCGTCCATATTGTTCGTTTATTGGTTAGCATTTCCTACTGTCCGCCATCTGTATTCTCAGCAGCATGACGAAAAAAGGTTACTTATTTTTCTTTGTTACTTTATTTACAACGAGATTCGCCAACTTCTTCCCAAAGGAGAATGCTGGTTTTGGATCTTTAGGGTCCCAGATAGCATGAGCTTTCGGTCTGAAATAAGATTTCAAAACCTTTTGGGGAGAGAGTTGTCCTGTTTTGATGTATTCTCTGACTGCCAGAAGGTCCTCATAGGCATACCAGAAAACGAGATTCTGATCCTCTTCCACTGCTTTCGGCTCCACCGGGGCCCCGGTCAACTCTTTGTAAGTGATATAAGGGATGTTGATACCCGTTTTTTGTAATAGATGGTTCAAATTCGTAATACGAACATTAATTTCAATCAAATAGTACTGGCCGGTTTCAGCGTCTTTCTTGAATTCTATTTCCGCGAAACCTTTATATCCAATTCCCTCTAAAAACTTCGCCCCCAGTTCATAAAGCTCCGGCACATATTTTTGCTGAGTGTAAACAGATGCCCCGTAATTCACTGGAAATTGACGAAGCTTTTGGCACGTCACCCAATGCGTAACTTTAGAATTTTGATCCAGATATGCATCAAACGTGTACATATGGTCATCAAAACCTGGAATAATGCGCTGGACGATGACTTCAATATTCGCTTCTTTTGCTTGCTCCACTTTTTCTATTAACTCTTCTTGATTATGAACCTTAAAAAGCTTCCTTCTGAACTTGGATACAAAAGCTGGTGAATCCACCGGCTTTACGAGGCAAGGGTATTGGATTTCCTCTTCCACTCTTTGCACAAGATTCTCATCATCTACTTGAACCGTTTCCGGAACAGCCACTCCATGCTGCGAAGCCAGTGTGTGAAGAGTGCCTTTGTCCATTATTTTAGTATATAACCCTTGTTCCGTTTGAGGAATAAGGAAATATTCCCTTAATTCCGGCAGATATTCATCCACGAATTCCACATATGGATCGGCTGTCGGAATCAGCACAGGGGCAGCATCCTGCTTTTTGGCATATTCGATCAAGAAAGTCTTCAAACCTTCCGGATCTTGCTTATAGTGGGGCCCGATCAATGCTTCTGAACAATATTTGGACTCAAGCCCATAGGCACCTTCCCAGTCATAGTCCACTGCTGCAACATGGACATCATGAATACCCAAACATCTAATCGTACTCAGCCCAATATAATAGTTCGCTCCTAGAACAACCGCTTTATTCGCCATGAGATATCCCCTTTTCCATCTGTTGAATTGTACTGAAAAATATATAGAACACGTATTTGTTTTAGTTGGTAGCTTTCTTTATGTAAACATATCTATTTTACCACAAACAGGTACCTAACAAAACGTAAACCCCTCTACCAAAGACACCCCTTGCCCCAGCAATACTTTAAGTTGATAAAGTATATGGCAGGATTGTGGAAGACTCAGTTTCGAGATGTTTTCGGGGTCGTTGCCAGGTTAAGAGTCAGGGATGGCTGGGAAGCTACTCGCTCTCCCGCGGAAAGCGAGCTATTCCCCGCAGCCCCCATCCCCCCAGCAAAAGTCTCGAAACTGAGTCTTCAACTAAAGAGAGCTTATCTGTCATGTGGTTTTAGTTCTGTCCAAAAAAGAAAGTGGCTCCTTTTTATCCAGGGGGCCACTTTTTGTTAAAGCACTTATTTGAATGTCTGGTGGCTGAAATCAACATCAGCTGGAACTTGATCTTGCTGGATTGTAGGGTTCTGGATTTTCTTAAAGCGCCGGGCAACTTTATCGATAGCATATAATATAAGGAACGTAAGCAGAACGGTTAGAGACAACACATAAAGAGATGTAAGCATAAGCTATAATCCCCTTTCCCTTTTATATTTTCAGGTAGGAACAAACATAACCTCCCCAATGGTTCAGCCCGTTTATTCGCCTTTATTTTATTAAATCCTTGTATATAATACCAAATTCCACACTGAAGTAAATATATATTTAGCAATCCTTGTATATTCCCTTAGATACTTACAAATACAAGCGTATACATACAGGCGAGCAACGAATAATCTTTTTTTTACATACAAAAACACAGCCGCACCCTGCCTGGAAAGTCGGCTGTGTTTTACAGTTATAAATGAAATTCCCATTCTTCTCTTAGCTCTATATAAGCAGCATAAAGTCGAGTAGCTAACTCATCTTCACTTTTCGTTCCATCCTCTAACTCGAGTTTGGGAAGAAGAATCTCAGCAACCTCCCTGGTCATGTTGTTTTTTTCTTCAGGTTTCAAAGTCGGATAACGATAAACATAAGTTTTCAATAAGTTCCAATCTTTTTTCGTAACGTTTTGTTTCTCCCAGTCTCCAATGACTAGTTGACCCGATTCCAGATCACGTTTTTCGATTTCTTTTTCCACGAGGGTCTGTTTCTTTTTCGAACGTTGTTTTTTCCGTTCGTGGATAACGATCGTCCCGCCGACAAGATCGCCAAGTCTTTTATGCTGGGGATGGAAGAAAACCATTACCATTCCGATCAGATAATAAAAAGGAAGCATATCTATGATTCGTAACAAATTTCGAATGAATATGGATAAGACGGTTGCTTTTCCTCCATCCTCTTTGACGACTCGGAGGCCGAGCATCATTTTACCAAGGGTTTTCCCACCGCTGAACCATTCGAATAAGAAGAAATAGCCCCATTGGATGCCAAATAAGACAAGGATAACAAAAGCAATCACCCACCCGCGGCCTTCCAACATGAAGTCCATTTGGTTTTCTGTGAAAACGAGCAGCGCAATCATTCCGCTATATAATAAGGCTAAAAGAATAGAGTCGACGATTTGAGCCGCTCCCCTGCTTCCTAAACCCGCCAACTGGAAATTCAAAGTCACATGTTCGGGGGTTTTCACCTTCCATCTTTCCTCCATTTTCTTCCTCCCTCCTTATGGGTTCCCATATGTCTCTTGTTTTTCTATAATAGAAATAGAATGTTAAAAATTACCGTATTGCAGGTGAAGCCATGAATTATCGATCTTTTGTCCAACTCCATCGTAAAGAGTGGAAGCGTTTAGAAGAATTGATTCAGTTGTTACATAAGAACAAACGTCATTGGGCCCCTAAACATATAGAAGAGTTTCAGCGCCTGTACCAAAAAGTCACGCAGCACCTTGCCTACAGTCAAACATACTTTGCAGAAGAAGAAACAACCGATTACTTAAATGCCCTCGTAACAAAGGCCCATAATATGCTTTACCAGGAAAGCACGTCGAATTGGAAACAAGTGAAGCGCATGTTCGGAAGTTCATTCATTACACTCATCAGCGAACAATGGAAGTTTGTTGTCATCAGCATGTTCTTGTTCCTTTTAGGTGGTTTGGCTGCTTTTCTGGCTGTCTACCAGGATCCGATGAGCCTTTACACGATTTTGCCTGATTCCATCGCACAAGCGGTAGATCCAAGCCGGCTGGGAAGCGAAGATGGCGGGGTGAATTCTCCTGTCATGTCAGCAGAAATTATGACCAATAATATTCAAGTTGCTTTTCTAGCTTTTGCCGGGGGCGTCACCTTTGGGTTACTGACGGTTTATCTCCTCATCTACAACGGAATCATCGTCGGTGCCCTGGCCGCTTTGTTCATGGTCCATGGCAGAGCCTATGACTTTTGGGCCTATATCGTCCCCCATGGAATCATAGAGCTTACAGCCATTTTCATCGCAGGCGGTGCGGGTCTTTTAATGGGCTACAAGCTATGGGTTCCCGGCAAACGAACACGGAGCTATCAATTAAAAACCTATGCCTACCAATCCGTTCTGCTGCTGATTGGAACACTTCCGCTTTTCATCATCGCAGGAATTGTGGAAGGCTACATCACGCCATCCAGCTTATCCCTTGAAGCGAAGTACGCATTTGCATTCATTACTCTCCTTGGGCTTTTGGCATACGTCATCATTGGAAAGATCCATGCTGGCAGAACTAGAGAAGTCCGCGGTTCATAATGTTGATATAGTGGGAAACGGCTGCTGTCGCCAGTTCTTCTTCCGGCGCCTCAATCATTTGGAGACCCTGTCGCTCCCACTTTTTCAACTCCTGCTTTTTATCCAACACATGCTTTTGGGCCATCGTCTTCACTAATGTGGTTTGTACATCCTCAGGCTTTCTTCTTATCTGGGAATCGATGACTCTATCTTCAATTCCAATCATTAAGAACAAATGCGAACGCCGCAACCGTTGTAAATAATGCA
Source organism: Halobacillus sp. HZG1 (assembly GCF_035818575.1). Taxonomy (NCBI): domain Bacteria; kingdom Bacillati; phylum Bacillota; class Bacilli; order Caryophanales; family Bacillaceae; genus Halobacillus; species Halobacillus sp. HZG1. Next base: position 19,924 of record NZ_JAYLVQ010000057.1, read on the forward strand.
ACGCAGCTTCTTCGTATAGAAAAGTGCTCACATCACTAAACAACAACAGAAGACTCCTTCTGTTTTGTACTTTCTGCAAGTGTTGGAAGACAGCTGTATAGTTCGATTCGTATCCTTCAACTTTCAAATGATAAATTTCTTTCAGAATGGTTTGCATATGCGCCATCCCTTTCGCTGGAGGAACATACACATGAACGTGTTTTGAAAAAGCGAGAACCGCCACGTAATCGCCACGCTTTAAAGCAGCGGTCGCCACAGTCACCGCAGCCTCGAGCGACTTCTCCAATCGGTTATTCTCCTCAAGCTCCACGCCCATCATCCGCCCACAGTCAATCAATAAGGTAATAAACTTTCCATGCTCTGGTTCATATTCGTTGGTCATCAGATTTTGAACTTTAGCGGTTTGTCTCCAATTGATTTTCCTAATATCATCTCCCACGACATACGATCGGATTTTACTGAACTCTCCGGTGCCCACCTGACGCTTCTTCAATCGTGTCCCTTCGTAAAGCAGGAACCGTTGCGCATCCTCCAAGAAGTTTCTGCTCTCGGTAAGATCCGGAATGACCCGCACGTTTTTGATTTGATCCACCCTCATCTGCTTTTCCCATAAACCAATACGAGAACGATAGCGGATATGAAGGTGAGGAAGCGTGTAGTCTCCGCGTTGAGCGGCTTGAAAAGTATAGGTGATCCGTGCCTCTTCATGTCCAAGGATCTCTTTCTTCAAAGGAAAAGGCTGGCTGAACGATTGAGGAAAGTGGTCGATAACTCTTATTTTCATCCCTTTTTCAGAAGCATTTCTAATCACCAGTGAGGCTTCATTTTCAATCCCCCGCTCCATCTCTTCATCCATCACTCGGTGAACTTGAAGCTCTTTTCGTTTAGGTGAAAAAGTAAGGTCAACCAAACTTAATAATAAAATGGCCCCATTCGTCGCAATGATTAATGGCCAGGAAAGCCCTGTCCATGTTAGTAAAACCATTACGCAAGATAAGGCGAGTATAAGTACAAGCAGGCGCTTGGTTGGAACAATCCCTTTATCGCGGAACAGGAACTGATCCCACAAGTTCTTGAATGATTTGGTCATGGGTCACTCCCTCCAGTTCCATATGCGGTGCTAAAATCACCCGGTGTCTCAAGGAGGCGACCGCCACCTTTTTGACATCATCCGGCGTGACATAGTCCCGCGATTCCAGATAAGCCCATGCTTTCGCTGCCTTTGCAATCGCGATGCCTGCCCGCGTACTTGCTCCATGGCGAATCGCTTCTGTTTCACGCGTCTTCCGAACGACCGACATGATATATCCGTACATTTCGTCGGTCATCGTAATGGATGATATTTCCTGACTGATTCTTTTGAACTCTTCCACCGTCAATAGTGAGTGAATAGATTCTTCTTGTTGTGGTCGTATCACCTGCTTAAGTACAGCTACTTCTTCTTCCATGGACGGAAAATCGATATGTAATTTGAACAAGAAGCGATCCTGCTGCGCTTCAGGTAGTGGGTATGTCCCTTCAAACTCCACCGGGTTCTGAGTAGCAACAACGAAAAAAGGAGCCGGAAGTGTGTACGTCTCCCCCTGAATGGTCATTTGTTTTTCTTCCATCGCTTCGAGCAGGGCCGCTTGTGTTTTCGCCGGGGTCCGGTTAATCTCATCAGCAAGCAGAACGTTTGTAAACACAGGTCCTTTCATCGTCTCAAACTCACCGGTTTTCATGTTATAGATCATGCTTCCTGTTATATCGCTCGGTAAGAGGTCCGGTGTAAACTGAATCCGCTTGAAGTCGCCTCCAAGAAGGTTCGCTAATGTTCGGACCATTTTAGTTTTGCCGGTACCAGGAACACCTTCCAGTAACACATGTCCACCAACAAGAATGGATGCGATCATCAAGCGAACATTTTCCGACTGCCCATAAACCCTTTGTTCATAGGCCTGTATCAACTCTATTAATTTTTCATTCATGACCCTTGCACCTCTTTCCTCATTTGATCGAACGTATGCGACCAATCTACAAATGTCTTTTTATCTACGTCGGTCACGTTTTCCAATGGCTCCACGGTTCTCGTCCATTTATCCCAATCCTGATAATCCTCGTCACTCAGCCGATACGATAGCGTGCGACGAATATCCTGCCAGGATGCCTGGGAGGATACGCCAAACCGCTCCTGCAGCAGCTGTCGTATATAAGATTCCTGAACAGCTAATGACTCTCTATAAAACTCCCCTTTTCGGTACCAGGCAGCCAATGCCCGCAGGCGTTCATCCCCGAACCGCACGACCGCTTCTCTCGGCATGAAGGACGGCCCGAATCTTTTCCCCTGCATCCATAACAAGAAAAGCACGAACAAAGCAAGTTGAAGAACAAAGACCACCAGCCATTTCGGGTAGACGTCCACCCCGGAAAGAAAACCGTCCTGTCCATGGATATATTCATCAAACCAAATACTGCTGTATCCGGATCCTGATTCTAATATGGAAGTGATCACTTCATAATGTTCATGGTCTGTCATCCACCCATTTGTGAACCAATCCGGATTCATGCCAACAATTAACGCACCCTCTCCATAAGAGCGCTTAAAAGCCAGCACACCTTGATCATCGCTCAGGAGGACTTCATCCGACTCCTTCGTCTTGAGCCGGTGCTCCTGTTGAATCTCAACGGTGTATGTACGACCATTCTCATCCTCCACCGTCGTTTCCCCTGCAGGTAGCACCCCATAGTCTACCTGGGTATCAAAATAACCGACAGGATTGTTTTTCATCAGCCAGATCCTGTTCCCCTTTTCCATCCAATCTTGATATTGACGCATCTCAGCTCCACTGACGGTGGAAAATGGCTCAATCATCAAAAGGAGTTTATTTCTATTTTCTTCCAGCAGCCGCTCCGGCTCACTATCCCAGCGAAGTGGCTCCCCACCTTGTTCATCAAGAAGGGTATAAAAAGCCTTAACTCCCGTCTGCGAAGGGGATTCAGATAAATAAGGAGGGTACGGTTCTGGACGTCCATGGGAGAGCCAATAAAGAATGACCGCAAGAAGAGCAAAGATGACAGTGATCCAAACCCACGTTTTCTTCGTAGCCATCACGCTTCTCTCCTCCCCTCTTCATCCATCCACTGTAACGCCCGTAAGCGGAATTCATCATACTCTTCTTTCTGTAGGATCCGCTTTCCATAGGTGATTTGATCAAAAGTCTTCGCAAGTAATGAGAAGTCAGCGACAAGTCTATGATCTGAGTCGAGCAGTTCCTTTTCATAATCACCGTTTGTCTTCCATGTTTTCGCTTCAACAAGACCTCTTTTATCAAAATCGAGCAGCATGCCCAGGAACACATGACGTGCCGCTTCAGAAAATTGACCCTCTGTAGCTCGGGCGTCCGCTTCCTGCACATGTTTTTGTGATGACCATACAAAGTCTGAAGTCATGCTGAACGTACGTTTTTCCGACAGCTTTTTCTCACCGGAGAGCCTTGTCACAAGCTTAATGACAAGAAATAAAAGAAGGCCCATACCGATGAAACCAAAAAAATAGATCCAGCCATTGATGGCAGAATCAGAGACTTGGAAATTAGGAAACCAAGTCTCAAGCAAATCTTTCACCCATTCGGTGATGACATCTAAAAGGCGTTGACTCGCGGTCTGAGATTCCTGCTCATATGCTTGGTATTCCTGACGCTCGAGTATTTCCTTCAGTTGTTCTTTTCCTTCATTTGATTGGCTCACATGACTCACCTACGTTCATGATTCTTTGTAAGAAGCAATCATATCTTTTAAATCATCCGCTTCGTTCCTTGTTTTCAAGTCAAAAAACAAAACCGTATAACCGACCATCATAAACAGTGTCGTAATAATGGAGGCAAGGTCTGTCAGTATTCGGCCAAAAAGACTGCCACCTAAAAGAAGAGCAGAAACCCCCTCCATTACGGAAGTTAGCAGCATGGTGATGATGAAAAAAACGATGAATAACCCGAATGTTGACCAGAAGCGACCTTTCGTCAGCTTCCAGCTTTTTGAAAAACCCGGGGCGACCTTTTGGAATACGATAGCTCCGAAAAACATACTCAGTTTGGTCATAAAAAAAGCGATGGCTCCCAAAAATACGAGACCGAGGATCATCGACATGATGAAACCGACTCCAAACCCATCCCTCGCAAAGCTGACGCCTCCTAAAACACCAAAAAGGAGAAAACCGGTAAAGATGGCGGCTCCGAATATGACTCCTACCAAAGCTGTACTTGCGACGAGCGGCCAAAACCTCGAGAACGCTCCTTTAATCGCCTGTCCTTTCGACCAGGCTTCATCCTTAAGTGCTTTACTTGTCGCAACAATGACCGATGCCTGGGCTATCGGATAAATGATAATGGCTAGAACAGTAGAAACAAGCAAGTAAAGTATTTCCATACCAATCCCTAGATTATTGGCTACAAGCTCCTGGGTAGCCGCTGCCGTATCGAGATTGTTTAGGACCCCTTCTGCGAATCCTCCCCCTGACGACTCACGAAACAGACTGATTCCGCTCAAAACCATGAATAAGTAATCAAATATGTAGAGCGGGGCAAATATAATGAGTAACGTCAGAAATAAAGGTCCGAAGTTTTTCTTTGATATACTGAATGTATAGTCTAATATTTCACCAAACGTTTTCGGCTTCTGTAGTTGTTCCATCATCATCCTCCTAACTAGTATCTTTCTACTATTCTAACATTTTACCGTTTCGTTTTGACAAAAAAAGACAGACTTATCCAAAATATAAGAGGAAGGGGAGTGACCCTCATGCAAGAAAAAGTCGGCACGTGTGCGGATTGCGGTACAACGATCTATTGTGAAAATGGGTTCTTGAATGGCGTCTTGTCGGAAAACAAAACACTAAAATGCTTTACCTGTGATAAACCGAAGCACCAAGACCATGTACAACTTTCTTCATATCAACCGAACTGGCCGGTAACTTTCGCTGGAGAGAGAAGCTTCATCCTTCAACAACTTGATGACCCGGACATTCCCATCGAGCACATCGGAAGCACCTCTGTGCCGAACCTTTCTGCAAAGCCCATTATTGATATTCTATTAGGGATAGAAAACCTTGATGAGTTCTCCTATTACATTGGTCCCCTTGCACAAGCAGGGTATGAATACGTTCCTAAGCCTGAATTAAGGACCCGTCGCTTTTTCAAAAAAGAAACCGATACGAACGACACCTTCCACCTGCATATTTGTGAATGGAAAGGCACCGAATGGGAAGAGAAAATGACATTTCGTGACTACTTACGTGCCAACTCGGAATCTGCCCAAGCCTATGAATTTCTAAAAACACAGTTAGCTGAAGCCTATAAAGAAGAGAGATCAGTCTACACAGAGAAAAAAGGGTCCTTCATTCAATCCATTCTTGCTCTTGCATATAAAAAAGGCTGAGAACTGCATTCTCAGCCTTTCCTTTATAACTCTTTAAGATATCTACAGACCGTTTCCAGCCCTTTCGTAAAATTCTCCAGATGAAAATGTTCATTCGGTGCATGCAGATTTTCCGTCGGAAGTCCAAAGCCCATTAAAACGACCGGCGCATCTAACACACGACCGAAAACTTCAACAATTGGAATGGACCCGCCCTCTTTCGGAAAGTGGGGGCGTACATCATACACACTTTCAAATGCATCTGCCGCTTTTTGAATATAAGGATTACTTGAATCAATCGCCACTGGGTCAGCTTTAATGTACTGATGAAGGTCAACCTTCGCACCCGCTGGCCGGTTGTCAGCTACATGACGTTGGATTGCCTCAAAAACCGCCTGGGGATCCTGCTCACCAACGAGACGACAGCTGATTTTTGCACTCGCCTCTTTAGGGACAATCGTTTTCAACCCTTCGCCTTGAAATCCTCCTGTGATCCCGTTGATTTCAAGTGTAGGTCGAATACCGACGCGTTCTTGGAAAGTGAACCCTTCCTCTCCGAAAAGTTCATCAAGCTCAAGTTCCTGCTTTGTACGCTCTTCATTGAATGGGACTTCCGCTACTTCGTCTCTTAAAGCAGCTGTAGGATCCGGAACGCCTTCATAAAAACCTTCAACGGCTATACGGCCACTTTCTTCATGCAGCGAATCCAACAATTGGACGAGGGCATGAATTGAATTTGGTACGCCCCCGCCATAGGTACCTGAATGTAAATCTGAATTAGCGGTTTTAACAGTCATCTCTAAAGCTAAAGCCCCACGCAGAGATGTACAAATGGCCGGCTGTCCTTTCTCACTAAAGGACGTATCGCTAATGATTACTGCATCACATGCCAGCTTTTCCTCGTTTTCCTGAATGAAAGGACCAAGGTTCGGACTTGCAATTTCCTCTTCACCTTCAATGACAAACTTCATATTAACCGGAAGTTCTCCGTTTTCTTTCATAAGAAGATGGACAGCTTTGATGTGGATATAAAGTTGACCTTTATCATCCGTCGCTCCTCGCGCGAAAATTTTCCCGTCTCTGATCACCGGTTCAAATGGCGGTGTCTCCCATAAATCGAGGGGATCTTCCGGCTGTACGTCATAGTGGCCGTACACAAGAACCGTAGGCTTTCCTTCTGCATGAAGCCAATCCGCATAAACAATCGGATGCCCCTCTGTGGGGATGACCTCCACATTCTCCATGCCGGCTTTTTCCAAAGCCCCGGCTGTCCAATCCGCCGCCTCTTTAACGTCTTCTTTATGTTTAGACAAGGAAGAAATACTCGGTATGCTTAAATACTGTTTTAATTCTTCAATAAACTGGTCTTTATGTAACTCAACGGCTTCCTTCATCTTTTGGGCCTCCTTATATCCTTTTGCTCTCATTATACCGAAATTCCCTCAACGACTGAAACATAGACAATTCTTCCATTCTACAAAACTCCCTTTTCTTGAAGACTTGGTTTCGAGACTTTTGTTGGGTATATAGGGGCTTCGGGGAATAGCTCGCTTTCCGCGGGAGCGCGGTGAGCCTCCTCGGACTGCGTCCTGTGGGGTCTCACCAAGCACTTTTTTCCCGCAGGAGTCTCGCCATTCCCCTCCGCCCCTTTGCCAAGGGAGATTCTCGAAAACACTA
>NZ_JAYLVQ010000058.1:0-106812 GCF_035818575.1 Halobacillus sp. HZG1
TACGCATTCTAAACGTCCATTGGATAGAGTACATATTATCCATTTCCTATAAACATATAAGCTAATTTTCTAAGTAGTGTTTTCGAGAATCTTCCTTGGCAAAGGGGCGGAGGGGAATGGCGAGACTCCTGCGGGAAAAAAGTGCTTGGTGAGACCCCACAGGACGCAGTCCGAGGAGGCTCACCAAGCACTTTTTTCCCGCAGCCCCCATCCACCTAACAAAAGTCTCGAAACTGAGTCTTCAACTAAAGGGAGCAATTGTGGGATTGGAGGAATTGAAAAAACCGCCCTGGATTGGGCGGTTTGGTTAGAAGGTGACTTTGTAGGTTCTGAGCCAGTGGTCAATCTGGCAAAGATGGGCAATTAACTGTGGACCTGTCATAAGCTGACCGAACCACGGGGTATCAATCGATTTCCCTTCTGTATCCTTAAGTTTCCTCACTTGGTTACGATCAAAAATATCAAAAAGTGGCGCATTCGGGTCCGCAAGCGTCTCTTCCATCCACATACAAACAGCCTTTGTATAATCAGGGTGGAAAGTTTTCGGATATGGATTTTTTTTCCGAAAGAGTACTTTATCCGGTAATATTCCGCGCAAAGCCTGACGCAGAAGACCTTTCTCCTGATCATTATGAAACTTCATGCTCCATGGCACATTCCACACATACTCCACAAGACGATGATCGCTGAATGGAACACGCACCTCAAGGCTCGCCCCCATACTCATACGGTCTTTACGCTCAAGTAAGGTCTGCATAAACCAGTTCATATTCAAATATGACATTTGTCTATGCTTCTTACTATCTTCATCCTCCCCTGCAAGCAGGGGTGTTTCTGCAATAGTTTCCTGGTACCGCTTCAACATGTACCATTCTATATCAATATCCCCTTTTAAATCTTGACGGACGAGCGTAACCCTCTCATTAAGAGAGCGAATCCAAGGAAATCCTTTTCTTTCTTTATCTTCTTTCCTGTAAAACCAAGGATATCCTCCAAAAATTTCATCCGCGCATTCTCCGGAAAGCGCAACGGTCACATGATTTTTAATTTCCTCACAAAACCAAAGTAAAGATGAATCCACATCGGCCATCCCGGGCAGATCCCGAAGTTCCACGGCCCGTTTCAAACGTGACACAAGATCCTCCGTTCTCGCTTCCATGACCGTGTGGTTCGTTTGATTTTGCGCACTGACAAGATTAATGAACGCTTCATCCCGGTCTGGTTGGAACGCATTCTTTTTGAAAAATTTCTCTTGATCTTTATAATCGATAGAAAATGTCTGGAGTGCACCTAACTGGTCTTGTTTATATTTTTCAGCAGCCACGGCCGTTATGGCACTTGAATCGACACCTCCAGATAAAAAGGTCCCCAGTTTCACATCTGATACGAGCTGTCTCTGCGAGGCCTCCATAAATAATTCGCGTACGCGGGCAACCGTCTCATCAAAAGAATCTCCGTGAGGAGCGCTTTCTACATTCCAATACCTGTCGATCTTCAATTTTCCATTTTCAAACACGGCTCGGTGACCAGGACGGATTTCATTAATTTCTTGAAAGATCCCCTCTCCCGGGGTCCTCGACGGTCCCAAAGACAATAATTCATGAAGACCGTTGCTGTCCACAGCGGATGTAACTTCCGGATGGGCTAACAAAGCTTTCATTTCAGAGGCGAACATCACTCCGTCCCCTCGGTCACTATAGAAAAGCGGCTTAACCCCCAGACGGTCACGAGCTAGAAAGAGGCGTTTCCGGTGTTTCTCCCAGACACTGAATGCAAAGATCCCATTCAAATAGTCAACACATGATCCTCCCCACTCCATGTAACTGACAAGAACTACTTCAGTATCTGAATGAGATTGGAACGTCCATCCTTTTGCCTTCAGTTGATCTCTGATATCCTCTGTATTGTAAAGTTCTCCGTTATAGCATAAAATGTATTCTTCATCCCTCGCCTTGCGGATCATCGGCTGTTTACCTCCGGCAGGGTCTACAACTATTAAACGTTGGTGACCGAACGCAGCCGGGCCCTCGATCCATTTTTGGTAATCATCCGGTCCGCGGTGCTGCAACGTGTTTGCCATTCGATCCAATATCGAAGCCTTTTCTTCTGTTTTATGGGCTGCATCGATCCATCCAACAATTCCACACATCTAGCCTCACCATCCTTTTCCAATACGAAATGCGCAAGTCACGCTTCAGCGCTGGATTTTCACATAAAAAAACCATCATGACTCACTATATGATGGCAACGTTTTTCTTATGAAACCCTCCTGCACTATTAAAGTAAAAGGTTTCTTGAAGACTCCGTTTTGAGACTTTTGTGTGGTTTTAGATCTCCGGGAAAAGGTTCGCTTTCCATGGGGCGGGCGGTGAGCGAGCCATTCCCCGCAGCCCCCATCCACCCAACAATAGTCTCGAAACGGAGTGCTCAACTAAAGGGAGCTTTTATGGAAGAGAGAAAAAGTTACATAAATGTGTTGACATATAAATTGAGAATGATTATCATTATAAATGATAATAGTTATCACCGTTACCCCCCAAATAACGGACGAACATCAGACACAGAAACACAGCCCCTTTTTTCGATATTAAAAAGCTGCATGCGATTAACGCATGCAGCTTTATTTTTATGCTGGCAATATTCCAGCTGGTAAGAAACCAAATCCAAGAATAATTGCAATGATTCCAGCAATGGCAAGTTGTGCCCACCAGATTCCTGTTGGTTTCTTCTTCTTGTATTTGACAGCAACCATTTCCATGGAAGCAATGGTCCAAAGACCAACGAGCAGTTTAATAATTACAAGAGGGCCGTATTCGGCATAACTTGCGAAAAGCGAACCACCGGAATAAAGAATAAGCAAGTAAAAAAGACGAAGAATCATGTGAGAAATCTTTGCCGCTTTTTCACTGCCTTTACGGGTGAACATGACTACTAGACCGACAAGCACGAATGCGATGACCCATGAAGTAATATGTAAGTGCGCCATATTTTATTATCCTCCTTTTCATATGAATCTACGGTTATGATACCACGACTCTTCGACATATTCCTATTATTTTGTTACAGACTTCATTTTCTAAATTATAAGAAAATAAGAAGCAAACCTGTTATAATGATGAAAGACTGAATTGAAAATGGAGGGATTGCATGTCTGTAATTAGTAGTCAAAACATTATTGATCAAACCCAGGAGTATGGTGCGAAAAACTACCATCCACTTCCAATCGTTATTTCTAAAGCGGAAGGTGTATGGGTGGAGGATCCTGAGGGCAATCGTTATATGGATATGTTAAGCGCTTACTCTGCCGTCAACCAAGGGCATCGTCACCCGAAAATCATTCAGGCGCTGACCGATCAGGCCAATCGTGTAACTCTTACTTCCCGTGCTTTTCATAATGATCAGCTCGGTCCTTGGTACGAGAAGATTTGCAAGCTGACGAATAAAGAGATGGCTCTTCCGATGAACACTGGGGCAGAGGCTGTGGAAACAGCCATTAAAGCAGCAAGGCGCTGGGCCTATGATGTTAAAAAAGTGGAAGAAGACCAAGCGGAAATCATCGCCTGTACAGGGAACTTCCATGGAAGGACGATGACGGCTGTTTCCCTTTCTTCTGAGAAGGAATACAAACGCGGGTTCGGACCAATGCTTCCAGGCATTAAACTGGTACCATACGGAGATATTGAAGCACTTAAGGAAGCCATTACAGAAAACACGGCCGGCTTTATGCTCGAGCCAATTCAAGGGGAAGCCGGCATCGTCATGCCACCGGAAGGCTTCCTAAAAGAAGCTTATGACGTTTGTAAAGAAAACAATGTATTGTTCATTGCTGATGAGATTCAGGCAGGTCTTGGGCGCAGCGGGAAAATGTTCGCTTGTGACTGGGAAAATGTCAGTCCAGACATGCTCATTCTTGGGAAAGCTTTAGGCGGTGGCGTCTTCCCAATCTCTTGTGTGGTTGCAAACAGGGAAGTCCTTGGTGTCTTCAATCCAGGTTCCCATGGTTCCACGTTCGGTGGTAACCCACTCGGGTGCGCTGTTTCAGTCGCCTCCCTCGAAGTGATTGAAGAAGAAAAACTGGCAGAACGTTCTCTTAAGCTTGGAAATTATATGATGCAGGAGCTAAGATCGATCGACAACCCGAAAATTAAAGAGGTACGTGGGAAAGGTCTCTTTATCGGTGTTGAAATGACAGAACCTGCCCGTAAATATTGCGAAGAATTAAAAGAAAAAGGATTACTATGTAAGGAAACTCATGAAAATGTCATTCGTTTTGCTCCTCCTCTAGTGATTGAGCAGGATGACCTGGACTGGGCCATCAGTCAAATTAAAGCAGTTTTAAGCTAAGCAAAAAAAATACGACAGCCCTTTGGGGCTGTCGTATTTTTTATTTAAGAGAAGCGATTTTCTTTTGTTTCCAGGGGGCAAGAATAACCTCCACCTCCCGCTCCTCCCTCTGCTCCCAAAACGCCCCTGTATTTTCTTCAATATAGTACCTTCCAAGACCGATATCCACTTGGTATTGTTGGAGCGAAGGATCAGACCATTGATACTTAGCGGTAAGCACCACTTGATTGTCCTCTGTTTCAGGCCACAGGGTAGAAGCTTCTACAAGCTCGTAGATTTTTTCATCATTTTCCTCGAGCAGCAAAAACACTTTTTCTCCTCGGTTCAATGATTCATCGACCGACCATTTCTCTTCTGGTACTCGTTCAATCGCATAGTCCAGTGTTACATAATCCCCATAAAAAGGATCACGCGGGTCCACGGGTGCCGTCTTTAGAGTAATAGTTTGGCCCCAGATGTCCATGACATAGTAAGAAGCGGACATGAGAAGAAGAAACAAGATTTGCAGAGTAACAAGTCCATAAAACCACGAGCGCTGCTTCATCTCTCTTCTCCTCCTTTATGAATGGTGCGTCGTTTTTTCTCAAGGAAGTAACTGAGTGCAAACAATAAAACCCCGCCGATCAGGAAAAACAACGAACGATCCATGAAATCCCAGGCGAGCTGAAAATAAGCTATAAAAGTAGTCAGGAGAAAAGCGACCGTCCCTTTATTGACCCACCTTGACACTTCCTGCTGATATCCTGAGATCAACCATAGCAGGGAATAAAGAAAGAGAATGAAGAGGGACAACATATCTCCAGATTCAAAGCGGAAAACCGGGACGAACAAAAGCAAGTCAATCCAGTAGTAGTTGGTCGAACTCATCGCAGACCTCACCACAGAAAAGAAGAATAGAATGGCCCAGGCTAAAAAGAAGTAAAGCGAGGACTCCGTTAGTTCACCGACATATTCGTTTCCGAGGAAAAATACCTGCAGGATCAGCATGGTGAAGACAGATACAATACTCAGGGTTTTGAATACATGCACCTTCCCTTTTTCGAGAAGGAAATCCTCCACAACATAAAGCAGTAAGAAAAACGCGATCAACCAATAGTAGGGCATGCCTTCACTAAATACCAGAATGACAGCTTTCAGCATGTAACTCGTTCCAAATGCGGCTAATTGAGTTACTTTCCTTGAACTCAATACGAACCACCCTAAACCAACAATGAACAGAAGGCCCAGCCATATGTGGAAGTGCTGAAAAACAAGACCACTGTAAAGCTGTCCCACCGTCATAATCACAAGTGTTGCGTAAAAAAATGAATCGTCTTTAAAAATCAAAAACAAACCAAAGGCGACGATAGCCCATAAGAAAAATGGAAAAGCACTGTAGGATGTATAGTGATACATTTGACCGGTAAGAAAAATACTGGATCCAAAGATCAGAAGAGCAATCAGGATGAGACTGATCCCGACCCGTTTGGATTTTTTCCTGTACACCCAATCTCCGCACAAATAAAAGACGGTTAGTGAAGTGAGAAGAATCACCATTCTCCCAAGATCCGTCAAATAAGACCAGTTTGATGCAACGAAAGTCAAAAACGCCAGCCCTATGAAAAGAGCCGCAAAAGTGAGCAGCACGGGTTTGTTCTGCTTTTTAGGATAGCGTTCCAACAATTGATCACGCTGGACTTCACTAATAATCGCATCTTCTACCCATTTTTTGCTTTCTTTAACGAGGTGATCACGATTCAAGACATCTGCCCCCTTCTCTTATGAAACTGCCTCTCTTTTTCTTTTCAATGGCTGCTTTTTCCCATACGTCAACGTCCGCCATAACCATTCTAACGGTCCATAACGGAACTTTTTCAACCACGCCTTGCTTATGAAGACTTGGCCGGTGAATATAACTATAACGAGAATCAAACTCCCAATCGGTGGGACGTCACCATATAACCCAAAGCCGACGGAATAAAAAAGAATGAAACTGATTATAGACTGCAGAATGTAATTGGATAAAGACATCCGGCCGACCCATGTTAAAGGATGAACGATACGGGCACCAATTGAGGTCTGGAACAATAGAGTAATAGATAAGACATAAAAGATAGCTGATGCTGAACCACCGATGCTATCCTGAGCCAGCTGAAACCATTCCGGACTTCCGAATAGATGCGGCCCTGCTTTGAAAATGAGGAACAATATACCCGTCAGCACCCATATATTTTTAATGGAATGCAAATGGTCGTTCGGTTTATGAAGCCATCGCTTCCGGCAAAAATACATCCCGAATAAAAACATCGGAATTAAACTTAAAGCGAGAAATGGGAGGTTCCCCCATTGATTTGCATATACCCAGTCGGCTAAGTTTTGCCGCCAGATATCAACGAGCGATCCGCTTCCATAGTTCCCCAGGGCTTCCTGAATGGCCGGACGGTTGACGATGCCCTGCATCTGATCCCTAATCATGTACAGCGCAAAAGTCAGTGGCAGCACAAGGAAGGTCAACATTCCGAACGCCCAGTACAGCAACGATTTTTCATGAACATTGAAAAAGGCCAACAAAACAAGTCCGAGGACTCCATAAGAAAGCAGAATATCCCCGTGCCAGATCAGGAAAGCATGAATGAGACCGAATCCTGTAAGTACAAGGAGACGCCTGAAAATCACCCGTTGGTATGGAAGTTGCTTTTCAACAAGACGGTCCTTCATCATCTGGATACCGAAGCCGAACATGAAGGAAAACAACGTATAAAAACTGGCTTGGAAGAAAATATCAATGAAATTTTGTACAGTATGACTGAGAGGCGATGGCCAATATTCCGCTGCCCCCCCATACAAAAAATATGGAGCGTTAAATGCAGGTACATTGACCATAAAGATTCCGAGAATCGCAAGCCCCCTGGCTGCATCTACCCAGTCGAGCCGTTCAGATTCGCGGAGAGGTGAACCTTTCCTTTTCATATGTATTCCCCCTATGATAGTTATTTTACTTTTCTTACGTCATTTAGACAATGAAGTTTCATAAACTGTAGAAAGGAGTTTTTGTTATGCCCGCAAAAGTCGGAGCCGTTAAAGTGATTTCCCTATCGTCTTCAAGTATTTTTAACATCGGTGACGTCTACAATATGGCTCCGGAAGCGACAGCAAAAACTTTTGCCGGTGGGGGTTCTTTCAATACGGGTGATGGCATCCGAATCCACATTAACCGATCGGATACGTTCATTAACGACTCCGAGCTTATTGATCAACCCATTGTGAATAATGCATAGGAGGTGCGTCTATGAATCTTACTGTCCACCAGTCCATCTACATTCACGTCCTAAGGATCGGCTCCGTAGCAAACTCTTCTGTTCTTCAAATCGGAAGCTCCGGGGTCATCCAGTCAAAAGCTGATCTGTTTAACACAGGCGGCTATACAGGACCTGGACCCAAAGCACAGCCGAAAGACGGAGAGGTCATCATCCCTGAAGCAGGAGGCGGCACGCTCGTTCCACTTTCCATAACATAGATGTCCCCCTCTCTTCATAAAGTTAGGTTAGGGGGTGAGCGCACTTGAACCAATACAATTCCTGGCAGTCATGGATCCAGCAAATGATGAACCAGATGGAACAACAACAGAAAATGATTGAGCAATTACAAAAAAAAATCGAGCAGATCCAGTCCATCGAACACCCACCAAGGACGGTTATCGAAAAAATCGAATATAAATTTGATCAGCTGAAAATCGAGACGCTCGAAGGAACCCTGCAAATCGGACTGACTCCAAATGGATCCGACCTCTCTGAGATCGGTGACTTATATAGCAACCAAGGGAATCAACTGCCACAAACAGATGATCAGGCGCTGCACTTTTTACAAGAATATATGGTGTCAGACATCCCCGTTTGGATGAATCAGTATTGTCGTGACCATGACATCCAAGTGAGTGAGGAGCATAAAGAACGGATGATTGCAGATGTTCGTAAACAGCTGCCACAGCGCATGGAGTATTACCGTAACCAAGAGCCAGAAGCTCCACCTGAAACCCTCTTCCATCAAATCCAAACCGAAATCCAACACTCCATCGCGCAGTACTTCGAGACTCTACAAGGAGATGATGATCGTTGAATCATATTGTACACAACTATGGCCTGCACGTAGGAAATATTCGCGTGACGGGCGTTTCTGGTTCATCCGTTTTTTTGATTGGAGATAATAAAACCATCCGTCTCCAATCTTTTTTTGACACCCCTCCCGAATCTCTAATCATCGGTCCTTTTGAGAATGTTGAAGAAAATTCAAATGTCGAGTTGGAACCAAATGATTAAGAGGATGGTTTACAGTCAGGACGTCGACATTACCTCAGTGCTCATCGGCTCCATCGTTGATATCGGAGATGTTTACCGTGCCGCCCCCTCTTCAAAAGTGCTGGCTGTACAAAAAGAGGGTTTAGAATTCAAAGCTGACATTTATGATTTCGAAGATTTCCCTATCTTTTCCCAAGAGAGCTCCCCTCCGTTATCCCCTGTTCAGATCGACTCTTTTTTTTATCAAAACCGCCCGATTGTAGTTGACCACGTACGTGTAATCGGGGTCTCTACCGCTGGAGTATTTCAAATTGGAGGCATTGATCATATTGATGCCATCAATTACACGAAACACTTCCGCATCCTCGAGAATGAAGAACAATAAAGGCCCGTTTTGCATACCTTGTAACTATAATGCTTGAATCGCACCAAAAAGGAGGCGATTGCGATGCCGGCTATTGTCGGACCCATCAGTATCAACAGCGTCGGTGGTGGAGTTGTTAACTTCGGAGATTCTTTTTATTTGTCCCCTAAATCTACAGGCAAAACAAATGCCGGATCGGGAGCTCTAAATACGGGAAACTGGATCATTACAAACAATGGACTCAGCTCGACGAACCCATTTGACCCAGACGTTGCCGATCAAAATATTACAGCAAATGCTTAGATACGGATGCGCCCTTGATTGTCAGGGCGCGTTTTGTTTTTCTTGTCAAGTTCAGTCACTTCCCCTCAGCGTTAGAGCACTTTCCTACGAGATGTCATTCCTCTTCATGTGTTTAGAAAGCTAGACTGGACCTCTCCTTTTATCAAAAAAAAGACACCGGACGCGTGTCCGATGTCTTCACTTTCTCTTTCTTCGATTCGATTTTCTTGTCGTTATTTTCTTCTCCGGGTCCTGCTTTTTCACCCAGCGTAAGTATTTCTGCATATCCGGGTGGTCTTTCAAGCGCTCTACACTATGATAAAAAGCGGCCAGTTCTTCGTTTGTGAATAGCGCATGAATCTGACGGTGACAGGCACTGCAAAGCATGGCCGTCGGTCCTTCCACGCCTCCGTATTGTTTCGGAATCAAGTGATGCTCTGTCGTCTTGACCGGTGAACGGGAACATAGATCACAGGTCTCTCCCATGTGTATCGACCTCCACCATGAAGGATCCTTCAAAGAAATATAAACAGCTCTTACGGACGGGCTGTTTCCATATCTTTTCGAGAGCCTTTTGATACAAGCTCAATTGTGTTCGATATCTGTCCGCCAATTTCGGTGCAGCATCTTCTGTTCCGTCCGGAATCGCATCAGATTTATAATCCAGAATCATCCAGCCATCTTCATACGGAATCATAGCGTCAATAACACCCTGGATGAAAACTTGCTCATCTGTCGATTCTTCCCAGTGCGCATAAACTTCATGAGCAGGCAAAGTCAGACTGAATGGAACTTCACGTTCAATCTGATCCGTTTGCAATACATATGCTCCTATATCGGTCTTGAAAAAATCCGCAATGGCTTGGAAATCAATCACATCCGCCTCTTCGCGCCGGAGCACTTCTTTGAGAACGAGGTGCTCCACGTACTCTTCCACTTCGTCCCTCTTCCATTGCTTTGTAAAAGGCAAGTGTTGCATGACGGTATGCATAGCAGTTCCGCGTTCTGCTGCCGTCAGCTGTTTGTCCTCCTGCATGAAACGTGGACGCTTGACGATCGGGGCACGGTAAGGGACAAGCAGCTGATCGCTTGAGTATTCGTCCTTCGTCTCACGTTGACGTTTAATTTCCGTCACGGTCTGCTTGGCACGGGTATTTGCGGCTTTTTCATGTGGATACACAAAATCGAGACGCTTCACATAGGCTTCATCCACTGTTTCAGGAACGGCGACTGGTTTCCATTTCTCCACTGCCTGTTGCAGCTGTTCATCACGTTTTTCTTTCACTTCGTCAAGGACACTAAATTCGCTTCCATGAGCAATGCGGACCCGCCACTGAGATTCGTCATAGTGAATTTCTTCAGCGGTTATCACTTCCACATCTCCCCGGAGATCGGACGTGTGCTCGTGACGAATTAACGCAGGGCCCACCCAATCGAGGTAAGACTTTGCCTCCAGGCGATCGTGTGGTGGGAGCACCCAGTCACGGGCATCTACAAAACTCTGCCATTTCTCCTGTTTCTTTTCAAAAGAAGCGACATTTCCGACCATGACAAGCTTCTCTTTCGCTCTTGTCAACGCTACGTATAAGACTCTCATTTCCTCCGCTAAAAGTTCGCGACGTTTAGCTTCTTTCAACGCGTGATAAGCAAGCGTCGGGTACATGAGCCTTTTCTCAGGATTGATATAGCGGGAGCCGAACCCGTAATCTTTATGAAGTAAGTAGCGATTCTTTAAGTCCATCATATTGAATTGTTTGTCCATGGCTCCAAGAATGACAACCGGGAACTCAAGCCCCTTACTTTTGTGAATCGTCATGATTCGGACAACATCTTCCTGCTCACCGAGGGCACGAGCCGCTCCGAGATCATCTCCGCGTTCTTCCATCCGCTCGATAAACCGAAGAAAGCGGAACAATCCACGGAAGGAGGTAGCTTCATAGGAGCGCGCACGGTCGTACAAAGCTCTTAAGTTCGCCTGACGCTGACGCCCTCCCGGCATCCCGCCGACGAAATCATAGTAACCCGTTTCTCGGAAAATGTCCCAAATGAGTTCAGACAAAGCCCCTTGGCGCGCCTGTTCCCGAAAGCTTTTCAACAATTCCAGAAACTCGTCCACTTTCCGCCCCAGATCATCCTTGGCTGCATAATTCTGCATCGCTTCATAATAGGTCGCGCGCTTCTTCACGAGACGAATTCGGGCAAGCTCATCTTCATCAAGACCAACAACCGGCGACTTGAGTACAGAGGCGAGCGGGATATCCTGCATCGGGTTATCAATGACCTTGAGCAGGCTGAGCATCACTTTAATTTCAATCGCTTCAAAGTACCCGGTAGAGAGCTCTGCATAAATCGGGATGCCTTGCTGCTTCAGTTCGTCCACGATGGTCGAAGCCCACGTCATCGAACGCATCAGGATGACGATATCCCTGTATTGTAATGGACGCTTTGCTCCGGTTTCTTTATCCACGACTTGAAGCGGTTCTCCGCCTTCATACCCAAGCCATTTGCGAATCATTTTTCCATAAGCGCGCGCTTCTAGCTGGGCTTTTTCCAAATCTTTATAAGCCTCATCCTCATCGCTGTCGCTTTCCTGGGATTCCCGGTCGATAAGGAAAAGCTCCGCATCCGCATCATCCGCAGTTAATTCATCATATATTTTGTTGCTGTAAATGAGCTCCGCTTCCTTTTCATATTCCATTTCACCGACTTCTTCATCAAGCACTTGACGGAAGATATAATTCGTCGCGTCCAGTACTTGTTTACGACTCCGGAAGTTGCGCGCCAAGTCTATCCGCTCTCCAGCATTTTCTTCATTTCCGTAAAGTTTGTACTTGTTTAGAAATAAGGAAGGTTCGGCATGCCGGAACCTGTAGATGCTCTGTTTCACATCTCCAACCATAAATAAGTGGCCGGCATCATTCCCTTCTGTCAACAGACGAAGCAACGTTTCCTGTACAAGGTTCGTATCTTGATATTCATCAATCAACACCTCTGAAAACTGCTTTTGGAAACTTTCCGCAACTTGGGAGGGGACAAGATCCACTGGAGTCGCTGTTTCATCGAGTAAAATATGCAGGCAGTAGTGTTCCAGGTCGGAAAAATCCACGATTGCTTTTTCTTTTTTCAACTGCTCATAGCGTCCTTTAAAATCTTTCACGACAACGGCAAGCTGTTCCATGACGGGGTGCAGGTCCTGCATATCCTTCAAATAGCTTTCCAGCGAACGGGAGAACCATTCATCACGGACCTCATTCCAACGTTTTTTATAACGGTCCCGGATCTTTTTCGCCTGTTCTTTTTTATCCGCATCACAGTCCATTTTCTTACGGGATAACGTGGCAAACTTCTGCCCACCCATAAAGCTTTGCATCTCTGACCAGGAATGAGTAAGTGCTCCTTTTGCCTGCTGAATCAATTCAAGATCCGACTCTGCGGTTTCTGCATACGCATAGGGTCCATCCGGTTCTCTAGTAAGGTCCAACACTTGCCTGGCTTCTGTTTCCATGGCTTTCAACTGGCTTTTCACTTCCTGCTTCAGAAGGTTGAGCCATGGCAGGTCCATCTCACTTTCGACCTGTCCTACATTGTACATTTCTACCATTTGATCGATCCAGGCGTCCGGCCATGGATTTTGCGTAGCGAACGTGTACAAATCAAGCACTAATTTCTCTACATCCAAGTCACTTCGGTCGCTTGAAAAGCGTTCAACCACATCAAAAAAGCGCTGCTGTTCTTCTCCTTCTTTTCCGTACCAGTCCTCAAACAGCTCCTCAAGCACCTCCTGCTGAATCAAATCCGATTCAACCGTATCGGCAATCCGGAAGCCAGGGTCAAGATCAAGCAAGTAGGCATAGCGACGCACCACTTCCATACAGAACGAGTGGAGCGTGGAGATGGAAGCGTTTTGCAGCAAGGATAACTGTTTTTTCAAATGATGGGATCCTGGGTTTTCTTCTAACGCTTTCGCCAGTGCGTGTCCTACACGGTTCCTCATCTCCTGTGCCGCGGCATTGGTGAACGTCACTACAAGCAGGGAATCGATATCGACAGGGTCATCTTTATGAAGGAGTTTTTGAATAATCCGCTCTACCAGTACCGCTGTCTTCCCTGATCCTGCAGCAGCAGCCACGAGGATATTCGATCCATGAGAATAAATCGCCCTCTCCTGTTCTTTTGTCCAACTGACCATTACGCATCCTCCTTCCCTTTCGTCAGTCTTTCCAGAACATCTTCATCCTTTAAGTCCTGAAGTTTCCGATAATTGTGTTCTTCCAGTGTGGGATCGAACTGACACACAGAGCGGTACGAGCAAAATTCGCAGGCGACCTGCTGGTTTTTCTGAAATGGATCAAGATCAACCGCTCCATCCGTAATTCTCGTTCCTGCTTCTGTCATCAACCCCCGGATATACTGTTTCAATTGTTCGAAACGTTCCTCATCCGCTGTTTTTGAGCTCTTATAAAATCCGCCCTTCGCCTTCAAAGCGGCAGGGACGATTTGACTGTATCCTTTTTCAAGACCTGTATCCATCATCTGAACCACACGTTCATTTTCTAAAAGCAGGCCCTGCATTTTAAATTTCTTGAAAATCTCTTCTTCAATCTGCTCATCTTTAAGAAGCTGTTTCCCTGTAATCATCGGGTTATGCACATGGAAATAGAGTACGCCCCCAGGGGTTGCATTCTTTCCAAGCCATTGCTCAGCGTTCGTCAGTACAACATCTAAATAAGCAAGCATCTGCAGCGACAAACCATAAAACACATCCACGAGACTCAAGCCTTTGCTGCTTGATTTGTAATCAATGATTCTTAAAAACAGTTCTTCTTCCGAAAGAGCTTTATCTACACGGTCGATACGCCCGCGAAGCATGAGTTCATATCCATTCGGCAAGTCGAAAGATAATGGCGGAAGTTTCGCATCTCCTCCAGTCCCGAAGCCAAGTTCCAGACCTACAGGAGAAAATTGACTACTCCTGGCCTGCTCACTGAGAACGAACGCCGCTCGTGCAATGACCTGCTGCAGCTTCTTCTGAATATATTGATAGCGATTCGAGCTCTTTAAGATTTGATTTTGCAAAATCGGCGCCAGGGAATTGGTCGCTTTTTCTGCGTAGAGGTCTGTATCCTGACGACCTAATTGAGAAAAGTCACGCCCTTCCGCCTGGACCCATTCCGTAATCTGCTTGAGGGCTTCGTGGAAGAGTTGACCGATATCCGGCGCATCCAACTTGTATGTCCTTCGTTCTTCAAGTCCAAGACTGTGCTGGGCAAAATACTGATACGAACAACGATGGTATGTTTCCAGTCTTGAAACACTCGTTTTCACTTGTTTATCAAACAGCTTCCCTGTCGTTTCTTTGGAAAGAGGCACCGGTTTGTTCTTATAAAAAAGACTTTGTAATACACGATTCGTCAACCCATGGGAAGGCTCGTGCTCAATATACCAATTCAGCAGGTCCCACCAGACCGGCTGCATCATATATCCTTTCAGATAACGGGCAAACTGCGAGGTGAGTGCTGACCTCGTCTTTTGAGGATTCGTAATGAACCGCTCCGCCTCGTACAAATCATCAGGATCCTGCAAAAGTACATGTTCCTTCGTATTCGGAAACAATTCCTCCATACGTTGAATGAGGGTCGCCGGAACCTTAGACTTCCCTTCCTCATTACTAAGGGGATAGCTGATCCACAATTGGTCTGCGGGCATCGTCAAAGCCAAGTACACATAAAAGCGATCATCCAGCAGCTGGCGGTTGCTCCCATCAGCAAGCTGGATACCATTCTCCGCAAGCAATGAACGCTCCTGTTCAGAAATCATGCCATCACTTGGTGGCTTCATCGGCCACATTCCATCGGTAACACCAAGAAGGAACGACGCTTTAATGCCCGTCATTCTTGAACGATCGACACTTCCGACGATGACATGGTCCATGCTTGGCGGAACGTGGGCAAACGTTAAGGATTCCAAACCACTGTCGATGGTACTGCGGAAGACTTGGAGCGACATTTTTTCATCACCGGCCATTTCCACCATCTCATCGAGCAGCTGCAGGAAATCATCCCATACCTGTGCCTGTTCACGGCCGCGTTCGATCTCCCCTTTGTCATCATAAAATGCACGCCAGGACTCGAGTTGATCCGGTACGCGCAAACCTTCCAGCCATAAGTAGATCACCCGGGCACGGTCTTCAATCGTCTTGGCTGCTCTTAGATTCTCGTCAAATGGCTGCAACGCTTGGCGCACTTGGTTACGGTACGCATTGATCCGCGTTTGTTTAGCTTTCTCTTCATCCGTCTGTGCGGACTGTTCAAATCCACGAAAGCGCTGGTAAATCCATGGCTCATCTGAAAACCATTGACTGCGCGCCCGTATCCCGTACTCAAGCACGTAATTCTCAAGCTCATCTATTGCATCTTCATTCAATGGATGCATGCGGTCTGTCTCTGGGATAAACCCGGTTTTTAACAAGCGGAAAACAGAATCATAACGGAAGTTCCCCTCTACAACATCCAAGCCAGAGCGAATGAGCTCAATCATCGGATGGTTAAGCATCGTCCTTTTTTCATCAATGAACACCGGGATGTCATAATCATCAAAGAGGGTTTCAATTAAACTATGGTAAACGTCCGGCTCACGCATCAAAATGGCCATATCCTTATAGCGATAGCCTTGATCACGAACGAGATGAAGAATTTCCTGTGCCACCCCTTCGACTTCTGCCCGGGGATGAACCGCTTCTGCAATCTGAATCGGCACTTCTCCTTCAAACGGGGACGCCGGTCGTACATCGTAATACTTTTCTAAATGCATGAATGCCGGCTGATCTTTCATTCGGCCTGACGTATGGTCGAGCACTTCCACATCTTCCAAACGGGCCCCAGCTTCCTCGGCAACCTTTTTCAGATCAAGATACGTTTGTTTCGTTTCATGGAAAAGATCCAGCTCAGGGTTCTCTTCTCCTGACGGTTCCTCTGTGGTCAAAGTAACATGAACCGTCTTCACCTTTCTCAAAAGAGTTTCAATGACCTGATACTCCTGAGGTGTAAAGCTGTGGAAACCGTCGATGTACACTTCTGCTCCTTCTAAAAAAGAAGCTTCAGGAATTTTGCTGGCAAGAAGCTGGAGCTGATCTTCACTATCTATGTATTGATCTTTCAGCGCATCAACAAGACGATCATAAATATAGGTCATATCGTCCAGCTTCTCCTTCAACCCCTGTTCCTGACTCGTCGTGTGAACAAACTGATCAAGGGCGTCCATCTGGGCTTGAAGATCTTCCGGCGTAATGCGGTAACGCTTGAATTCCGTAATCATTCCCTCCAGCTGTTCAATGAACCCCTGCTTCTCCACCGCTTTTTGAAAAACACGCCAGTCGGACGTCCGTTCTTCTACGATTTTACGCAGCATCATTTGAACCCCTGTAGATGTGATGAACTTCTTCGTCCCCCCTCCCGTTTCCTGAAGGACTCTCCAGGCGAGTCGTGAAAAACTGAAGACTTGGGCACGAATGGACCCTTCCACTCCTTCTCTTTTCAGGAGGCCATATTCCTGCTGAAAGGTCATCTGATCCGGAACGATGTAAATAATCGCCGGACCTCGTGGGTCATCTTTTAATTTTGCTTCTATTTCATTTAAGCAACGCGTACTTTTTCCTGCTCCTGAACGACCGAGCAAAAACCGCAGCCCCATACCGACCGCTCCTTTCTTTCTCATTCTGTATATATTTTATCATTTTTCCACCGTTTATGATGCTCTCCCGCTCTTCCACAATCGCTCCCTTTAGTGGAAAACTCAGTTTCGAGACTTTTGTTGGGTGGATGGGGGCGGAGGGGAATAGATCGCTTTCCGCGGGAGCGCCATTCCCCTCCGCCCCTTTGCTATATAACTATCCCGAAACCACTTTCCAATCTTCAGCTTTTCAGTTTAATGGGAGTATAAGCATGAAACTCCCATGCCGGGGTGATTGAACCCTAAAGGCTTGATACAGAGCGTTTTATGCTTACAACAATCGGGATAGAGGAAGACCTTCCAACTTGGCAAAGGGGTTCGTTATCCCTTTTATCGAATGGGGTGGTTGGGAAGCTGCGAGACTCCCGTGGGAGAAAGGAGATTGGCGAGATCCCGCAGGGCTTAGCCCGAGGAAGCTCGCCACTCCCCCACAGGAAAGCGAGTAGCTTCCCAGCCACCCCTGGCGTTCAACCCGGGCAACGAACCCCGGAAAGTCTCGAAACTGAATCTTCAACAATCCTGCCATATAGTTGAATAACGGTAGACATAAAAAAACCGCCCGTTAAGGACGGTTGCGTTTTAGAACTGTACGCCGAGTTGGTTCATGGGCCAATAGCGTACATCCACTTTTCCGACGACGGTATCAGCAGGTACAAACCCGAAATACCTACTATCCAGACTGTCCCGTCTGTTGTCCCCCATGACGAACAAATGACCTTCTGGGACCGTCTGATGCCCCGTCACCTCTTCCAACGTGAAATCTTCCGTAAAAGGCAGACCGTCATTCGGACGGAGTGAATCGAGGTAACTTTCGTCGACACGTTTACCATTGATGTATAACTGATCATCTCGAACGGCAATCTCATCCCCGCCGACTCCTATGACGCGCTTCACATAATCCTCTTCTTCATTTGCATGGAAAACGATCACCTGCTGTCTTCCGATATCCTGCCAATCATAAACCGCTTTGTTGACCATTAGTAAATTCCCGTCATAGAGCGTAGGCTCCATCGATTCGCCGTCTACAATGTAGCTTGCGAATAAATAAGAGCGGAACACAAAAGCCAGCAACAGGGCGAGTAATACTGTTCTGATCGCTCTTTTATATTTTTTCATTGTTTGCGCCTCCACGTGGTATGCTACAAACATTTTACCCTCGCGGAGACAAACTTAATCCCCGCTGTACGCTTTCTGTTCCGCCTTTATTTGTATTCTTTTCTCGATATACTTCCCAAGCACCCAGAAAAGCAGAATGCAAACACCGACAACAATCGATTTCACTGGATTCTGCGCAAACGATGCGATGCTTGAACCTACATAGGCGATTGTAAAAATCATGACGGCTTTGCCCAAAAGGACGGCTAGGATAAATTGCTGACGACTGACATTGGATAATCCAGAAACCACATTAATGATCGATGAGGGGGAAAAGGGAAAACACATGAGCAAGAACAATGGACCAAACCCATGCTCCTCCACCCACTTCGTCACTTTCTTCACTTGCTTTTGCTTCGTAATCTTCCTGAATAAACGCTTGTCCCCTAATCGGCGAATAATAAAAAATACACACAACGATCCAAAAACAGCCCCGAGCCATGAATAAAGAAATCCTTTGAACAACCCATACACGACAGCATTGGCTAAAACAAAGGCGACAAGTGGCAAAATCGGCAAAAACGCTTCAATAAGAGGGAATAGGATGCCCGGGATTGGTCCAAACCGTTCCAATCCTTCAAGCTGTCTTATGATGTAATCAAATAGTTGATCATTCTCCGCTAAATGGCGCCATTGGTTAATTTTTTCAAACACTGAATCCATGATGCTGCTCCTTATGTACACTAGTGACCAGTGTATGCTTTTCTCCATTTTATCTGAAATCCCGCTCCATGCCTACCAGTATGTGCGTCCTTATCTAGCTTTTCCCCTTCCTGCCATTTTCAACCTTTTTGTAAAACAATCTTGCATACATTGGACCTTTCCGTGGTATAATACAAACAAGAACACTTGTTCGTATTCGGAGGAGAATGACATGAGGTATCTAAAACAAAAAGAATTGGATCTCGCTTCCCGTTATTTGTTTTTATCTATGGCCATCACTGTTATCAGGCAGGATCGGAAACACATGGAACATGGGAAATTCAAAATCAAGGAGCCGTACATGGAGATGCTCGGAAAAATGGAGTTGGAAGCGCGAAAGGAACGGAGAGAACTAAGAAGACAAATGGATCATATGAAATTGCAGGTCGTTGAATCCGGGAGGAACGATTCATTTACCTCTTTCCTTTTTTTAGCTCATGGATATGAGGAGAAGCGCAACTATTTCAATCCAGCCATTCGAAAAAAAGTGGAAAATATTCTGTTTGAGCTTATGAGAAGGTCTCAGCAATCCGTTCAGCACGATGATCAGCAACCACAGGTGTCGAATGGAAACGGTCTTCAAGAATGACGCGCAAATGAGCGGTGCGTTGAACTTGATTGGCGAACATGCCATCAGAAACGGGAAGGTTGACAGACATCCCGTTCGTGAATTGAACAGTCGTTGTTTTATTAGGTTCTCCACGGTAGGAGCGAATATATTTGTGGGCGATCCAGGAACAGTCTTTTCGTTTCGGGGAGATAATCGGGAAGAAATAAATACCCATCGCTTCTGATATGACAATCGGGGGTTTGTGCGTGTAACCGGTCAGCTGCTTTGTGCCAGCAATCCGACCATCGAGGCTGCTTGCAAAGTAACGGCAGGAACGATCGATAAGACCACTTGGACATTTTGAAATGACAAAGCGCTCATCCGTCTCCATAACTTCCGTAAAAGCTTGTCCACCCTCTGGGTTTTTGGCGATAAGAGCAATCGTCTGAGGGTTAATCTCGTATTCTTTTCCATGAACATATGTCATCCACTACAACACCTCTTCCATTTCAAGTGGCGGCAGCTCTACACTCAGGTCGAACCTACCGCTCATCTTCTTTAATTTACCAAATTGCCCGACAAAAGTCTAAACATTTTAAAAAATGTTTCATTTCAACGATTCTGCTATACTACAATTACACCTTTTCTTCTTTCTGCCCTTTGTTTCCTCTCTGCTCTTCACCACGACCAAAGTCAGGATTGAGTAATGTGAAGAAATCGAGTTCAGGCTGAACCGGTTGATCTTTCATTTGAAACACCTCTCAAGCAAAATTCATTTTAGGAGGAATATACATGTGGAGTCGAAAAAACAAGAAGTCGAAACTGGAGAAGAAGGATTTATCCATACACGATGTCCGAAAAGCCGTCCATGCCTACGCGGATGCCAAGCCCAGCGATGTCCCTCTTAGTGTAATCATCAAAGAGGACCTCACACTGGATTATGAACTTTTATCCCCCTACTTAAAAGCTGTGCCCATTCAAAACTTCTACATGTCCCGGGAAACCTATGAATTGTTTGAAGAACAGGATCAGGATCTCGCATTGGATATCGATCTCGTTCAACATGCCGTCGACCAATATATGAAACAGACACAGGAACTGCCAATCATAGATGATGACCCATACAAACGGATAAGTTATTATAAGCTTGAAAATCATCATTTGTTACAACGAAGACCAGAACGTGACTTTTATCTTACAAAAGAAGAATTTATGATTACCTACAAAAAGCCTGAATGATCACCGATCTGCCGTCCCTAATGTCATCCCACCATCTACAACGATTTCTGTTCCCGTGCAATAGGAACTGTCGTCAGAAGCAAGGAAAGCAATAGCTTTAGCTATTTCCAGGGGCTGCCCGATTCTACCGAGCGGGATAGAATGATAAAATTCCGGTACCCCTTTCCCCTCTGTCGCCATCTCGGTTTCAACTCCCCCTGGATGAACCATATTGATACGAATTCCATACGGTCCGAGTTCTATAGCTGCAGCTTTCGACATGGCCACCACAGATGCTTTCGTTGCCGCGTAGGCGGATGACTGGCTAATCGGAGCAAAAGAAGAAATGGATAAGTTGTTCACGATAGAACCCTCGCCCTGTTCGATCATATAAGGGACAGCTGCCTGCATTCCGTAAAAGACCCCCAGCTGATTTACTTGGATCAATTGCTCGTATTCCTCTGATGTCATCTCTATAAAAGGCTTGCGGATTAAAAGACCAGCATTGTTAACAAGTACATCCAACCGCCCGTACCTACGGACGATCTCAGCTGTTGCAGCCGTCCACTCCTCATTCTTAGTTACATCCAACTGTACCGCCAATGCTTCCGAAGACCCTAACGCTGCCACCACCTCTTCAGCAAGGTGGATATTTCGCGCTCCAAACGCCACCGATGCTCCAAGAGACAATAAATATTCCGCAATGGCCTTTCCCTGTCCACGATTTGCACCAGTCACCAACACCACTTGACCCTTTAATTTTTTCACCACTTTACGCTCCCTTCCATCCATCGTTCCGTTATTTTAAACACAATCAGCAAAACTCATACTTTCAAATCCAAAACTCTGCCCACTATTAAAGTAAATGGCAGGTTTCTTGAAGACTCAGTTTCGAGACTTATGCTGAGTGGATGGGGCTGCGGGGAATAGCTCGCTTTCCGCGGGAGTCTCGCCATTCCCCTCCGCCCCTTAACCAAGTATGGTTCTCGAAACCACTTCTTAAAAATCAGCTTGTATGGATATGAGAAGTGAATGATTTAAACTCTATCTCATTGACGTTTAGCATACGCAAATGCTTGATAGAACGCACTATATGCCCGCATAGGGGAGAAGATTTGGAACCTTATTTATGAATACAGGTGTTCGAATCATCCACTTCCCTCAACCATTCAAGCTGACCCTTTCAGAAGTGGTTTCGAGACACTTATAAGGTCAAGGGGCGGAGCGAATCGTTTCCCGGAGCCCCTAGAATTACACAAAAGTCTCGAAACTGAGTCTTCCACTAAAGGGAGCTTTAGTGAAGGAAGTTTCATTTTGGGCATAAAAAAACTCCCCTACGAAAGGGGAGTTTTTCATACGTTCTTATTTTTGAACGTTAGCTGCTTGTGGTCCACGCTGACCTTCTTCAATTTCGAAAGTTACAACTTGTCCTTCTTCAAGAGACTTGAAACCTTCTTCTTGAATAGCGGAGAAGTGTACGAAGACGTCGTCTTGACCTTCTACTTCGATAAATCCAAAACCTTTTTCTGCGTTAAACCATTTTACTGTACCTTCAACCATGTACGTTACCTCCTGCGTGGAAAAATTCCACATTGTATTACTATTCTTGCTCTTCAAGTTCCATCAAGACGACATCTTACGAAACATCTTCTCTTGCATGAATCTGATCGAACAACGAATAATTAACCTTAGTATAACAGATGACCAAAAGGAATGAAAGCCCTGTAAGGAAAAAGTTTTCCCAACTAATGGGAATGTTTATTCCTGCGTCTGGGTGAGATAAGCTTGATTCATTAATGAGAATAGAGACTTCTCTACAATGGCATCGACCTCAGTATTCTGAATGCGGGCGAGGTCATAGAGTGGGCGTCCTTGCTCCAATAAATGTTCAACGATCAAATAGCCAGTGTAATTGGCTTCTTTTTCAAAACCCGAGGCCCCCGTTCCTTTGGTGAATGAATAAAGGGCTTCATAATCGGTTCTGTGCAGGTGGGGTTGGATGTTCATCATGACACGGTTCGGTTCGCGACTGCATTTTTCCTGTTCCCAGCATAATGGGAAGTCGATCATTCCACTCTCTTCTAAAACTTCTTCGGTTGTATGGGCTGCCATCCCTTCCTGGAAGATCAACTGCCCTAATGTTCGTGTATGGCTTGGAGCAAGTCCGGATTGGCTGCAGTGGACAACGCGTGTTAATTCTTGAATCAACCGGGTCCGGCTGGATGTTAGTTCGACAGGAAAGCATAGCGTATAATGCTGGTCTTTTTCCATAATGAATGGATCTGTTTCAAATGTACCAACAAAAAACATGACGGTCATTCTAACAGGTGATGTACAATGAAGAATTTGTTTAATGGATTCTACATAACCATTCACTTCTAAAGGGCCAATATCAAAATATTGAATTTTGTCATAAACTTGTTCGTATCTGTTCCATGCATATTCAATCATTTCTTTGGCTAGCTGTCCCTGTTGATAGCCGGGCGGGGTATAAGGAAAAGCGTATTGATCGGTCCATAATTCGTAACGTCTGTGCATCGGTGTTTGGGAGGCTTGGTCATAAAACGTAAGGAAACGATCCAACATTTGTTTGCATCTGACATCATCCATGATGATCCCTCCGAATATTTAAGTATTAGTTAAAAATTCCAGGCGTTTTTTCCAAACGGTGTGAGCATCTTTACCTATCCAAATTAAATGACTATCGGAGTCAACTTCAAAAATTTCACATTCAGGTACGGAAGACTTAAGTAATAAAGCGTTCGTGTACGGCACACTTCGATCTTTTTGTGAGTACATGCCGAGAACTGGCACTTGAATGCCGCTTATATCCGGGGTTTCGTGTCCAAGATCAGTGATGAACCCTCTGCCGGATTGCGAAGTAGCCAGCATATCCACTATGAAACGGCGGTCGTTAGGAGTAAGGTTTTCCAGGTAATCTTCAACGTTCTCTGTGGTTAAATCAGCAAGCAACTGTTTTAATACCAAATCCGGGAATAATTTAAGCATGGTTCGGAGGCTGCTCCAAACGAATTTCTCTGCTGGTCCAAAAAGGAGCGAAGCCTTTTTCTTAACATCATTTTCCCATGAAGTGAGGAGAGCTGCTTCGAGCAATAGACGGTCCACCCGGTCAGGATGATGCACGGCTAGAGCGATCCCCGTAGGACCCGCCGCCGATATAGAGATGACATTCACTTTTTCGAGTTTGAGATGGTCGAGTACTTCAACGATTGTATTGGCAAAATCCTCAGGTGATCGGCCTGTGGAGAGCTCTGTGTAATCGTAGCCGGGACGAGAAATCGTTAGTAGAGAAAACCCTTCGTAGATCAGACTGCTGTGAGATAAGTCGGTATCCCTTGTGGAGTGACCGCCTTTCAATAACAGAACAGGAGGGCCGGACCCTTTATATGTAAACTCTACTATTCCTTTGGATGTATCGAGGAGCGTTGTCGTCAATGGGTTCATCCCTTTCTTTCTTTGTTTTTCCATACATTCAATATAAGCTATAATGAAAGAAAATGAAACATCAGACGATTCTGAAAAAAGGGGTTAAAAAATGAGAATTGTGTCGATTTGTCCCAGCAATACTGAAATTGTCGCTAATCTTGGGCAGACGCACCTGTTGGTTGGTGTCGATAATTATTCTGATTATCCCAAGGAAGTAGAACACCTTCCGAAGCTTGGTCCTGACTTATCCATAGATATAGAAAAGGTCGCTGCGTTGAACCCGGATCTTGTGTTAGCATCCTTGTCCGTTCCTGGAATGGAAAAGAACATTGAGGGATTGGAAGAATACGAACTGCCCTATATCATATTGAATCCGAACACGTTATATGAGATTTCTGAAGATATTCGTCGTGTAGGAAAGGCAATCGGAGTAGAGGAGAAAGGCCGCCAGCATGCGGAAGCGTTTATGAGTGAAATCGATGAATATAGACAACAGGCCCGGCAGATGGAGCAGAAGCCTACTTTGTATTGGGAGTGGTGGCCAAAACCGGTATTCACACCAGGGGAATTGAACTGGCTGAATGAAATCAGTGAACTATCCGGTGGGATTAACCTCTTCCATGATCAACAAGTCGCCAGCTTTCAAACCGATTGGGAAGAAGTGAAAAAACGCGATCCTGATCATATATGTATGGTTTGGGTAGGGGTGAAGGAAGAGAAAATGAACCCGGATCTTATTAGGAAGAGACCCGGGTGGTCCGAACTCAAGGCTGTGAAGCATGATCGTATTCATGTACTGGAAGAGTCACTCTTTTGCCGACCAAGTCCGCGTTTACTGGAAGGTCTTAGAAAGATTTATACTGTTGTTAAACATGAAAACAGCAAGTGATTGAATCACTTGCTGTTTAGTGAGTTTTCCCTTTATGTTTCGGAACAGCCAATTCTTTAAAGTTTGTGGCTAGATCGTTCAATTGTTTCGCTAGAAGTTCTCCTTCCATTGGCAGACCGTGGCCGGTGATAGCTACCGATGGCTGGAGGGATGCGAGTTTTTTAACTGATTTTTCCGCGTCCTCCCAGTTATGAGTGAAATATGCGGGCGGACCATGTACGTGCTGATGTTGAGTAAACACAGCCATACTGGATTCCTGTTTGACTGTAATGAATGCATCCCCGGCAATGAGTGTCTTGTCCTTATCTCGAAACAGAGCGATATGCCCTGGTGTATGTCCAGGGGTGTGGATGAAGCGCCACTCTTCAAGAAAAGGAATGGTCCCGTCGTTTGGTAGTGGATGGATGTATTTACTCAAATCTGCCTGGTGAGTAGGGAAGAAAGGTGATAAAAGCGAAAATAACCCACCTCCAACGGTTGCATCACCTACAGGGTAGTCTCGTTTATCAGTTACATAATCCATCTCCATTGGATGAATGTAGATAGGAACCTTCCATTCTTCTGCCAGCTGCTTTGCTGAACCAACATGATCGAAATGGCCATGGGTCAAAATAATGGCTTTCGGTTTTGTTTGTCCATATCTCTTCTCAGCGGCTTCCATTATCCGTTTACAATAATGTCCGATTCCACAATCAACGAGCACCCAATCGTCGGCTCCCTCTTTACCGATGAAAATAACATTGACAATTAACGTGCGGTAAAAGGCGAGATCATCCAACACTTGTTCAGCTTCTGCATGCCCCATATGATATTCTTCGTTCGACTGATCTTCATGTTCCATTTGGTCCATGTCCATCACCTCGCTCCCTCATCGTTTTTATTTAGTGTAAGTCAGAGAAGGGGAATTATTCACCATCCTTTTGTTTAGTCATGATACGCAGGAAGCGTGTCAGCCACTAGGCAGTCTGGACCGTTTTTAGGGAGCCAGTAAATAAAAAAGACCGTCCCCTTTACTTAAAGGGGACGGTCTTTCATCTGTTAGTTTGCTTTATCGAATGGCTGAACTTTCGTCTGCTTTGGGGTCAGTGTTTTACCTGTCATTCCAAATAAAATCGTGAGCAATGGGCTGAGCAAGCAGAAGAAGGCAAATGGTAAATAATCGAGAACGGGTACACCAAGGACGCCGGATAAAAAGACACCACATACACTCCAAGGTACAAGCGGGTTAATGACGGTCCCGGCATCTTCCAGTGTTCGTGACAAGTTCTTCCTTGCAAGACCAGCTTTTTCATAAATATCCTGGTAAGCTTCTCCCGTTAGCAGGATGGACAAATATTGTTCACCAATGGCAATGTTGATTCCAATCGCTGTAAACGCTGTAGCCAGCGTAGCGGATCGTGCCGATTTCAATGATTCCTGTACCCGCGTCAAAATAGAAGGGATGATCCCTGTAACAAAGAAGAGACCTCCAAGAGCAAGAGCGAGAATGACCAGAGCTACAGTGAAGAGCATGCCGTTCATACCGCCGCGTGTTAACAGCTCGTTAACAATTTCATTTCCGGAATTCCCTTGGAAACCATCAAACCATGTTCCAAAGAGAGCCCCCCATTCCATGACACCGCGTAAGCCTGCAATCATTGTGGCAATGATGCTGCTGATGGCAAGGGATAGGAAAGCCGGACGTTTGGTTATTGTCATAAGCACAAGTGAAGCTAATGGAATCCAGGAGGTCCAGTGCATCAATCCTGTATCACTAAGTCCGGCTTGAAAGGTGTTCAGTTGCTTAACATCCGGGCTTCCGTCCGGGGATAGAATCATGAACAGGATAAAGGTAATTATAAAGGCTGGAATCGTTGTCCATGCCATGTTTTTTATGTGGTCAAATAAATCAACTTTAACAACCGTGGATGCCAGATTGGTCGTATCGGAAAGCGGGGACATTTTGTCACCAAAGAATGCCCCGGATACAATGGCTCCGGCTGTCATAGCTAAGGATACGTCCATCGATTGAGCGACCCCGATGAGCGCGACGCCAACCGTCGCTGCTGTTGTGAATGAGCTTCCTAAGGCAACACCAACAATGGCTGTTACAGCAAACACGATCGCAAGGAACCATGGGCCTCCAGCCAGCAGGAAGCCTGCATTCATTAAGACAGGAATCGTTCCACTTGCCATCCAGCTTGAAATTAGGACACCAATGACAAAAAATAGCAGGACAGCTCCCATTCCTGTCTGTGCTCCTTGAGTCATCCCGTACTGCAGATCCTTAAAGCTCATTTTTCTATAAGACCCATAGGCGATCATAATGAGAATCCCAATTAAAATCGGAATGTGTGGGACGGTTTGAACGTCAATGATAAAATAACTGATGATTCCAATGGTTACGAGTAATAGTAATGTGGATTCGATTAAGCCTGGTAGCTTTTTTGGCTGCAGGTGAAGCATAGGAATTCCCCCTCAATTTTTCTTATTCTTTACTCCTTGGGCCACATTTAAAAAAATAAAAGCCCCGCCCCTGAAAAACAGGGACGAAGCTCGCACTCCGCGGTACCACCCTTGTTGGTAAAGAAAACCCTTTACCCACTCTGTTGGTGTATCATTTGGTATGGAATTCTGTAATTCGATGGAAGGATGCCCAAGTTCTCACCACCCACTTGGTCTCTGATCGGCTGCGAATCGAACCATCTACTTCGGAATTCATGATACGAACTATTCTTTTTTGCTTAAACGCTTTTAAGCAGTGAAGTGATGTGAATTCATAATAGAATATTTATTATTGTATGTCAACGATTATTTTAAAAGGGGAAGCTTCAAATTGTACCGTTAGTTGTGTATAATAGTGGAAATTTGATTGGAAAGGGGGAGGAAGGATGGAAACTCAAGTCATAAGCACCTCGGCTTCTTCTACTCGTTTACATATGATAAAAAGAGGAATTCTTGCAGGTTTTCCAATTATGCTGGGCTATTTACCCATCGCTCTCACATATGGTGTGTTAGCGAGCCGTACAGGCATGACGAATGTAGAGCTTACATTGATGAGCGTACTCGTTTTTGCCGGTGCTGCTCAATTTCTGGCAGTGGGTATGGTAGCAACGGGAACAGGGATGATTGAAATTATTATCGCTACATTTGTTCTCAATTTCAGGCATTTTGTCATGAGTCTATCTTTCGTCAACCGTTTGAAGGGGATAGCATTAAGAGCAAAACTTCCTCTCTCTTTAGGTTTAACAGATGAAACTTTCACGATGTCCGCCTTGTATAAAAACGAAGCAAAAGAAAAGCATGGCAGCTTGTTTTATGCTTCTCTAATTTTGACGGCTTATTTATCATGGGTGGGAGGATCTTACCTTGGTGGAGTTTTAGGTGATGTCATGCCCGCAAGGTTAAGTGACAGTATGGGTGTTGCCTTGTACGCTATGTTCATTGGACTTTTGATCCCGTCTGTGAAAAAGGATGTTAAAATCGCCTGCATCGCTGTACTCGCGATGTTGATCAATTTTATTTGTCAGTTCTGGGGGATGAGTCAAGGCTGGGCTATTGTGATGGGGACAGTCCTTGCAGGTTTCAGCGGAATTTGGATTCTTGAGGATGAGGAGGTGACAGAATGATCATTTGGATGATCATCGGTATGGCCGTTGTTACAGCTGTACCAAGGTTTTTACCTGCGTTGATTGTAGGGTTTGTCACTTTCCCGAAATGGGTGGACCGGTGGCTTAATGCTATTCCTTACGCTGCCCTGGGAGCATTGATTTTTCCGGGAATCATTTCAGTAAAACCTGATGCACCTCAAATCGGAATCATAGCAGGTTTGGTAGGAATCTTTCTTGCATGGTTGAATGTCCATATTATCTTCGTTGTCCTTGGGGCGATTGCGTCTGTATTCTTGATGACATTATAATCACACCTGCCCAGAAGGTGCATATCGTATAGGGATACTTCCGAGAAAGGAATTGATCGTTATGCACCGACAATTTGGTTTTCCTTTCGGGCAGATTTTCGGATCTCCGACGCCCGGCCAGGGAGGACAGTTCGGCCCTGGCCAACCGCCTGGACCTCCTCCGGGTGGACCGCCTTTTGGAGGCGGGCAGGGTCAGCCGCCATATGGAGGAGGACCTGGAGGACCAGGAGGGTCTGGCATCCAGCTTCCACCACCACCGGAACAGCCGCCTAGTCCACAAGGGGCATCTTTGTTTGCTGTTGACCCAGGGTCGTTATATGGCTGCCTCTATCGATACACTTGGATCACTCTTGTAAATGGTCGTTCGTTCTGGTTTTACCCGACATTCATCGGCCGTACATCTGTTGCCGGGTACCGTTGGCAGCGACGTCGTCGTCAATGGGTTTATACAGGCTTTGATACACGACAAATTTCTAGTTTCCAATGTAGATAAACCGCAAATAAAAGGTGATGTCACTCTTGGCATCATCTTTTTGTTACAATAAGAAGTAATTAGAGGAAGAAGGGACGATCTCCATATGCCTGAAGTAAGAGCTGCCCGCTTTGAGGATGCTGAAACGATTGCAGAAATTCATGTGAAGAGTTGGAAATCAACATATAAAGACCTGATTGATGAAAGGGATTTAAGCAATACCACGGTTGAACACCGGATTGCACTTTGGG
Organism: Halobacillus sp. HZG1; assembly: GCF_035818575.1. Classification (NCBI taxonomy): domain Bacteria; kingdom Bacillati; phylum Bacillota; class Bacilli; order Caryophanales; family Bacillaceae; genus Halobacillus; species Halobacillus sp. HZG1. The sequence continues at coordinate 29,575 of NZ_JAYLVQ010000058.1, forward strand.
AAACAGTTCTCAGAACTCCTGTGAATGGTCAGATTGCCTATGTTATTGAAAATGATGACGGGGAAGTTGTCGGTTTTGTTTCAGGTGGGAAAGAGCGGACGAAGAATTATGGGTTTGACGGGGAGATTTATGCCATCTACTTACTGGATGAGTATCAGGGAAAAGGGTATGGGAAAGAAATGCTCCGGGTATTCTCGAACGGGATGCTTGAAGCAGGGTACCAATCCCTTCTTGTATGGGTGCTGACCAATAATCCTTCCAGCCAATTTTACATAAAATATGGAGCGGATCCTGTAGAGGCTGAGAGGGTCACAATCGGACAAGGGACCTATGAAGAGACGGCTTATGGTTGGAATGAATTAAAGAGCTTAACTGAGCGACTAGCTTAAAACTGGAGTAAATATAAAAAGCCTGCCATTATTGGCAGGCTTTTTACGTCTCTTCTTCTTCATAGGGTTCGATATGGATATGGGCATAACCGATATTTTTTTCTTTTTCTAATCGTTCTTCCACTTCATCGGTAATGGTATGCCCTTCTTGCACCGTAATATCAGGGTTGACGTGAATGGTGGCTTCGACAAGTGTCTTATTTCCCTGCATCCGTGCTTTGACATCCTTAACTGCCCATACATCAGGATGATCGGATATACTTTCGCGGATGTGTTCAATGCCTTCTTCGTCATAACCGTCTGTAAGGCTGTGAGTGGCATCGACAAAAATATCCCAGGCGGTTTTACAAATGATCAGACCAACAATCAAACCTGCAAGAGGGTCCAACCAGGAGACACCGAATTGAGAGCCGAAGATCCCTATGCTTGCGCCGACACTTACTAAAGCATCTGATCGATTATCTTGTGCAGCCGCGTATAAAGCATTGCTGTCCACTTTTTTCGATAGATTCAGGTTGTACCGGTAAACACCATACATGACAACGGCAGCTGCTAAAGCCGTCCATGCTGTGAGCAAGGACGGTTCACTGGCTTTTTGCTGAATAATATCTTGAATTGTACCGATGATGACTTCTATGCCTACAGTCATCATAATAAAAGCGGCGATAAGAGAAGCGATCGTTTCAGCGCGAAAATGACCATAATGGTGATCCTCGTCTGGTGGCTTTCTTGAAATCTTGAGCCCTACTAAGACAGCCACAGAAGCAATGACATCAGTTGTATTGTTTAAACCATCTGCTCGGAGTGCTTCAGAGTTTCCAACGGAGGCGATAATCAATTTTGTTGTAGCGAGAACAAGGTAGGCTATAATGCTTACCCAGGCACCACGTTCCCCTTTTTTTAATTTTGCATAGTCATTCATGGACTTTTACCTCCAGATCGATCAATTAGGCTTGATATAGCTTACCAAATAGAAGTTCAGTGGGTCTAGAGAAAAAAAGCTTTCCATGTTCATGTTAATTGCCTTGACGCAAAACAACATCATTTGAACTATTATGAAGTGGTTGTAAAGGTTTTATAAAATATCTCGAATTTAAGAGTCTTGAGTTTGAGTTTAAATTTGTGCGGGTATATATTATTTGTGAATCCTGATCATTTCTTAGGAAACAATAAACAGGCATTCTTGGATTCCAAAAGTACGCAAAAGGAGAGATTTTAGTGGCAAACGTAAAATTAGCGATCATTTATTACAGTTCAACAGGTACGAACTACAAAATGGCGCAATGGGCGGAAGATGCAGCTAAACAAGAAGGGGCAGATGTGAAACTTGTTCGTGTTCCAGAGTTAGCTCCTATGGAAGCCATTGAACAAAATCCTGCATGGAAAGAGCATTACTTAGCTACCAAAGACGTCGTTCCAGAAGCGAAAATTGACGATCTTGATTGGGCTGACGCTGTAATTTTCAGTGTACCTACCCGTTTTGGTAACGTTCCAGGCCAAGTGAAGCAATTTATGGATCAGGCGGGCGGCCTTTGGTTCCAAGGAAAACTTGTGAACAAGGTTGTCAGCGCGATGACTTCTGCTCAAAACGTGCACGGTGGCCAAGAGGCAACGCTGTTGAATTTTTATACTACGATGTTCCACTGGGGAGCTATCATTGCAGCACCAGGTTACACAGATGATGCAGTGTTTGCTTCAGGAGGAAACCCATATGGTACAAGCGTGAGCGTAGATGGAGAAGGAAATATGAAAGAAGAAGTTGAAGGCGGCGTACGTCACCAAGTGAAACGTACCATAGATGTTGCAAGTAAATTTATCAATTAAATCATAGAAGAGAGTATGAAATCTTTAGGGTTTCATACTCTTTTTTGATTAAATGGTTTGATAAACATTTCCTTTAGTAAGGCAGTGTGGTAAAAGATCTTAATCAGAGATAACCAGATCTTTATATAGGAAGTTTAGGGAATGAGCGCTCTTTAGTGAGGATTGTGGAAGAAGGATGATCATCGCTATTCTTTCTTCTAAATGTGACAGGCAAAGGTGAGCGAATCCTATTTTTTTCGAGAAAATAGGGGTGTTTACAGTACTCTCTTAGGAATTTAGTAACTATTTTGCAATAGGAAATCTCGATGAATCCCTCTAGCAATAGGGTTGAGAGGTTTAAAATTTTTAAATATGGGAATCATAATACTAAATATTCAGAAAACTTGTTGCGAAATTCTATTATATCCTGCATAATGAAAAAAAGCATGAAGGGGGTAGTCTCATGAGAAAGCAAAAGATTGATTATGTTATCCGTCGCCACCCCGAGTACAAAGGGAAAGAGATTACGGCAAAGAGAGAGTTGTCCTTTGGAATACAGTTAGCCTCACGTCTGCTTTTAGATCAACTAAGTTATCAGTTTAATAAAGAACGTCTGGATAAGGAAATCAACCAGGCTATTGATAACGATGACCGCGTTGCATTTGAACGTTTAAGTTCTCAATATCAACCCTTTACATGGGAATAAGATAGAACCGTTGCTGATGCAGCGGTTTTTTTTTGTGAAGTTATTTGTCCTTATGTCATAGAAGTGCAAGTATAATGGTACATTTTTCAAATATAGAAAAATATTGTACGCACCTTTGTCGAATAATGGTACATTAGATATAAGGATAAATGACTAGGGGGAGAATAAAAATGAAAGCGCTTAATAAAAACAGTGATATTATGAATAAACAGAATGGAGTGCTTGTGAAAATTATGTTACTTTCAGTCATTCTTGGTTTGATGGCTGAGCTTGTGGTTGGTGCTCCTCTGAAGATTATGCTCTCATTCGGATTAGGTGGCGGGGTGACGGTTCTTCTTATGGTCGTCTTTCATTATCAGAAAGTATTCCAATGGGCTGTCCCGTACCTTGCAATCTTCGGGCAAGCCTTCGTTGCAGCTTTGATCATGTCTGCATCGGAGTATGTCACGAATATCTTGTTCAGCTTTTATTTATTGGGAGTGGCCGCTATTTCATTATCAATAACTGTGTTAACGACAGGAGGCGTCCTTGGCCTTGGACTGCTAGCTTATTTTGTTCTCACAAAAGGTGAAGTAATTGGTCTTGATACGCGAGCAATGCTAATGTCCTTGGTGTTCTTTTTGCTCGTCTATACTGTGTTGGCCATTCAGGTCCGGATATCACGACAACTTCTATCTGATGTCGATGAATCACTGGAGAAAAATGGGCGATTATCACAGTTAAGTGAGCAAAGAGCTATAAAGGTGGAGAAGACAGCAGCTGACATTCAGAAGCATATCCATGCCATCGATCTTACAAGTCAAAATCAAAAAGAAATGATGGCAACGATGAACCAATCATTTTATGAAGTGGCAATGGCTTCTCAATCCCAGATAACTTCTATACAAAACATTGTAGAAGCTTCTGAAGAGACAAATACCACTATTGATGATATGGATGCCAGCTTTACTTTATTGAAAGAAAAAGGAGTCATGTCTACCAGGATTGCCGGCAATGGTGAAGATCAGATGAAAGATTTAATCAGAGGCATGCATTCCTTTCATACCTCTTTTTCAAAAATGAAAAGCAACATGAAAGAATTTCTAGACCAAACGGAAGAGAACGCGGGATTTGTGGAAGAAATTAAAGGTATTGCCGATCAAACCAATTTATTAGCATTAAACGCAAGTATAGAAGCAGCGAGAGCAGGGGAGGCAGGAAAGGGATTCGCTGTTGTTGCCGAGGAAATCAGGAAGCTGGCGGATATCACAAAGAAAACAACGGAACATATGGGCGAAAACCTCTCAAGCATGAAAGAAAAGACGGCCTTAACAGAAGCTGATATGCAAAAAGGGGATCATGAACTTGAGAAAAGTGTGCTTTCGTTAGAGAGTACTGAAAATACATTCATGAAGCTTTTATCCTTTTTAGGGGAAATTCAAGCTGAAATGACCCGTTTTGAAACACAATCAAGTTCGGTGAAAAAATCCTCCGTAACGATTGATGATGCAGTGAATGAATTTGCTTCACTGGTGGAACAAACATCTGCGACCATACAACAACTGCAGGCAGCAGTTGAGGCCTTTTCTCATGATCAAATAGAACTCGTCAAAGAAATCTCTGAAACCAACCACAGAGTTAATGAACTGAGTTCTAAGAAAACAGCTTCATGAGAAGGGCTGAGATATACAACCTCTTCTTGTGAATGTTATAGTAAGGGTAACATCACAGACTAGGAAGGTAATACAATTGAAAAACGTATGGATTCTAACATTCTTAAGTATCAGCTTGACTGCTTGTTCCATCACCTCCTCAGGGGGCGAACAAGAGTCGAAGGAAGATATTCCTGCTTCTTCGCAAAAAGAATCGGAACAAGACCCTGCTGATAAGGAAGGTCAATCCTCTTCTTCTAAAGAAACAGAGCAGGCACCTGCTGAAGAAGAAAAGGATACGGCTTCTGACAAAACAGAAAAAGATAAAGTATTAGAGGACGGCACAGTCGAAGTAGGAGAACCTGAGAGCTTACAGGTCGTCGTCAACAAAACCAGGAAACTGCCAGGGGATTATGTTCCCGAAGATTTGACAGTCCCGGATGTTCCTTTTTATTTCACAGAAGACCACCCGAAAAAACAAATGAGAGAAGAAGCTGCTCGTCATTTAGAAGAGCTTTTCACAGCTGCTGAACAGGATGGGATTGATTTAGTAGCCGCTTCAGGCTATCGTTCCTACGACCGTCAAAAAAGGATTTACGAAAGAAATGTAGAAGTTTATGGTAAAGAGGAGACAGATACATTTTCAGCACAGCCTGGCACGAGTGAACACCAGACAGGTCTTGCCATGGATGTGACCTCTGCTCAGGTAGCATTTAAACTGGAGCAGTCCTTTGGTGAAACCAATGAGGGAGAATGGCTTGCCGACCATGCGCATGAATACGGGTTTATCATCCGGTATAGAGAAGGTACCAAAGATATCACTGGTTACATGTACGAACCCTGGCATTTAAGGTATGTAGGCAAAGAGTTTTCTACAGATGTTCATGAACAGGCTGTAACCTTAGAGGAATTTTTTGGACTTTATCCTTCCGATCAATAAAAGAAAAGCCATTTCTCATAAAGAGAGAAATGGCTTTTTTAATAGCAGATGCCCACGCGGTGATCTACGAATTCCTTTTTGTGTAGTTCCTGATAGGTGAAGAAAGCGGTGTCTGCTACGGTAATTTTCTTTCCGTCTTCCGGGAGCATATCACGCTCAAATCGGATATTGCCGTACCTTTCTCCCTCAGGCAAGTAGGTTGGACAGATGACAGTCCAATCCAGGTCACTTTCCAATAAAGCTTCATACACTTTCACATGTTCTTCAGCTGCAAATGTCTTCTTTCGTTTGGATTCACTGGTCTGGTAGCGGTACTTTCCTTCTTCGAACCTACTGTTAAGAATGCCAGCCGTTCCAATCGAGACGATTCGTTTGATCCCTTGTTCTTTCATTGCTTTTATTATTAAAGGTACACTCACTGAAAGGGTATCCGTCTTATCTGTATTCAAGGCACTTACGACTGCATCACAATTGGCAATCGTCTTTTGGACGTCCTTTTCATTTTTTGCATCGCCTATAACCAACTCCGCCCCAGGTATAACTTCCATCGCGCGTTTTTCATCACGAACGAGTGCTTTCACTTCCACCCCATCATCCAGAGCTAATCGTATAATTTCAGAGCCGACTCTTCCCGTTCCACCGAATAAAGCTAATTTCATTAAATCACCTCAAAGATTTGTAAAGTTTAATCATGTCTACGTAATAATGTTAAAATCCTTTGCTATGCTTGTCTAAAAAGATTTTAGATAGGGGATATGACCATGAAAAAGAAACCCGTTTGGAGCTGGATGCTCTATGACTTTGCCAATTCAGCTTTTGCAACGACCATCATGGCTGCTGTTTTACCTATATTCTATTATGATGTAGCGGCTAAAGGTGTTCAAGAATCTTTAGCTGCAAGTTACTGGGGATATTCCCAATCCATTGCCGTCTTAATCGTGGCGATTCTCGCTCCCATTCTTGGGGCGATCAGTGATTATTCGGCAGCAAAGAAAAAGTTTTTAATGTTTTTTGCCTATATGGGCATGATTGCGAGCGTTTTGCTGGCCTTTGTCGGTGAAGGGGATTACATCTTCGCATCTCTATTATTAATCGTGGGTACGATTGGTTTTTCAGGAGCCAATGTATTCTATGATGCTTTTTTACCTGAAGTAGCCAATGAAAAAGATATCGACCAGGTTTCTGCAGCTGGATTCACTTTAGGGTATGTAGGTGGTGGGATCTTGCTCGCCATAAACTTGCTGATGATTATGAAATATGAATGGTTCGGACTGGCGAGTACCTTAACGGGGACGAAGCTTGCCTTTATATCGGTAGGAATTTGGTGGTTTATTTTTTCCATTCCACTTATGAAAAACGTTGTAGAGGAAAAGAAGGTTCAGAGAAAAAGGGAGCATTCTTATATAGCGATCGGCTTCCAACGACTTGGCCGGACATGGAAAGAACTAAGGCAATTTAAACAGCTCCTCATTTTCTTATTGGCATTTTGGCTTTATAACGATGGGATATCCACGATTATAAAAATGGCCACGATATATGGAAGAGATATTGGAATTGATAGTACTTCACTTATTACAGCTTTACTCATCACACAATTCGTTGGAATTCCGTGTACCTTCTTCTTTGGGTGGCTGGCAGGTAAAATAACGCCTAAGCGTGCGCTCATGATCTCATTATTTTTCTATTTAATTATCGTAGCACTTGGGTACTTTATGACATCCGCTCTTCATTTTTACATTCTCGCTGTATGTGTAGGTTTCGTACAGGGTGGAGCCCAGGCTTTAAGCCGCTCTATTTTTGGACGAATGGTTCCGGGAGATCGTCACGCGGAGTTTTTCGGTTTTTACGGAATTTCTTCCAAATTTGCTGCCATTTTCGGGCCGTTTGCCTTCGCGATTGTCGGACAACTGACAGGCTCCAGCCGTTTCGGGATTCTGTCCCTCGTGTTTTTCTTTATCGTCGGCTTGATTCTGTTATATGTACTTGATGTAGAAAAAGGGGTAGAGCAGGCGCAGGCCTACACCCGCTCCGAGGAAGAACCCCTCATCCGTTTTTAGATTACACGATCGGATGACTGTATTGGTTCACCAGCATTTTTTCAAGAGGCTCACCTGTGTCATACGAAATGTTACCAATGATTTTTTGAATGTGAGCCAAAACTTCTGAAGAACCTGTCTTCCAATACTCGAAGATATATTCAAATAGGAGGATCCCTTCATTCTTAGCCTGGGCATATAAATCGAGGAATGACTCGGTACGCTTTTCATTCGTTGCCGGATGACGCCACTCCGTTCGATTTTCATTCAAAAAATCTTTATCTTCATTGATTGGCTGGTGGGAGAAAGAAGATACGAGCGATCCGAACCAATGATTCTTCCATTTCCATGGGTCATACAACACCCTTTGCGCTGCTTGTATATGAAAAAAAGATTCCTGAATCACCTTCTTCTTATGTTTCGCCGTGACTTCAGGATAATGTTTGGTAAGCAGGCCGTGCATAAGGGAGGAAATAGGAAGGACTTGCTTTCCTACTTTAATTTTCGTATGAACAGGGTTTTTCCATGTTTTCAAGCTTCTCTCGCGGTTGAGCATGACGGTATCTAAGGCTACTTCAAGTTCCTGGTGTTTATTTTTTTCATAACCTGCGTGGTAATGAACGTAAGGGTGAGTATGGCGGTCAAGGACATGGTGGCTGACAAAGCCAAGGATAAAGGCCTGCACTGAGTTTTTCTCTGACTTCCCTCGTTCAATCATATCCATTAAAAAAGGGCCGCATCTTTCCGTATGCATCACCATCCCGATTTCTGTTACCTCTTTGTCAGGTAGAAAAGGCAGGAAGTTATGATAAAAGAACGGATCAGGCCCCTGAGCTCCCATATGTAAAGAAGCTGGGGAAGTTTCTAAAAGGTCTTTTCGATCAAGCTCCTCGCACAGCTGATCCACAAACAGGATATGCGTCCATATATTAGGCATGATCATTCTCCATTCTTAATAAGAATTTATTCCACTAACTGGCAGGTTTGTGGAAGACTCAGTTTTGAGGCGTTTGTTGAGTGGATGGGGCTACGGGGAATAACTCGCTTATGATGAGAGTGTCTGGACGATGGAGCAAGACGAACCTTTCCCCTGAGCCCCTAGAATCACACGAACATCTCGAAACTGCGTCTTCAACTAAAGGGAGCATGAATGAAAGTGTGGATTCAAAAAAAAGAGCCTTTCTGCAAAGGCTCTTTTCACCACTTATTACCCACTTGAGAGATCAAGCAAGGAAGGAAGATATGTACCTTTGCTTGATGAATTCATTATACATAAATATCTGAAAAATGTAAATAATCAGACATAAAACTTCGAGAAAATTGTCAAAAAGAGCGGGCTTCTGGTGATTGTTCAAAAGATTCTTGATACAATGAAAGGGTATGATGATTTGAGCAAAGGGAGGATATTCATGGATTATCGCATTGAGAAAGATACCATAGGAGAAATCAAAGTACCGAGCGAAAAGTTTTGGGGAGCTCAAACACAGAGAAGTAAACAAAATTTCCCGATCGGCGATGAGAAAATGCCGAAAGAAGTTGTTGAGGGTTTTGCTATACTTAAAAAAAGTGCGGCAAAAGCGAATGCAGCACTCGGGTTGCTTGAAGAGGAAAAGGCAGACGCTATTGCTTATGCAGCCGATCTCATTATTGCCGGAGAACTTGATGAGCATTTCCCTCTCGTCGTATGGCAGACGGGGAGTGGTACACAGTCCAACATGAATGTGAATGAAGTCATCGCTTATGTGGGTTCACAATGGCTTGAGGATCAAGGTAGTGAAACTCGCCTCCACCCGAACGATGATGTCAATAAATCTCAAAGTTCGAATGATACTTATCCGACAGCGATGCATGTTGCATCTGTCAGAAAGATCGAGGATGTCGTTCTTCCAGCCTTGATCCAATTCAAACATACATTACAAGAAAAAATGGAAGCGTTTAACGATATCGTTAAAATTGGTCGTACTCACTTACAAGACGCTACTCCATTAACCTTGGGGCAGGAAATCAGTGGGTGGCACCGCATGCTTGAAAAAACAGAAAAAATGCTAATAGAAAGTACGGAGTATGTAAAAGAGCTTGCCATTGGCGGAACAGCCGTAGGCACGGGGTTGAATGCCCATGAAGATTTTGCTGATCAGGTTGTCGCTCAAATTAACGAGGCGACAGGAAAAGGGTTTATTTCCGCACCGAACAAGTTCCATGCTCTCACTTCGCATGACGAACTTGTTCACACGCATGGGGCTTTGAAAGCCCTGGCTGCCGATCTTATGAAAATAGCCAATGATGTAAGGTGGCTTGCAAGCGGGCCTCGTTGTGGGATTGGCGAAATAACGATTCCAGCGAATGAACCGGGAAGTTCTATCATGCCTGGCAAAGTAAACCCTACACAAAGTGAAGCGGTAACGATGGTTGCGGCACAGGTCATGGGGAACGATGCAACAATCGGCTTTGCCGCTAGCCAAGGGAACTTTGAGCTGAACGTATTTAAGCCAGTTATCGCTTATAATTTCTTACAGTCTGCACAACTTCTTGCGGACAGTATCGTTTCTTTCGATGAACGATGTGTGAGTGGACTGGAGCCGAATCATGAGCAGATTGAAAAGTACTTACGCGATTCCTTAATGCTTGTAACAGCTCTTAACCCTCATATTGGATATGAGAATGCAGCGAAAATCGCGAAAACAGCTTTTGAAAAAGATCAGACATTGAAAGAAACAGCGGTTGAGATGGGGATTCTTACGGAAGATCAGTTTGAAGAATATGTGGATCCTAAAGCGATGACGAAACCAAATACGAAATAATTTTATGTTGTTAGCCATGTTTATTAGCCAATATAATTTCTCCAGTAATTACCACCTGTTTTTTTGACATAAAAACATCCAGACCGACCCATACTACGATTACACAAGACAGGAGGTGAGACACATGGCTAACAACAACAGTTCAAACGAGTTGGTTGTACCTGGTGTACAACAAGCTCTAGACCAAATGAAATATGAAATCGCACAAGAATTTGGCGTACAACTTGGTGCTGACTCTACATCCCGTGCTAACGGTTCTGTAGGTGGTGAGATCACTAAGCGTCTTGTCCAAATGGCTGAGCAACAGTTCGGCGGACAACAATACAAATAAATACTTGTGACGAAGGAGGAAGGGTGCGCCCTTCCTCTTTATTTTTTGGATGTTTGAAGCATTCATACGTTGCACAAGGATCGAATTCCCAAGACCGTTTTGAAAGAAGTGGCGAGCGATGCAGGAATGTGGTGTATGCAATGGATGGGCAGCCTCTGAAAGACCCTGCCCAAAATGTGAAGGCACAATGCGGGATCAAGGGCGTGTTACGGATTTTTTAGATGACTACAGTCCTTATCTTGATCAAAAATATACGGATCTCGTGGATGGGGATCTAAATTCATCCATCACGGAGGAATGCGTCCATTTATTTGTTTGTGAAGATTGTGGTTTGAATGATATTCAAGCCACATAAAAAAACGCAGCCCTGAGGCTGCGTTTCTCTTTTTATCTTGTATTAGTGGATGCGTAATTCAGAGTCTTTATCAAAGAAGTGTACTTTGTTCATATCAATGGCTAACGTGATTTGATCTCCACCATTAATGTCAGAACGGGAGTCTACACGAGCGATGAAGTCCTGATCATTCAGTTTGGAATAAAGGTAAGACTCAGAGCCCATCAATTCTGCTACTTCGATATCTGCAGTAATTTTCTTGTCCTGGTTCGCATCAATAAACACTGGCTCATCGTGCATGTCTTCGGGTCTTACACCAAGAATAACTTCTTTTCCGATGTAGTTTTGTTCACGAAGAGGTTTCATTTTACCTTCAGGAACAGCGATTTTGACATCACCCAGTTCGATGTGTCCATCGGCAAGTGTGCCATTTAGGAAGTTCATGGCTGGAGAACCGATGAAGCCGCCTACAAATACATTTTCAGGTTTGTCATACACATCTTTCGGCGCACCCACTTGTTGAATGACGCCATCTTTCATAACGACAAGTCGTGTGGCCATCGTCATCGCCTCTGTTTGGTCGTGTGTGACGTAGATCGTCGTTGTCTGAAGGCGTTGGTGCAGCTTCTGGATTTCCGCACGCATCTGAACACGAAGTTTCGCATCAAGGTTGGAAAGAGGCTCGTCCATCAAGAATACTTTCGCATCACGTACGATCGCTCGACCAAGAGCAACACGCTGTCTCTGCCCACCTGACAGCGCTTTCGGTTTACGATCAAGTAAAGCCTCAAGGCCGAGGATTTGCGCTGCATTATTTACGCGCTTCTCAATTTCATTTTTATCCATCTTACGGAGTTTCAAACCAAATGCCATGTTATCATATACGTTCATGTGTGGGTACAAGGCATAGTTCTGGAAAACCATTGCGATGTCACGGTCTTTCGGAGCTACATCGTTCATGCGTTTTTCATCAATCATGAAATCTCCGTTCGTAATTTCTTCAAGACCTGCAATCATACGAAGCGTTGTAGATTTACCACAACCGGATGGACCAACGAATACGATAAACTCCTTATCCTTGATGTGTAAGTTAAAATCATCTACCGCTTTAACACTTTTATCATAAACTTTATCAATATTGTTCAGTTTAATTTCCGCCATTTTTATATCCCCCTAGTGAATTTGAAATCGCTTTCTTGTGTGATTACAGTGTATCGAAGTTTCTGAAAACGGTAAATGGACAAAGTGCACAAACCTTAGAGGGGGGTGTTTGTGCACTTTGTCGATACTCAGTATTCCATGTGTAATAATGCGAGATAGGTAATGACCGCGCCTTCGAATTGTTTAATATCAAGCCCTGTTTTTTCAATAAACTTATCCACTCGATACTGCAAGCTGTTCCTATGCATATACAGCTTTTTAGCAGCTAACGATGTATTTGAACCTGATTCCAGGAAGATTCGGATGGTCTGTAATAATTCCTTGTCCTTTTCGATGTCCTTAAAAATGGCTCTCAGAATATGTTCCCATTCTTCTTGTGGAAGTGCGTCTATATACAAATAGGGGATAATATCCTTATAGGTAATGATCGAACCTAATTTATGTTCTTTGGCTATCCCCGCGCCATGCTGTGTCCATTTCAAGATTTTTGAGGCATCCTCCGGTTTTGAAGTGAATTCACTAATGAAAAAATGGATATCTGTATAAAAATCACTGCTTAAAACATCTGCCATGCCTTCAAATTCCATGACTTCCTGATTGTTAGATGTAATTTCCTCTATGATGATTCCATCACGGTCCGACGTCCATAGGAGTGGCATTTCTTGAGGAAATAGTGATTGAAGGGCTTCCTTTACAATATCTTTCTCTGTTTCAACATCTTCAATGGAAAAAAGGACAAAACGATAGGATGCCGGCCACACCATTTCTGGAATTTCTTCATTTTTATAAAGCAATGAGGACCAATGCTTCTCCCTTTCCGTCATGGTGGATTCTTCCGAGCTTAGAGGCTTAAGGAATATAGAGAGTAATTCTGAAGAATGTTGATCCAGTTCATCTTTTTTAATTCCTACGATTTCCGCATGTTCGGTTTGAAACCATTTGTATTCTATATGGTTGTCAAAACCGAGTTTATTTATCGTGATTGAAGGGTATAAACGTTTAAGTTGGTCTATAACTGACATGAATCTCTTCCTTTTTGGTTGGATATTTACTATTATAGTAATACAATGGACAAAATCCGCAAAGCGTTCAAGTATAAAACGTCGTACCTGAAGAGAGGAGGAGAAGGTATTGGATCAAGTGAAGGATAAAAGTATTTACGGTCCTGAAACGAAAAACCGTTTAAAAAGGATTGAAGGTCAAGTTCGTGGTGTCCTCAAGATGATGGATGAAGATAAAGATTGTAAAGATGTTATTACCCAGTTGTCAGCCGCACGTTCAGCTATGGACCGTGCGATTGGATATATCGTTGCAAAAAATTTAGAAGGCTGTATCCGCGATGCTCATGAGGAAGGCGAATCAGCAGAAGAATTAATTAACGAAGCTGTACAGATGATTGTTAAAAGTCGATAAAGTGATAAAGAAGAAAGCTGTCTCCGGTTGCGTCTGATGAAAGACAAACAGGAGACAGCTTATTCTTTTCATCTTTTCTCTTTCTGCTCGGGAATCTCGTGAGCTTCTCCGATTTGTTCATGCCCATAAACAGGTTTAATCGTGCCTCCTGCCATCCCTTCATTGATCATCCGATCGACGTCCAGTTCAAACTTGTCTTTTCCTTCGGGTGCTTCATGTTTTTTATGTTTCGCCATTCTGTCACCTCCTCTTTTCATTTTGCCCGGATTCTGAGATTCAATGAATGCACACGAAGCATAAGCTTGTCTTTTCCCTTCATATCCTTTTAGTAAGGGGAGGGGATCTAATGCAGGGCTATGATGAGTCCTTTATCCATAGGCTGCAAAGGTCTATAGAAGAAGAATGGAAGGATCATGATTTTTACAGCCGGCTAAAAGGAGATACAAGTAACCGTTTGTTTGGAGACTATATTATGCATGCCGCAGATGATGAATTAAAACATTATCGAATGTTCCAATACCTTTACTTACAGTTGACAGGAAAATATCATGAATTTGAACCCGAGACGATCAGATATCGCTCTTTTGAGAAAGGAGTAATCAGGGCTCAGCAAGATGAATTCAAAGCAGCCCAGATGTACAAGGAAATGCTATTTATAGTTCCTTCACCCGTCGCTTATCATGCGGTATTTACAGCCATGATTGATGAGATGGAGCATGCGACTCGGTTCGGTACCATTTATGGGAGACTAAAATAATTCCAGTTCGAAGGCCATGTCTGCACAGGGCCTTTTTTGTTTGATGTTTTACCATTGGCACTTGGCTTTTATATAGATTATACTTGGTACACCATGTGTAGAAAGAGGTTGGAACATGAATTCTGTATTATTAATCTTTATGATGATCGGAATTGGAGCCCTAATCGGAGGGCTTACCAATTCATTAGCCATAAAAATGTTATTCCGTCCATACCGAGCTATTCATATCGGTAACTACCGTCTTCCTTTTACACCAGGTCTGATTCCTAAACGACAACAGGAATTAGCGCAACAATTAGGAAAAATGGTTGTGAATCATCTATTAACACCAGAAGGCATCCGTCGAAAACTCACCCATTCAAGTTTTAAGGCGCAGATGACCACATGGGCAAAAGATGAAGTTCAAACGATGCTCAAAAAAGAAGACACGTTAAAAGAAATCCTCGAAAAATTTCAGATTGATGTTACATCTACATCCATTCAAGGTCATGTGTCCCAGTGGGTGAAGCACCGTTATGAACTGGTCATGAACGAATATCGCGGAAACACAATCGAGGAGTTGTTAACACCTGAGTTGCGGGAAAAAGCAGACCGCGGAGTGGATCAAGCGGCTGCTCATATTCAGGCTAGTATTGAAACCTATTTCCGCAGTGAAGAAGGGAAAGAGAAAGTTGCAGCATTGATTGATAACTACTTGGATAATCAAGGATTTCTCGGTAACATGATTTCATCCTTTATGGGTCCTGATGGCCTAACCGAACGTATTTATCCACTGATCTTAAAGTATGTTTCCGATCAGGAAATGGAGGATTGGTTGGAAACGATGCTCCACACTGAGAAAGATAAGCTTTTAACCAAACGAGTGGAGTGGTTTGAAGAACAGATTGGTCGTGAAGCGTTGGGAACAAAGCTTGGAGAACTCGTGGCTCATGCCTTGCCAGTGGAACAATGGATGGGAAGAACAGTGAAGGATTGGACAAGTCCATATGAAGAGAAAATTCTCCATACATTCGTACCTGCAGCCGTAGATCATATCAGTGAACTATTGTCATCCAAGGTAGAGAGCATGATGACACAGCTTCGTTTATCTGAAATTGTCCAGGAGGAAGTCGAAGCTTTCCAAGTGGATCGTCTTGAAGAAATGGTCCTTGGTATTTCCAGGAGAGAATTTAAAATGATTACCTATCTGGGTGCTTTGCTTGGAGGAATGATTGGCCTTCTACAAGCCATTATTGTGCTATTTTTCGGATAATAGTGTATTCCTATACAGACGTATAGGAGTTTGTTATAGTGGGGGAGGAGTGTCAGAACGAAAACTTAGGAGGTTCTTATTTTTATGGCAAATCTATATGATTACGCGTATGATCTAGAAAAAGCAATCCGTAACAGCGAGGAATTCAACGGATTGAAAGAAGCATATGAAGCAGTAATGAACGACGAAGCTGCTAAAAAAATGTTCGACGATTTCCGTCAAACACAAATTACGCTTCAACAAAAGCAGATGCAGGGAGAAGAAATTTCTGAGGAAGAAGTAGAACAAGCTCGTAAAGTTGTTGAGCTTGTACAACAACACCCTCAAATCTCCAAGCTGATGGAAGAAGAGCAACGCTTAAATACAGTCATTAACGACATCAGCCGTATCATTACGAAGCCTCTTGAAGAGCTTTACGGCAATCCTGAAGAACCACAACAATAAGATAAATGAAAAAAGGAGCTGGGAAACCAGCTCCTTTTTTTTGTCTTCCATTTCTAACTGTGGTTGATGGAGGCTGGTCATCGTTAGTAAACCCCATAATTCTTCTATCTTTCATTTATGTAAGAGCTTCTTATAGGAACGACTTTTTTGTCGTCTCTTGCAGGAAAGTAGATGCTGCATGACGAAATTTTAAATCGAGAAGAATTTTTCCATATATAGGAGGAAAATCATGAAGCATTTCATTGTAGAGGAAAAGGGAAATGTCGTTCATTTAAAAATTGCCCGCGGAGAAAAATATAATGCACTGAATGCAGAGCTATTGGCGGAATTCGCTGAAGCTGCTCGCGAAGTGAGGCGGTCCGAGGCACAAATTGTACTTTTATATGGAGATGGTGAAGGATTCTGTGCCGGTGGAGATTTAAGCATGATGAAAGAGGTGTCTGACCGAGATACCTATGATGAAGTCATGGACAATATAGAAACAATCGTGAAGACCTTCTATTCCATGCAGAAAATAGTTATATCCGCCCTGCATGGCCCTGTAGTAGGTCTAGGGTTGAGTATTGCATTATCTGCTGATTATGTTATAGCTGAGCCGGATGCCAATTTATCTATGAACTTTATAGGTATTGGACTCGCTCCTGATGGTGGAGGTCATTTTTGGCTGCAGGAACGTTTAGGAACACATCAGGCTAAACATTTCGCTTGGGAAGGTCAGCAAATGAGAGCCAAAGAGGCCTATGATCATAAACTGGTGGATATCGTCGTCAATGGACCTGTACAAGAAGAGGCTGCGCGTCTAGCGCAAGAGTGGAGCAGCCGTCCGTTGAAATCCATGATTGCTACAAAAGAAATATATCACCAACATGGGATGGAACGTTTGTCCCACTACTTAGAGAAAGAGCGTGAGAACCAATGGCGCTTACTGCAAACCGCTGATCATAGCGAAGGGGTTGAAGCATTCTTGAATAAACGAAAGCCGGAGTTTCAAGGCAGATAGTAAAAAGTCGCGCTTAACAGCGCGACTTTTTATGGTTTTACATTTACAGGTTAGTGGTTTTATCTGTGGAACAAAACCAAATGCCCCTCAGGTGCTGCGCAGCGATGGGTATGATTGCTGTATCCTTTCTCTTCGAGCTTCTCTGACCCTAACTTTTTTGCCTGGTCATCATTTTCAGCTTGAAAGGTTTCATCGAGGACATTGGTACCGTCTTTCTCGAATACAGTTAAGTAGTATGTCTTCATAGTTGTTCCTCCTTGAATGAATAGGTATTCATTACATACTTTTGTCATACATCGTCGATATTCCTGCTTGAATAACGAATTTTCACCAAAAAAATCTCTATCAAAGTCTTCAAGAATAGCTCCCTTTAGTTGAAGATTCAGTTTCGAGACTTTTGTTGGGTGGATCGGGCTGCGGGGAATAACTCGCTTTCCGCGGGAGCGCGGTGAGCCTCCTCGGACTGCGTCCTGTGGGGTCTCACCAAGCACTTTTATCTCGCAGGAGTCTCGCCATTCCCCTCCGCCCACTTGCCGGAAGAAACTCTCGAAACTACCTTTCAGCAATAGGAGCTTTTATGGTTGAGAATCCTATATCAACGCGGTAAGCAGGATTTATAACAGTTTTAGGCAGGTAATATAAGAGGGATTTCTAGAACCTCATATGGCAAAGGGGCGTAGGGAAACGGTGAGACTCCTGTGGGAAGTGCGTGGTAGATGAGACCCTGCAGAGCGTTAGCTCGAGGAGGCTCATCACTCGCCCACGGAAAGCGAACCTTTTCCCGGAGCCCCTAAATCCACACAAACATCTCGAAATCAAGTCTTCCACAATCCTGCCATATTCCTTAATAAAAGTTTTTTAAGAATGGATAAGAATGAATGAAACCATTGAGTTAAAAATTACGTACATAAGGAGAAAAGGGGGAGAAATGATGACGCTACGATTGGAGAAAGTGACGAAAAGGTTCGGGTCTTTTACAGCCGTTGATGACTTGTCATTGGAAATTCCGGAAAAACAGATCTTTGGTTTTCTAGGTGCGAACGGAGCGGGTAAAACCACTACCTTTCGCATGGTTCTCGGTTTACTAGATCAAACCAGAGGTGAAATATCCTGGAATGGTGGAGATATTGGCTATGATCAGAGCCATTTAATCGGCTATTTACCGGAGGAAAGAGGACTTTATCCCAAGTTGAAAGTCCAGGAACAACTGGTTTATTTAGCGAAATTAAGAGGGATGAAAAAGTCAGAGGCCGTTCAACAGATTAGTCATTGGCTGGATCGGTTTAAGGTACCAGAATACAAAAATAAGAAAGTTGAAGAATTATCAAAAGGAAATCAGCAGAAAATCCAGTTCATCTCCGCTGTGTTACATAAACCAAAATTGTTGATATTGGATGAGCCTTTTTCTGGTCTTGACCCCGTTAATGTGGAGATGTTGAAAAAAGCAGTCATTGATTTGAAAGAAGATGGAACATCGATTGTGTTTTCCTCGCACCGGATGGAGCATGTAGAGGAATTGTGTGAAAGTCTTTGTATTCTCCATCACGGCACACCGGTGGTTCATGGAAAGTTGAAAGAGATTAAAAAATCATTCGGGAAAAAGAATGTGAAAGTCATCGCGGATTTTGACCTTGCTTATTTGGAAAGGGTCCCCGGAGTAATAAAATATAAGCCATTGGGAGATGGCTGTGAAATCCAGATTGAGAGTGAGGAAATTGCTCAGCGTATTTTTGAAGAACTGCAAGGAAAAGGATTTGTACGCAAATTTGATCTGGAAGAGCCGACTTTGAATGATATCTTTATCGAAAAGGTGGGTGCTTCTTATGAATAAATTCTTTATTATGGTTGCTCAGACCTATAAAAACCGTGTGAAATCCAAGTCCTTTCTAATTACGACAATTATTACTGTAGCACTCATTTTTGCTTTATCTAATCTTCAATCCATCATCGAGACATTCAGTGACGTGGATGAAGAAAAGAAAGTGGCCGTTCTGACGGATAATGAAGAATGGTTCCAATCATTAAATCAGGTGGTCTCGATGAATGACAATCTCAGTCTTGAAGAATATGAGGGAAGCCTTGAGGAAGCCCAAGCAGCGGTAGAAGAAGGAGACTTTCAATCTGTCGTTGAAGTGAAACAAGGAGAAGAGGGGCTGCCTGAAGCGACTTATTATGCGAATAAAATCGCGAACACAGGTGAAAGCGATCCAGTCCGCCAGGCGCTTCAACAACTGAAAGTTCAGTATGTGACGGAGCGGGCTGATGTCGATCCTGCCATTATTCAACAAATGAATGCTCCTGTAAGCTTTGAGCTCGTAGCGTTGGAAGAGAGTGCAAAAACGGCAGAAGAACTCAACCAGACACGCGGACTTGTGTACGTCATGCTCTTTTTCCTTTACTTCTCTGTGATCATGTATGGGCAGATGATCTCTACGGAGGTAGCCACAGAAAAATCCAGTCGCGTTATGGAAATTTTAGTTTCCAGTGTATCGCCGGTTTCTCAGATGTTTGCGAAAATTTTCGGCATTGCTTTGTTAGGATTGACGCAATTCGCGATCCTTATATTGGCAGGGTACTTGGGCATCCAACAGAGCAAAACACTTGGAGATGGTTCAATGCTTAGTTTCTTCGGCTTTGACGACATCAATCCTGGTACAATCATTTATGCTGTGGTTTTCTTCATTCTTGGCTATTTGCTTTATGCTACCTTAGCGGCGACTTTGGGGTCTCTCGTCAGTCGCCTGGAGGATGCGCAGCAATTATTGGCCCCTATGATTATGCTGGTTGTAGCTGGTTTCCTCATTGCGATGTTTGGCCTTGGCATCCCTGATTCCACTTTCATCACGGTCAGTTCTTATTTTCCGTTCTTTACACCACTGATCATGTTTTTACGTGTAGGGATGTTGGAGATACCGATTTGGGAAGTTGCCTTATCAATCTCTATCCTCGTGGGATCCATTCTTGTGCTTGCGTTGATTGGCGCACGGGTCTACCGTGGCGGTGTACTGATGTATGGGAAGTCCACTTCCTTAAAAGATTTAAAAACGGCTTTACAGCTCTCTAAAAAAGAGAAGTAATGAAAAACCCCTTTGTTAAGGGGTTTTTTGTTTTGGCTGTACATATGCTAAAACTTATGAGATGTATGGGACACAGAAGAATCCTGTCCTCTTGTTTCTTATGGTATGAGAACGTGCATTCGGTTTTTGGCTCTGTTAAAATGAAAGTAATTATAGAAAAGGAGGCTGATCATGATGGAGTCATCGATTCGATTCATTCACAGCGCAGATTTACATATCGACAGCCTTTTTAAAACAAAGGGATACTTCCCGGGTGAATTGTTAGAAAGGCTGAGACAAAGTACGTTCGAAGCGTTCGACCGTTTAATTCATGCTTGTATAGAAAATAAGGTGGATTTTCTATTGATTGCTGGTGACTTATACAACGAGGAAATTCGGAGTATAAAAGCTCAGGTTCATCTTAGACGTGGGTTTGAACGTCTTCAAGAGATGGATATTGATGTTTATATCAGTTATGGTAACCACGATTATATAGAGGGGAAAACATTACCCATTACAATGCCCGACAATGTACATATTTTTCAAAGTCAGAATGTTACCCATCACCCTTTTGAGAAGAATGGGGAGGTACTGGCCCATATTTATGGATTCAGCTATGAGACAAGAGAAGTTCGAGATCGCAAAGTCCCGTTCTTTACCAAGGGAGAGGGGGCGGACTATCACATTGGAATGCTTCACGGCAGCCTGGATACGAATACAGACCATGATGTGTACGCACCTTTTTCATTGCAGGAGTTGAGGAGCCAGGAACTGGACTATTGGGCCTTGGGGCACATCCACAAACGGTCAGTTCTATCGACGGATCCACCCGCCCTGTACCCTGGGAATATTCAGGGGAGATCACGGAAGGAATCGGGAGAGAAAGGTTGTTACCTTGTCGAGCACATTTCTGGAGAATGGAATTATCATTTTGTTCCTCTGCAAAGCATTACCTATGTCTCCACCACGGTGGGTGATCTTGAGAATACACCATCTGAAGAATTGGAGAGAGTGTTGGAGAAGGCGAAAGAAGAAGTCGCTGGCGGTTCTCCTGTCATGTTGACAATCACGTTGGTGGGATATGCAGGCTCTATAGAGGATCTCCAAGAATGGGTAGAAGTCGTTAATGAGAATGAAGACTTTGATTCAGATGATTGGGTCTGGATTGAGGAAATCAAGACCGAAGCTCGCGCAACATGGGATGAAGAGGAGTTAATGGGGGGGTCTCATTTTACTGGTGAACTATTGCGGACTATTTCTGAATTAAATGAAGAAGAAATAGAAGAGTGGCTTTCTCCTTTGTTCAACCATCGAAAAGTATCCAAGTATATACATCCGATTAAAGGTGAAGAAACGGCAGATGTGATCGAACAAACGAAAACACTTCTGTTGGAACGGATGATCACCCATGAGAGGAGGGGGGCAATTTGAAGATCATCCATTTATTCATATTCGGATTTGGCAAGTGGAAGGATTATTCTTTGGATTTAACTGATCCATCTCCTCACCTTATCATAGGCGAAAATGAAGCAGGAAAGTCGACGCTCTATGAATTTATCTTGTTTATGTTATTTGGGCTGCCTCCAAAGCAAAGGCTGTCTTTCGTACCTAAAACCGGTGGAAGCATGGGCGGGCGCCTTGTTCTCTCAACTGAAGAATATGGAAAAGTGACGATTGAGAGAAAACACGAACATGAGAACGGAAAAGCGATCTGCCGTTTGGAGACGGGGGAGGAAAAGGATGAATCATGGCTTCGGAACTTGCTGGATGGAATGGAACGCAGAGTATTTGAATCCACCTATAGTTTTAATGCGGAGGACTTGATGGAATTAAAAAATATATCAGGTCATGAGCTAGGAGAAGCCCTTTTGAATATCGGGTTAACTGGATCTGATCAAATTTATCAGACAGAAAAATGGCTTCAAAAACAAATGGATGAACGTTTCAAGCCGAACGGAAAGAAGCCGCTGATTAATGAACAGCTTCGAGTGGTTGAAGAGTTGCAGCAGAAGAAAAAAATATTGGATGCGGAAGAAGAAAACTATTTACGGCTTCAACAAACAAAAGATACATTGAATGAACGCATACGTACACTTGGAGAGAACTGGCAGGAAACCATCAATCAAATCTACATAACAGAACAAGTCCTGAAAGTGAGATCTATAATTGTTGATTACCATTTAATAAAGGATGAAGTAGAGAAACAAAACAGAATTTCATTTCCTGAAGCCGGGGTGGAGCGTTATCAACAAGTGAAGGAAGTTCTGTTGCCTCTTCAATCGGAACAAAAGCTATTGGAAACAAATATAGAGGAACTTGAAGCCTCTATTCAACACTTGGAAAACGGAGGAGATCCATCTCGAGAAGAAGAAGGCGAAAAGCTCCTGGAAACAGGATATCCAAAATATGAACAAGCTGTCTCTGAGCTTGAGCGCCTTTTACAACAGATCAGTCGAATGGATGAACAGGTAGAGGAAGATAAAAGTCATATTGATGTGCCTTTGGATATAGATGATCTAGAGGAATATCCGCTGCCTTTTTATATCGAAGAAACATGGCGAGCTTTGAAGAAGGAAAAAGATGAAGTGGAACGTGAGGGAGCGTATATCCAGGAACAAGCCACTGACATCAATCGGGAGTTTGAAAAGATAGAGGAACGTAAGCATTCGATAGAAAACGAGAGGGTTGGTGAGGAAACAGCCAAAGAATATGAAGAAAAGTTGCAGAGGAGCTATCAGACGGCAGCAGCGTCTGACCAACACATAACAGAGTTAAGGAATAGACGCTTGTTAGGGGTCGTAATGGCCGTGTTTTCACTGGCGATTGGCGGGTTCCTTGAAGGAATGGTGCTATTCATCGTGTGTTTGGCCATAGCCGCTCTTCTTGCCTTGTACAGTTACAGCTGTCACAAAAAGATAGTGAAAACATCCAAGCAAAATATGAAGACATCCATTCCGGTGGAAGAAATGGAACAAGCGAGGGCACAGCTGCAGAAATATGAGGCTCAAAAAAATGAGTATCATCATCTCCGCGAGCAGTGGAAGCAGTTGAACCAGGAAGAGATTCGGCTGCAGGAGAAGACTCACCATCTGCAACAGCGAAAAAGAAGATTGGAAAGCACTCTCGACGAACAGCGGAATCTCTATCCTTTCCTAGCTTATTTAGACGTGGAGCACTGGGAAAAGCTCTATCATCTTTTGTCTCAGTTGAAAGAAAAGAAACGCACGCAGAAACGGCTGCTTCAGGACAAAGAGAAGCAGTCTTCCGCAATGAACCAGATCCAAAAAAATCTGGAAGCGTTTTGTAGAAAAGAAAAGTGGGAATTCTACGAAGAGAATATAGAACAGCAGTGGAATCGTTTAAAAGAATGGGTCCAGGAGAAGCGTTATAACAGGCAGAAAATCATCCAGGCAGAAGAGCAGTTGAGAACTTTGTATAAACGGGCGAAAGATAATAATGTGAAGCTGTCTACTTATGTAGCGAAGCAACAGGAACTTTTCAAAGAAGTCGGGGTAGAGAAGGAAGAAGACTTTTACACAAAGGCGAAGCAGAGGGAAAAACAAGAGGATCTGGAAAAGCAGCTCCAGGATTTAGAACGTCAGCTGCAGCGCATGTTGTCAGAAAGAGAGCAGCAGGATTATCTTGTGTGGACGGAGGTGCCAGAAAAAGCTGCACTTTCGGCTCGTCTCGAACGACTTCAAAGCGAAAAACAAACGATTGAAGCTGAACAGAAAAAGACTCAGCAGGCTATGGCAGATAACCAGAGTGCCATCCAGCAACTTGAGCACTCTGATGAACGCTCAAGCATTACCCACAAACTTCATAAAGAAAAAGCGGAACTTCAAAAACAGTCGGAAGAATGGGCAGCTTATCAACTGGCCTGGAAGGCATTGGAGAAGACGAAACATGCATACAAAGAAAAATACATGCCACTTATTCTACGGAAAGCTACGAACTATTTTCATAAACTGACGGACGGAAATTATGTGGATGTGAAAATTTCCCCTGATGATGATCGCATTAAGGTTATTAGCAAGCGGGGGTTCACTTATTTTCCAATGGAACTTTCACGAGGCACAAAGGATCAATTGTATGTTTCTTTCCGCTTAGCTCTCGGGGAAACAATGGCGGATGATTTGTCACTGCCATTTCTTGTGGATGATGCCTTTGTTCATTTTGACCAAAAGAGATTAAACATGATGATCCAACTTTTCGAGCAATTATCTAAAAAGCACCAAGTCGTTCTTTTTACATGGCGAGAAGATTTGGAAGAAGTGTTTCAATCTCCTCAAGTCCTGCGATTGAGTTAAAATCGATATTAAGGTCGCAATGTAAGGACATTAATGATAAAATGTTTTAAGATTACTGAGGAATAAGCAAATGGAGGGTTTCCATTGCCAGAAACGAACAATAGAGATTGGAACAAATACGAAGAAACGATTGAACAATTTATCCAAGTTATAGCAAAGAATATGAGCCTTTATGGGGTAACCCCGTCCATTGGTCGCTTGTATGGAGTGCTGTACTTTTCACAGGACCCCATGACATTGGATGACATGCGGGAAGCTTTGGAGATGAGTAAGACGAGTATGTCAACAGGCGTCCGTGCTTTATCAGATATGAAGATGGTCGAACCTTCCTTTAAAAAAGGGGTTCGTAAAGACCTTTACAAGTCAGAAGAAGATTGGTATAAATCATTCACTTCCTTGTTTGGCAGCCGCTGGAGGCATCATACAGAGACGAATATTGAAGAAGCGGATGAAGCCATCCAGGAGCTTCAAGAACTGCAAGAGAACACCACAGACGAAGATCTACAAGCAAAAATAACAGAGGATATCGATCGGTTGGAATATGCTCAAAATTATTATCGATGGCTTATGAGATTCATTCATGTGGTAGAATCCGGGGAAATCTTTCAATATGTTCCGAAAATTGATCAAAAAGATAAAAAGTAAAAAATCCGATGGGTCCAGCTTTTCAGCTGGACCCATCGGATTTTTTCTTCTCTTCATAAAGAAGGGAAGGGAGCCTGTATCATATTTGCTTTCAATCGCTCATAGACTAGAGACAAAAGGAGCAGGGAGGATGAATTTATGTTATTCGGTCTTCCGATTTGGGTGTTTCTGTGCATTGTCTTTATATTCATAAGTGGGTATATGGCCATCCGCGCCATGAGAGCGGAGCACAACCTTGAACAAGAGTATATCGAACGCGAAGGTCAAGTGTATTTGAAGCGGATTGAAAAGGAGAAAGAGCGGCGCGGGAAAAGAGATGCCATGATGTCAGAATAAAAGCCAGGTGAGTGGTTCACCTGGCTTTTGGTCTTTGTTATTCTTCTGTATTTTCTTCTTCAGAAGAATTTTCTTCAGAGTTATTTCCCTCTGGATTTGTTCCTTCTTCTACTGGAGCTTCCTCTTTATCAAAGAGACCTTCAAACTCTTCCAGCTTCACATCAATTTCAGAGTTCTGCATAAGCTCATCCATCTTCTTCTGAAGCTCAGCCTGATCGACTTTCTGACTCGTCAATGTACGCTTGATTTCTTCTTTCATTTCTTCATAAGGCTTGATATCTTCTTTGTCACGCTTGTCCGTCACCTTGATGATATGGTAGCCAAATTGAGACTGCACAGGTTCACTGATTTCACCAGGCTCTAATTCGTAGGCTTTATCTTCAAATTCAGCAACCATTTCTCCAGGTCCGAACCAGCCAAGCTTACCACCTTGCTGAGCAGAACCATCAGAAGAATATTCAGCAGCTAACTCTCCGAAGTCTTCCCCATTATCGATTTTTTCTTTAACTTCTTTCGCTGTTTCTTCATCAGAGACTAGGATATGACTCGCTTGGACCTCTGTTTTCATGCGATCATAATAATTTTTCATTTCTTCTTCTGAAATTTCAATTCCTTCAGAAGCGGCTTTTTCCTGCAATAAACTCATACGGATGGTTTCTTTGAAAGCTTCTTCATCGGCAAAGCCATTTTGCTGAAGAATGTTTTCAAAATTATCGCCGTATTGTTCTTTAATTGTGTCTAGTTCCTTGTTTACTTCTTCATCGGAAACCTCGTAATTATTTGCAAGAACTTCTTTCATGACAAGAGTCTGAAGCACTTGCTCACCATACTGAGACTTCAATTCCTGATAAAACTCTTCTTTCGTTACTTCTCCACCATTGGTTTCAACAACAGCTTCTGATTCATCTGCATTTGATGAACAAGCTGACAAGGTGAATACGCTTGCTGCTAATGCAGCGGTGATGGCTATTTTTTTCATAATCCTGACACTCCAAACTTATTGTGAAATTTCGTGACGTAGAGATTTGCTCACAGCCTATGAGTTAATATAACACATTATATAGGCCGTGTTCTATACTGTGTTGTGAAAATATAGAAATTCAAACAAGACATAGAAAAAACAGGCCATCTCCGGCCTGTTTTTAAAGTGTATTAAGCACTTCCACATATGAAGAAATCAATAATATTGTAATCAGTACGTTGATCGTGCGGAATACCCGCGTTTGTTTTTCGTTCGACATTTTCGTCTTAGTGCATAAGGAATGTGTGAGTGAGTTAAACACGAATAAAATGACGAGCGCGTACAAGCTGAATCCAAATGCCATGTTGGTACCTCCTTTATTCCCTATGAAACTACTCTATCAAAGTTTGGGTGGATTGAACAGAAAAAAGCAGGTCCGATTTCCCGGTTGGAACAAAAAAGTCTGATTCAGAAATGAAAAGACAAATTTCGACTTCAACTAAAGCTCCCGTTTGTGGAAGACTCAGTTTCGAGATGTTCGTGTCATTCTAGGGGCTCCGGGAAAAGGTTCGCTTTCCATGGGGCGGGCGGTGAGCCTCCTCAGGCTACGCCTTCCGGGGTCTCACCTGTCCCACACGTCCCATAGGAGTCTCACCGTTTCCCTCCGCCCCTTTACCTTATAAGTGTCTCGAAACAACTCGAGATTTGAAACCTTATTTAAATGTATAGGTTAAATGCGCTCTGGATCAGCCTTTTCGTACTTTAGAGGTGTTCTAATTATCCACTTCCCTCAACCATACAAGCTGGTTTTTTAAGTAGTAGTTTCGAGTATCTTCTTTGGGTAAGTGGGCGGAGGGGAATGGCGAGACTCCTGCGGGAAAAAAGTGCAGGGTGAGACCCCACAGGACGCAGTCCGAGGAGGCTCACCGCGCTCCCGCGGAAAGCGAGCTATTCCCCGCAGCCCCCATCCACTCAGCATAAGTCTCGAAACTGAGTCTTCAAGAAACCTGTCATATACTTTAAGAAGACATAAAAAAACAACGTTCAAAAGGTGAACGTTGTTTTTTTATGCTTTTGGCTGATGAATTAAAATATCATAGCCTTCTTTTGCATTTTCGATCAAACACTTTTTCGGTGCTTTAGCGAAATAATTTAAATAGAGAAAATCAGAAAAAGATAATCCGATATTCACAGATGCAAAGAGTACAAGATACGCAAAATAATGAGGGAATACATATCCCATGACGAGTGCAGGAACTGTAATCAAAAAAGTTGGTGCAAGAGCCATCATGATTGATGTCTTCTTTGATAGTCGAGTCTTACACTGATAGGTGAAAGTCGGTACAAATCGCTTTCTGAATTTGAACTTAACCCGTAACCGCTTATAGCTGAGCATTAAAGGCAGCATATGCATCAGGCGATGCATCGCTGGTAAGAAAAACAAAATAACCAACAACGGTAG
This sequence comes from Halobacillus sp. HZG1, assembly GCF_035818575.1. NCBI lineage: Bacteria > Bacillati > Bacillota > Bacilli > Caryophanales > Bacillaceae > Halobacillus > Halobacillus sp. HZG1. The sequence goes on from NZ_JAYLVQ010000058.1 coordinate 57,343, forward strand.
AAAACCGTGATCATTCATCTCATGCGTACCGTGGATCATTGAATACGGCAAGTATAAAATCAGGAATGAAAGTAGTCCTGTAAGAAAAGACATCAGGTAAACACGGTTCAGACCGAATTCTTTATTGATGTTTACTGTTTTCCAGCAGTTCATCATAAGAATCCCTCCCTTACAACAAAAAATACTGTGAATTTATTATGAATATCGATATGATAGTAGTACGTTTTATGTTTCGTTTGTTTGGCACAAGACGAATAATAGTATGTTTGGAGAGAAAAAGCAATAGGTTTTATGTAAAAAAAATATTTGCTTTTTATTCATTTGATGTAATAACTTTTAAACCTTGACATGACAAGGGTAACAGCAGGTTGTGGAGGGAGTATTTTGGAGAAGGTAAATCGATGTGAAACCTTTGCATTCCACTTGAATTTATTATTAGAAGTTGAAGAGATGAAGAAGTATCCATTTACGAAATTAGTCATTGAAAAAAGCTTAACAAAAATAGAATATATGGAAACGCTGCAGTTGTTAAGAACTCTGGAGGAGCGTTACGAAGAGGATATTGCTAACGGTTTAATACATCACAATGATTTGATGGTTCACTTTGCCGGGATGCTTTGTTACAAACTACCCATAGAAGAAACCTTGGAAGCGCTGGATCAACAGGGAATTCACACGGAGTTGACGAAACAACTCATTCTTCTGCACTATAAATAGAACCCATTCCAATATAGATTTATTGGAATGGGTTCTATTTGTTTGAACTCCTATTTGTTACGAGGACCTTGATTTCTTCTTATAATCTTCAATATCCGTGGGCTGTTGAACTAACGCTTCCTCTTCAATGTTTTCCAGTGAGCGTTCCAGGATTTCTATATATTCGTCTCCATAGATCTCCTTGATCAAAGCAGATAAATCTAAGAACTCAGGAAGCTTTCCATACATTTCTGTCATTGGCATAACGCCTCTCAGTACAGAATTATCTTCTGGATTATACTCATTAAGCGTTGCTTCAAGAAGTTCAATCCCTGCATCTGTTAATTCTACATAGGTGTTTCGTTTGTCGTTTTCACGCTTAGAAAACTGAAGGAGTCCGCGCTCTTCCATCTTTTTTGAGAAATTGAAGGCGGTTGAAACATGCATGACACCATACTTGGAAATCTCGGAAATGCTTGCCCCTTTCAAATGGTAAGCAATCCACAAAATGTGATGTTCGTTGATGTTTAATTGGAATGGCTTAATCCATTCCTGCCAGTCCTTTTCAATGGCTTTCCAAAGTGCTTTAGAAAGTTGAGCCATTTTATGACTATAGAATATGGCTTCTCTTTTTGAGATTTTTTCCTTCATTTTACCTCACCCTCTTAAGGTATTTTTTGAAACTATTCTATCTGCAAAAAGCTTTTAGGTTTAAAGAGTTTCCCACTTATAATCATATAAAATTTTTGTAAATTATCAAGATATAATGTGCTGAAAAAATAATTAACATGCGGAGATGGAATAAATATCTCCGCATGTTTGGGTAGGAGGGTTATTCAGAAGGGTTTTCGTTAGGGTCTATCACTTTAAATGCTTCAGCAATCTTTTCGTGAAAACGGACCATATCTTCCATACGTCGGTAGAGCTGATCTGCCTGTTCCATTTCTTCTTGATTGACATACTCCTGAATTCTTTCTTTTAACTCAACTTCCATACTTTCAAACGTATTTATTTGTCCATTTGCAGCTGTCTGCCACTTCTTAATATAGGAAGACATGAAGTTGCGATATAGGTTTTCATTCGCTTGATAGAGGTCCTTACGGAAGCCTTTTTTCCACACTCGTTCGACGAGCCCTTGATCCAATAAACCTCTAACCCCTGTACTCATAGAAGTTTTACTTTTACCCAAAGCCTCGCTCATTTCATCTAATGTCATTGGACCCTGTTCCAGGTAGAGAGCTACGAACAATCTAGCATCAGCAGGGGTGAGTCCAAACATTTCCAGTGTTTTAGAAAATTCATGTGTGACTTTCGTATGCATGTCTTCAAAGAAATGGTGGTCTTTTACTACCATAAGATCCTCCTTCGCAAAAAATCTATGTACCACATTACTATAATTGCCATTTTTATAAAAATTCCTGAAAGGGCTTAAATATAAAGCATTTAAAAGAAAAAATGCGTAAATGTCTCCTTAAACTCTGTACAGTTTTAACTGTACATAATTTTTGTACTTGATTAAAAGTATTTATCGTTTGAACTTTCTATTACAAATAGGTTACATTATGTAAGGTGCCTGATTGAGTACGGAAATAATAACGACAAAACGTACCATAATAAATAAAAACAGAAGAGGTGAGAGACGTGCCGATCATTCAAGTAGAAAATTTATCGAAAATCTTCGGTAAGAATGCCAAAAAGGCGACCAAGTACTTAGATGAGGGTTTATCAAAAGACGAAATCCTCGAAAAAACCGGCAATACTGTCGGTGTTAACCGCGCGTCCTTTGATGTAGAAGAAGGAGAAATCTTCGTCATCATGGGGTTGTCGGGGAGTGGTAAATCCACACTTGTCCGGTTGATCAACCGTTTGATCGAACCAACGGAAGGTAGTGTTTATATTGATGGCCAGGATCTGGCGAAGATGGACAGCAAAGATTTGCGAGAAGTCCGACGGGAGAAGTTGAGTATGGTCTTTCAACGCTTTGGCCTTTTCCCACATCGTACAGTACTGGAAAACGCGGAGTTCGGCCTTGAAGTCCAAGGGATTGATAAGAATGAGCGGAAGGAAAAAGCTAAGAAATCTCTGGAAATGGTAGGGTTGGGCGGATACATTCACCAATTTCCTGGCCAACTTTCCGGCGGGATGCAGCAGCGTGTTGGACTTGCGCGTGCCCTTGCCAACGATCCAGAAGTTCTATTAATGGATGAAGCCTTTTCTGCCTTGGACCCATTGATTCGTAAAGAAATGCAGGACGAGTTATTAGAGCTGCAGGAATCCATGAAAAAAACGATCTTGTTCATTACCCATGATCTCGATGAAGCGTTGAGAATTGGTGACAGAATCGCTCTCATGAAGGATGGACGCATTGTTCAAATTGGTACACCGGAAGAGATCCTGGTCAACCCAGCCAATGATTATGTTGAGAAGTTCGTTGAGGATGTGGATCGTTCCAAAGTGTTGACGGCTGAAAACATTATGAAACGACCAGAAACGGTGGATATTCAAAAACATGGTCCGCGTACGGCTCTTGAACGGATGCGTAAAGAAGGGCTTTCCAGCATCTATGTAACGGATGCCAAGAGAAACCTTCATGGATATGTAACCGCTGATGATGTTTCTGCTGCTGTAAAACAGGAGGCAGATAACTTGAAGGGCATTCTCCGCACTGATGTGCCGAAAGTGGAGCCTCAAACACCAATGCAGGAGATTTTCGATATTATTCATGATTCCCCGGTACCTGTAGCTGTTATTGAAGAAGGAAAATTAAAAGGGGTAATTGTAAGAGGAGCCGTACTGGCGGCCTTAGCGGGAAGTGAGGTGAATTTAAATGGAATTGATTCCTAAACTGCCTGTAGCTGAATGGATTGATACAGCAACAGAGTGGACGACAGATACATTTGAATTCTTGTTTGATTTTATAAAAGAAGATTTTGGTGACTTCATTGAAATTGTTGCTGAAGATTGGTTAATGGGTATTCCCATTTGGCTGTTCATTATTGTTGTAGGTGTTCTAGCCTTCTTCGCTTCTGGGAAAAAGTTGGGCTTAACGGCTTTTTCAGTCATTGGCCTGTGGTTTATAGCTAACCAGGAGCTGTGGGAAGAGTTGATGAACACATTTACGCTTGTTATTTTCGCCAGTTTAATTTCCGTTATTATAGGAGTTCCATTTGGAATTTGGATGGCCAAAAGCAAAGTGGCAGAGAAAATTCTTACACCTGTCCTTGACTTCATGCAGACAATGCCTGCCTTCGTCTATCTGATTCCGGCGGTTGCTTTCTTTAGTATCGGTATGGTGCCAGGGGTGTTTGCCTCTGTTATTTTCGCCACACCACCGACCGTTCGTTTTACGAACCTTGGAATTCGACAGGTCTCCCATGAGTTGATTGAGGCTTCCGATGCATTCGGTACAACAGGAACTCAAAAACTCTTTAAAGTTCAATTGCCAATGGCTAAAAAGACGATTATGGCTGGGATTAACCAAACGGTCATGCTTGCATTATCCATGGTGGTCATTGCATCCATGATTGGTGCAAAGGGACTTGGACAGACCGTTATTACCGGACTACAGCGTGCTGAAGTAGGAACTGGGTTCGTAGCAGGTCTCGGAATCGTTATCCTTGCGATCATCATTGATCGTTTCACACAAAACTTGAACACCCAGCGTGGTGACTAATTACTGTTAGAAAAGGGTCCTTAGACCTTTTATCTATATAAAATTATTAAAAGGGGAGAATTTTACATGTTTAATTGGAAACGTTTCGGCATGGTTGCTGGACTATCTTTAACACTCGTAGCTGCAGGTTGTGGATCATCAGATGAGGAAGGTACAGACACATCAGGAGATTCTAATGGTGATGAAGCCTCTTCTGAAATGAATTACGGAGAAGAAATGGACTATGAAATCACCGGAATTGAAGCAGGCGCAGGTGTTGTAAGTTCTGCAGAAAAAGCGACAGAAGAATATGAAAACCTGAATGGTTGGGAAGTTGCTACATCTTCTTCCGGTGCAATGGCAACAGCTCTAGGTGAAGCCATTGAGAATGAAGAGCCAATTGTTGTGACTGGTTGGACGCCACACTGGAAATTCGCTAAGTATGATTTGAAATACCTTGAAGATCCAAAAGAAGTTTTTGGTGGGGAAGAACAGATTAAAACAATGGTTCGTAAAGGACTTAAAGATGAAAAACCAAACGCTTATAAAATCTTAGACCAGTTCAATTGGGAAGCTGCGGACATGGAAGAAGTCATGCTTGAAATTACTGACGGAGCAAGCCCGGAAGAAGCAGCAAAGAACTGGATTTCCAATAATCAAGACAAAGTAGACGCGTGGACAGAAGGTACAGAAGAAGTGGACGGTACTGAAGTCGAACTTGTTCTTGTAAACTGGGATTCTGAGATCGCTTCAACAAACGTCGTTGCAGAAGTTATGAAGGAACAAGGCTTTGATGTTACGATTACACCGCTGGATAATGGCCCTATGTGGGAATCTGTTGCCGCTGGTGAAGCAGATGGTATGGTGGCTGCTTGGTTGCCAGGAACACACGGTGATCAGTATGAGCAAAACAAAGACAATCTAGAAGACCTTGGAGCGAACCTTGAAGGTGCCAAAATCGGCCTAGTTGTTCCTGAATATATGGATGTCGATTCTATTGAAGATTTGGAAGCAGCTGAATAATCAACTCGTGAAAACGTGTAGAGGATAAGCCTCTACACGTTTTTATTTTGCCCTCGGATAAATTATATATATGCTACCTTTAGTTGAAGACTCAGTTTCGAGACTTTTGTTGGGTAGATAGGGGCTGCGGGCAATAGCTCGCTTTCCGCGGGAGCGCGGTGAGCCTCCTCGGACTGCGTCCTGTGGGGTCTCACCATGCACTTTTTTCCCGCAGGAGTCTCACCATTCCCCTCCGCTCCCTTGCCATATAAGTATTTCAAAACCACTTTCAGGAAAGGGAAGCAACATGGATTCTCCAACTGCATTTTGAATGATAATGACTGTTATAGAGCGCTTTATCACTATAGATTTAGGATTTGTGAAAGACACGCATACCAGGCAAAGGGGGGGCGTTTCTCACCTTTATTGTATGGGGGGGTTGGGAAGCTGCGAGACTCCCGTGGAGAAAGGAGTTCGGCGAGATCCCGCAGGGCGTAGCCCGAGGAAGCTCGCCACTCCCCCACAGGAAAGTGAGTAGCTTCCCAACCACCCCTGACTCCAAAAATGGCAAACGGAGCCTCCAAACATCTCGAAATTGAGTCTTCAAGAAACCTGCCATATACTTTAATAACGGAATAGAACGACATGGGGTTGAATATAGATAGGGAAAAGGACAAACATAAAAAATCCCGCTCGAGGCGGGAGGGGTTGGTTATTGATGGTTAATAACATCATGACTGGGTTGAGTCGTGTGGTCTGCTTGCTCAGCTTTTGCTTTTTCTTCCAGTTCTTTCAAGCTTGCTTCAATTTGTTCTAAATACTTCTGAATATTTTTTTGGTGTGGTTCAACCGTTCGCTTCCAGCTTTCAATGGATGTTTTCACATCTTCAGAAAGCTCTTTGATCAGCTCCGCCCCTTCTTTAGAAGTCTGAGCGATCTGATCTTTCAATTGCATTCCTTCCTCTTTTAAGCTGAGAACCGTATTTTTCAAATTCTCACTTTTCAGTTTGGCATTTTCTCTAAAATCACGACCGGAAGAAGGGGTGTTTAGTAACGTATAAGCTGCTCCCACGACGCCCCCGACTAAGAAACCCAGCGCTAATGATTTTCCATTCGGCATATCTGTCAGTCTCCTTTCAATCACTCTCTATTTTATATTTTCTCTTAATATGTATGAATGAAACCTTAAAAACATAAAAAAATATTCTTAGGATGAGAAGGTAAAGCAAAGGCACTACATTTGATGTAGTGCCTTTGGTGTAAGTCAAGGTTCATTCTGTATACCCTCTTTAAGAGGCTGGTTGAGCGGCTTTAGCAAGGTTTGATCTTTTTAAAATCTTTTGAGCGATCGGGTACATGATGGCTACGAACAGCACGTTGAATGCTGCTGCGGGTAGAACAACTGTAGCAAACATAAGACCGAAGCTCGCTTCCATAAGGCCTATGATATATAAGACAACACCTAAGAAGATGGAGCCACTGATCATCGTACCAATGGCTGCTAAAGCAGGCTGTACGAATTTTTGATGTGATATTTTTTTAGTCAATAGGACAAGCCCGAAGAAAGTAAATGCTGTGAAAGGCTTATCGATGATATTGGCCAGTTGGCCGCCTGGAACGGTGGTTGTCATGGCTGAGATGAAGCCTGTCGCTAAAGATAATAATAGGACGTAAGATGGTTTCGGGAACAATAAAATTCCAAGAAACATCATGGCAAGCATCATATCCGGCCGCATCCCGAAAAAGAATGGGGGTGCGACAGCATGCAGAACAGCACCAATTCCTACAAATAAAGATAACATGACTAAAACACGAATATTCATTTAAACATCTCTCCTCAACTATTCTAAACTCATCTAAATTTACACTCCAACCGTGTCCTCATGACCGTTTGCGAATGTATGGTAGTATTATAGCAGTTTTCTCTTAAGGAAATCAATCCATTTAACCAGAGATATGATGGTTGATCTCACCAGCGATGGTCTGTAGTTCTTCTTTGGAATAATCATCGGAGTGGACTTCCCACTTTGCACCGAATCCATCGCCTTCACCATATCTCGGGATCAGGTGGATATGTAGGTGGAAAACGGATTGGCCAGCTGCTTCCTCATTGTTGTTTAAGACGTTTAAACCAATAGGAGCATAGGTTTCTTTAATTGCATTTGCGATTTTCGGAACTCTTGCGAAGAGTTTCTCAGCTGTTTCTGGGTGTGTGTTGTAAATGTCCTGGCAATGCTGTTTAGGAATAACCAGCGTGTGACCTTTGGTTACTTGACTGATATCAAGAAAAGCGTACACCTCATCGTCTTCATACACTTTCGCTGAAGGAATTTCCCCATCAATGATTTTGCAGAAGATGCATTCATCTGCCATATGCAAACACTCCTTTCTATTTGATAGCATTGTACCATATCAAAGAGAGAAAACTCGATGAAGACGGTGAGTGAAAAGTGTAACGGATGGTAAAGTATGATAAAATTTGTGCAGGAAAATTAATGAAGTGAGGGATAAGATGGAACCTTTATTACATATTAAAGACCTCCATGGAGGATACACCCATAAAAATGTACTGCATGGCATATCTTTCGATGTCCACCCGAATGAAATCGTCGGCCTCATCGGTTTGAATGGTGCGGGGAAAAGTACGACTATCAAACACATCATTGGAATGATGCAGGCGAAAAGAGGAAAAGTATCAATCAATGGAACATCATTCGAAGAAAACCCTGAAGAGTATAGGCAGCAGCTCGGTTATATCCCTGAGATGCCGATCTTATATGATGAATTGACACTGTATGAACACTTGCATTTGACGGCTATGGCCTACAATGTACCAGAAGATGTATTCAAACAAAGGCTGCAGCCGCTTCTCAAAGAATTTCGTATGGAGAAAAAGCTTAAATGGTTCCCTGTGCACTTCTCTAAAGGGATGCGTCAGAAGGTCATGATCATGTGTGCCTTTCTAATTGAACCTGACCTCTATATCGTCGATGAACCTTTTGTTGGCTTGGATCCTCTCGGCATACAATCCTACCTGCAGTTGATGGAGGAGATGAAAGAAAAAGGTGCAGGAATTCTGATGTCCACTCATATTCTCGCTACAGCAGAGAGGTATTGTGATCGTTTTATCATCCTCCATGAAGGCGAGATTAGAGCTAAAGGGACACTAGAAGAGCTGCGCACGTCATTCAATCAGCCTGGAGCCTCTCTTGATGATATCTACGTGCAGCTGACAAAGGAAGAACAATATGATTAATGCAAAAGAGTTCTGGAAAAAGCGTTTCTCTGAACACACAAAAGAGACCGGCCGTTACTTAAGGTATATTTTTAATGAACACATTGGTTTTGCCTTGTTGTTCTTTATTTCAGCTCTCGCTTATTACTATCGGCAATGGCTGCAAGACCTGCCGGCGGATTTTCCTACCGTATGGATTGTGGCGCTCGCATTTGGATTCATCACAGGCTACAGCCCGGTTCGTACCCTTCTCAAAGAGCCGGACTTGGTTTTCCTGCTTCCAGGTGAGTATCAATTGGGTGATTACTTCAGACGCTGTTTATATTACAGTTACGTTGTTCAGCTTTATCTCATTTTGCTTGTATCGGCAGCCCTGGGTCCTTTGTATTTTGCCTCCTATCCAGACCTCGGTACCCGGCATTATTTAATGATGATCGGTGTAGTTCTTGTCATTAAAGTTTGGAACATGATGTCAAACTGGTGGATGTTGAAAGAGAGAAGCCCCAGGATACGATTCATGGACCAGGTCATAAAAGTATTATTGAACATTACCATTTTTTATTTTCTCGCTCAGGGAGAGTGGATTTATGCGAGTATCGTGACGGTACTGCTTGTAGGTGTCGTCCTTTACACCTATTCTCTCTCCAGACAAAAAGCTGGACTCGCCTGGGATTTACTTGTAGAAAAAGATCAGCAGAGAATGAGGACCTTTTACAGAATTGCCAATATGTTTGTGGATGTTCCTCACTTAAAAAATACAGTGAAAAAGCGCAACACTCTTGTACGAGCGATTGTGGATCGGGTTCCTTACCGGCAAAACCAGACCTTTTCCTATTTGTATAAAATCACTTTTATACGAAGCAGTGATTATTTAGGCATGTACATCCGCTTAATAGTGATTGGTGCACTCGCCATTTGGTTTGTATCCAATCTATGGGTTAAGGTCGCGTTTGCCATTCTATTTCTCTACTTGAGTGCTTTTCAAATGATGACATTGTGGAATCACCACCGTACGATTGCCTGGCTGGATCTATATCCAGTTAAGAAAGAATGGAAAGAAAGAGCAATTCTGCAGTGGTTACAGCAGATCATGTTGTTTCAAACGTTCTTATTCGGTCTATTGTTTATCATTCAATGGAACCTTATAGGTCTTGTACTCGTATGGGTAGGTGGAAGTATCTTCAGTTATCTGTTTATACAAAACTATGTGAAAAAGAAATTGACGTAACAGGGAAGACTACTTAAGCAGTCTTCCCTGTTTCATATCTAATTTCATCCATACTTCATTGTGATTGAAATATTCGGAGGTGCTCAATTTGAATTATGAAGAGAAAGCTAAACAGGAAGCCTTGCGTTGGAGTAAATCCTTGGATAAGCGATCGTCTATTATCCAGAGGAGCTCTAAACAAGTGCAGTCCAGGATTAATGAAAAGATTCCTGATCGTGTACACGGTGTGGTGACAGATAGTGTGCGCGCTATGATTGAGGCTGCTTTAACAACATCGGAGTACATCCGCCCAGTAAAAGTCCATCCGGATTGGAGCTTTGAAGAACGTGAGAGGCAAGTCCGTGAATTAGTTAAAACATATAAGAAAACAGCATCCGTGGAAGGTGCTGGGACGGGTTTTGGAGGTTTTTGGCTGGGAGTAGCTGATTTCCCACTATTATTAAGCATAAAGATGAAGTTTTTATTTGATGCAGCTCAGGTTTATGGATGGAATGTCCATTCGTATGAAGAGAGGGTCTACTTGCTTCATGTATTTATGCTCGCTTTTTCCAGTGACAAGGCCCGCGGGGAAGTGAAACGTAAAGTTTTAGAATGGAACGATTTAGAAATGAAAGAGAAGAACGTGGACTGGAAGGCGTTACAAATCGAGTATAGGGATACCCTGGATCTTGTGAAGCTTCTGCAACTTCTTCCGGGATTCGGTGCTATCGTAGGGTATGTGGCTAATGGGAGACTTCTTGAACAATTAGGGGAGACGACCATTCAAACCAGCCGCCTCCGCTTACTTTAACGGTCTTGATAACTAATAAATGATTGGAATAATGTTTTAGCTGCGTGGGGCAGTGCTTTTTCATCGAAATCAAATTTCGGGTGGTGATGTGGATAGTAATGATCTGGAATTTGAGCGCCTGTAAAATAAAAGGTGCCAGGCTTATCTAATAAGTAATAAGCGAAATCTTCTCCAGCCATGACCGGTTCGATTTCTTCTGTACGTAAAGATGGGTCAGCCTTGTGGGCGTGTTGTAAAACTAAGTCCGCTTCTTCGGGGTGATTGACAACGGGAGGGTACCCTTTTTCATAAATAAACTCGTAGGTGGCGCCGTTTGCATCACATGTTCCTTTTATAACTTTTTCCATTTCTTCAATGATCAAGTTTTGAACTTCAGGATCGAAAGTTCTCACTGTACCGGTTAAGGTTGCTGAATCCGCAATGACATTGAATGTAGTCCCTGATTCAAACGTTCCCACTGTTAGGACAGCTGTTCTCAATGGATCTATCCGACGGCTGACGATTTGCTGCAAGGAAGAAACCATTTGAGAGGCGATGACGATCGCGTCTTTTGTTTGATGCGGCTGGGCCCCATGTCCACCTTTGCCTTGAACTTTGATTTCGAATCGATCTGCTCCGGCCATAAAAGGTCCTTTAGACGTTTGGATGACTCCTGTTGGAGCATTCACCCATAAATGAGTGCCGAACACAGCATCTACATCCGTAAGAACTCCTGATTCGACAATTGGTTTTGCTCCCCCAGGCGCATACTCTTCAGCGTGCTGATGAAGGAAAACGATTGTTCCTGGAAGTTCTTCTTTAAAGGGTAGAAGGGCTTCGGCAAGCCCTAAGAGAGCTGCGGTATGTCCATCATGACCACACGCATGCATGGCCCCATCATTTTTGGATTTATAAGGTACGTCATTTTCCTCCTGAATAGGAAGGGCATCAAAATCTGCTCTTAGCGCGACCGTCTTCCCCGGTAGCCCACCTTCAAGCCTGGCTAGAACTCCATTTCCTCCAATGTTACTTTCATACGGAATTCCCAACTCCTCATATGTATCGGCAATAAACTGTGCCGTCTTCTCTTCCTTGAATGATACTTCTGGATATTGGTGCAAATGACGGCGGGTTTCAACCATTTTCCCGTATTTTTCATCAATCGCTTGAAAGATGTTCTCCCACATTATCTTTTCCTCCTTGCCATCTTAGTGAAGTTTGGCAACTATTTTTATAAATTGTAATATACATTCAGAATATTCTCAAATGTGTGCCATTCAGCGGAAAAGAAAAACCCCCTGCTTTGGACAGGGGGTGAAAAAGTTAATCTTGTAAACGGGAATCTTGTAATAAACGACCGATTTCTTCCATATGACCGGTTTCATCTGCAATCATATCATCAAGTTTTACGGATAATTCGGTTAGTCCGAGTTCCTCTGCTTGTGCTTTACGCTCTTCATACCGCTTAATCGTCTGACGCTCCGCTTCTCGTGCTTCTTCTAACATTGGTCTCACTTCAGTCATCTGTTTGACTTCCGCAGGTGTTGTCGTCGGAGTACCGCCCAGCGTGCTGATTTTTTCAGCTAAATAAAGAGCGTGTCCTTGTTCATCAGTCACTTCACTCTCGAAAAATGGCTTGAGGACAGAACGGTAGAGCCCTGTAACCACAGCTGCATTATTCGTGTACATAATAGAAGCTGCATACTCATGAGCCAAGTCTTCATTGAGTCCATCGATTAAATTTTGCAATTTTTGATCCATACAACAACATCCTTTCTTATTTGCTCTACTTTAGATATTCCCATCACTCTTCGGTTTAAACATTCCTCCGACCAGAGGCGGAGAAAACTCCATTCTCAGGGTTGTTTTACAGGACCGCGGTTACATGTAAGGTTAGATTATACATTCGATTAAGAAGTTTTAGGTATTTACTTTGAACCATTTATGAAAGAAAAGGGAATTCTGAACTTCTGTCGAATGTAATTTACGGAAGGTTAAAAAAGGGTGAGCATTATGAATAATAAAATTTCTCAAATTATCATCGCACTATTATTAGTTGCATTTGGCTTTGTTCTTCTCTTGTCGAATTTGAATATTATTTCCCTGGAAATGAGATGGACGTGGGCCAATATTTATCCGATCATTTTATTAGTGATTGGTCTGAAAACTTGGCTGGACGCGATATTGAAAAAAGGCGGGAGTTGGATCATCGGTTCATTCCTCACCATCTTCAGTACACTCTTATTATTGGATCGACTGGGGATCTTTGAATTCTCTTTTGGTGATGTATGGCAGCTTTGGCCTCTTCTTTTCATATACTTTGGATTCAGTATCTTTTTAGGTAAAAACAAATCTAAAGTGAGAATTGAATATGATTCTAATGGTTCTTCTTCAAACAAACTGAAATCCAAGCATATGATGATTGGAGACCATTCTTTCAATGAGGAGAACTGGAAGGTGGAACCCATGGATTTATGGAACGGAGTTGGTGACTACCGGTTCGATTTCACACGTGCTTTCATTCCGGATGGGGATACGCCGATCGTTGTCCGTGGCTGGGTGGGAGACGTTAAAATGTTGATTCCGAAGCATGTTCCTTATCGAGTAGAAGCGAAGGTGAAGACGGGGGATATCCGTGTCGGGGGCCAGAAAGCTGATGGAATGCATAGAAGTGTGGAATATGAAACCGATGATTATTCGATGGCTACTCGCCGGTTAACCATTGGTGTCGATCTTAAGGTCGGTTCGATTCGAATCGATCAGGTGTGAAAGGCGGGAGAGCATGTTAAAGCACTTGAATAGTATACGTTACATGTATATCCGATCACATCTTTATGGACTTATTTTAAATACGTTTATCCTGCTCAGTATCTTATTATCAATGTATGTGTGGTTTCAGCCGGATTGGTTGAGTGCAGGTGCGATTTTAATGTTTATCCTGCTTTATGTGGTGCTTGGGTTTATTATGTCTCTTTATGCAGGCTTTCGGTCCAGCGGGGATGTTAAACACCGACTGGATTACATATCGATGATGATTACACAGCTTTCGCGAGGGAACTTCAGTAAAAGGATTTATTTTAATGAAAATGATGAGATTGCCGCTGTAGGGGATGAATTGAATGTTCTTGGCGAGAAATTGGAGCAGCAGAAGGATTCGCTTGTAAAGCTTGCCGATGAGAAAAGTGAGCTGGCACGCACGGCTCATAAAGCAGCAACGATTGAAGAGCGGCAGCGACTGGCCCGTGATTTACATGATGCTGTGAGTCAGCAGTTATTTGCCTTGACAATGATGGCACAGGCGACAGAAAAGATTTTCGATCGCCGCCCGGACAAAGCAAAAGAACAGCTTCAGGAAATCACTCAAATGGCTCTTCAGGCGCAAACAGAGATGAGGGCGCTGCTTCTTCACTTAAGGCCCGTTCATTTATCAGGGGAACCACTCGCGGAGGGGATTAAAACTTTAATTGAGGAACTGCGGCAAAAATGTCAGATCGACTTTGATGTCGATATGGAAGATTTAGGAGATCTCCCGACAACCGTAGAAGAGCAGTTGTTCAGGGTCGTACAAGAAGCGCTCTCCAATATATTAAGACATGCCAATGCCTCTGAGGTGAAGGTGGAAGCCACTCATGATCAAAAGGAGATCTTCCTACATATCGCCGATAACGGTGTAGGTTTTGATACAGAGGATAAGAAAGCCAACAAGGCCTCCTATGGATTGAAAACGATGCGGGAACGGTGTGAAGAAATTGGGGGTACTTACTCCTTACGTTCCAGAAAAGGGGAAGGGACACATATTGATGTTCGTGTTCCAGTAAAAGTAAATCAAAAGGGGGAGAAGGAATGATTCGTGTCGTAGTCATAGATGATCACGATGTCGTGCGTAAAGGTGTGATTGCTTATTTAAGTACGGAAGAGGATTTGGACATTGTGGGAGAAGCAAGCAGTGGGTATGAAGGAGCAGCGCTGGTTAAAGATAAAAAACCGGATGTTGTTCTCATGGATTTAATTATGGAAAACGGGACGGGAATTGAAGCGACAGAAGAAATCATGAAAACGGAAACCTGTAAAATTATCATTTTGACGAGTTATTACGATGATGAGAAGGTTTTTCCTGCGCTTGAAGCAGGTGCGTTCAGTTATATGCTGAAAACATCTTCAGCTGATGAAATAGCTGATGCCATCCGCAAAGCTGCTCTCGGTCAAAATGTGATTGAGCCGAAAGTCGCTACAAAAATGATGACCCGTTTCCGTCAAGACCGAAAACTGCATGAAGAGCTTACAAAACGTGAACTTGAAGTGTTGAAATGCGTGGGGGAAGGGATGACGAACCAGGAAATCAGTGATGCGCTCTATATCGGAATTAAAACTGTGAAAACCCATGTCAGTAACATTCTAAGTAAACTTGAGGTTCAGGACCGCACCCAGGCTGCTGTTTATGCCCACCGGAATGGATTGCTTAAAGGGTGAAGGAAGACCGCTTAAAGGCGGTTTTTTTCTTTTTAAACCATCTTTTTTTCATATGAAAATGACAATGGTATGGCGGACTATGAAACTACTTTGTTTTCGAGAGAATACCTAGTATAATGGCATGAGAGAGAGGTAGAAAGGATATAAAATCATGAAAAAAAGTATGGAAACAGCGCTGTTCCTGCTATGGGCAACATCACTTGTTGCTACTGTCGGGAGTCTGTTTTTCTCAGAGGTACTTGGCTATGCGCCCTGCGAGTTGTGCTGGTATCAGAGAATACTGATGTACCCGCTGGTGTTCATTTATGGTACAGCTTTATGGAAAAAGAAATGGGATGTAGCTTTTCCGGGGATCATTATGAGCGGAGTGGGGATCTTCGTTTCTATCTACCATTACATGCTGCAGAAGATTCCGTCGCTTTCAGCAGCAGATACATGTGGCCTCGTTCCTTGTAATGGTCAATACATTAATGTCTTCGGATTTGTGACGATTCCATTTTTAGCAGGCACCGCTTTTATCATCATTTTTATTGTTCATTTATTTGTTGTTGTAAAGAAAGGAAGGAATGACGCATGAAAAAAGGTATGATCATTTTTGCAAGTGCTCTTGTAGTGCTTGTTGTAGTTCTCGTATTTGTTGTGAATTATCAAAACTCAGAAAAAACCGCAGATAACCCGTACGGAAAAGAAAACTTGGATCAGGCAACCATTGATCAGTTGGATGACCCAAACTATCAAAACCAGATCCAGCCGGATGAACTTGAAGAAGAAATTGAGTCAGGGGAAGCGACAACGGTTTACTTTTACAGCCCTACTTGTGTGTATTGTCAACGTACAACCCCAAGAATGATGCCGATTGTGAATGAATATGACCTCGATGTGAAAAAAATGAACTTGAAGGAATTCGAAGATGAATGGGATAAGTACGGGATTGAAGGAACGCCAACACTTATCCATTTTGAAAACGGTGAAGAACAGGCAAGAATTACAGGTGAACAATCGGTTCGCGGATTGGATGATTTCTTCCAGCAGGAAGTCATGGACAGCGAACCCGAACAAAAAGAGTAATAAAAAAGTGAGCGGTTTTTCCGCTCACTTTTCCTATGCTACTTTTCAAGTTCAATCATTTGATATTTTGTAATGTAGGCATCGCCATCAATAAACGATGGCTTCTTCTGGTGCTGAGGACCCGACTTTTTGTGAGCATCATCAAAAGACTTGGAGTTCTTCCAGTCTTCGAAATCTTGTTCACTGCGCCATTGAGTAAGGACAACGTACGTATTGCCTTTTAAAGGGCGAAGGATTCGGATGGCTTGAAAGCCTTCACGATTTTCTACATTTCCCGCTCTTTTTTTGAAGCGGTCCTCAAAAACGGGACGGCCTTCGTCACTGACAGGGATGTTGTTCATCACAACATAGCCCGTGGATTGCATCGTACCGACATGATCGACGGTTTCATAATTGCGTCCTTCTTCAAAAATGGACGTATCTTCCCCTTCATAGTAGGCAACCGTTTTGTCTTGATCCTGCATGTAAAACAAAGATGTTTCAGGGTGTTGTTGACTCAGTTTGGATAAGTAATTCAATGTACCATTGGTCATCGATACTTTCATAGCCGATGTCTCCTTTCCTGCGGTATCTTCAGTTTAGCAAGCAGGGTTCCTTGGTGGCAAGTTTGAAGGATAGAACAGAAAGGATGCACGTAATTTGAACATCAAAGATTTGAAAAAACGCTTACCTTCCTGGTCCGGGCGATTGAAGTGGCCGGCCCTTTTCGTCCTTGCTTTTATAATGATCATAGGAATTGGTTATCTGATCATATTATTCGGAGGTCGTTTTGTCGTAAACGAAAAGGATTTAATTCTTGATGAGATGACCACGGTGGAGACAGCCGAAGGCGAAGTCATTGAACGGATCTATACGAAAAACCGGAAGAACGTATCCATTCAACAAGTTCCCGAACACGTCAAGGATGCGTTCATAAGCATAGAAGACAGCCGCTTCAGAGAACACTCCGGTGTTGATTTCAAAGGGATTATGAGAGCGGTCTATAAAGATATCATCGCCATGGAAAAGGTGGAAGGTGCAAGTACAATTACTCAGCAGCTGGCCAAAAACATTTTCCTCTCGAATGAAAAGACGTGGATGAGAAAAACGAAAGAAGTCATGGCGGCTCTTTACTTGGAGCGCAATTTTTCAAAAGATGAAATTTTAGAGTTGTATTTGAATCGCATTTATTTCGGGGAAGGGACGTATGGCATCGAAGCGGCTTCCCAGCACTATTTTCAAAAAACGGTTTTAGAATTGACGGTTGCTCAAGGTGCTTTACTTGCTGGATTACCTAAGGCACCGAATACTTACTCTCCGTTCGAGAACCCGGATGACGCCAAGCAGAGAAGGAATGTTGTGCTGTCGAGGATGTACGACACAGGAAAAATTGATGCAGCAGTCATGAAGCAAATGCAAGGTTCGACGCTTGCTGTGGAGCAGGGAGAGGAAACGAGTGAAACCTGGTCCAACAGTTATGTGGATCTCGTCATCCATGAAGCAGCGGATAAGTACCATATCTCCCGTGATGAGTTGAAACGTGGTGGGTACCGACTAGTGGTGGAAATGGACCCCAGCATCCAGAAAATAGCTGCAGAAGAGATGAAAAACGGTGAGTTTGTCCCAGGTTCCTCGGAATCAATCGAAGGAGCTCTCACTCTCATGGATCACTCGACAGGTGCGCTTATTGCGGTTGTGGGCGGTCGTGATTTTAAACACGGTGACTTCAACCGTGTCCGGGCGAAGCAGGCTCCTGCCTCCATCATTAAACCATTTGCCGTCTATGGTCCTGCTATGATGACAGGAGATTATGATCCATACAGTCTGTTATCTGATGAAAAGCAGACGTTTGGCACCAATGATTATGCCCCGAATAATTATGATGACCAATATGAAGGCGAAGTCTCCTTGTATCAGGCTTTGATCGATTCGAAGAATGTATCAGCCGTATGGCTACTTGATCAAATTGGTATCTCATATGCCAAAGAATATTTAGAGAAAGCCGGGCTGCCGACAAAAGATGATGGGTTATCCATTGCTCTCGGTGGATTGTCTGATGGTTACACACCTCTGCAAATAACAGAAGCTTATGGTGCACTGGCACAAAACGGAAAAAGACAAGAAAGCTATACCATTTCAAAAATTCTGGATCGAAACGATAACGTGATCCACGAACATGATTCTGAGGAGACAGAAGTATTTAACGCGCAGACGGCTTGGTATTTAACAGAAATCCTTCAGACGACTGTACAGGAAGGGACAGCGAAGGCAGGTGAATACCCTAAGGCATTAGCAGGGAAGACGGGGACTCACCAGGATCAGCACGTGTGGTTTGCCGGATACACACCGGAATACGCGGGATCGCTTTGGATGGGCTACGATCAATCAGGAGAGATTGATGGAAGCAGTGCTTATCCGACTCGCCTCATGAAGCAAATATTGAGAAGGATCGATCAGGAAAAAAATCTAGCTGCAAGTTTTGAACAGCCGGAAGGGGTGAAAAGCCTGCCTGAACCCGTAGACCTTCCCATTTTAACGGATGTAACCGGAAGGCTGAATTTGTCCGGACTTGCTTCATTAAGAGGAACGATTCGTTGGTCCGCCCCTGACGATGAGCGTATCGTTTACCGTATTTTCAGAGAAGAAAACGGAGAAGATGTTAAGGTTGGAGAAGTGACGGGAAAAAGTGAGTTTAAGGTCAGTGCTTTTGGTATCTTCGATCAGACGAGTTACTACGTCGTTCCCGTGGATCCTTTGACAGGGAAGAAGGGGCAGCCTTCCAATACGGTAACCCTTAGCTGGGACCTGTGAAAAATAGCACAAAATCATGACAAATGTTTCATTTTTCTATACAGAAGAACAATAAATCGTTATAGTTGTAAGCGGATAAATGTTGAACGTGAAAAGGAGTTCTGAAGATGAACAAAATTGAAAATGACACGATTTTAAAAGCTTTCCGGGGGGAAGAGACTGACCATACCCCTGTCTGGTTCATGCGTCAGGCTGGGCGGTCGCAGCCGGAATATCGCAAACTGAAAGAAAAGTACTCATTATTTGAAATCACCCATGATCCTGAGCTTTGCGCTTATGTGACACGTCTTCCCGTTGAGCAATATGGCGTCGATG
Organism: Halobacillus sp. HZG1; assembly: GCF_035818575.1. NCBI lineage: Bacteria > Bacillati > Bacillota > Bacilli > Caryophanales > Bacillaceae > Halobacillus > Halobacillus sp. HZG1. Next base: position 76,568 of record NZ_JAYLVQ010000058.1, read on the forward strand.
CAGCGATTCTTTACAAAGACATTATGTCTCCACTTCCGGCTATTGGCGTGGACGTAGAAATTAAAAAAGGCATCGGACCGGTCATCCACAATCCAATAAAAACAAAAGCGGATATTGAAAAGCTTGGAACCATCGACCCTGAAGATGATGTGCCTTATGTTATGGATACGATTCGTCTATTAACGAAAGAACAGCTCACGGTTCCATTGATTGGTTTCAGTGGGGCACCTTTCACCCTGGCGAGCTATATGATTGAAGGTGGACCATCAAAAAATTACAATAAAACCAAGTCGCTTATGTACAGGGAACCGATGACATGGTTCGCACTTATGGACAAACTGGCAGACATGGTGGTTGCGTATGTTAAAGCACAAGTCGCAGCAGGGGCCAGTGCCATTCAGATTTTCGACTCTTGGGTTGGTTCTTTGAATGTCGAAGATTATCGTACGTTTATTAAACCAGTGATGCAGCGGATTTTCTCTGAACTGAAAGAGGAAGGTGTACCGCTGATTACTTTCGGTGTAGGAGCGAGACACCTCATTCATGAATGGGACGACCTTCCTGTTGATGTGCTTGGTCTGGATTGGCGTATGTCGATCACAGAAGCAAGAAATGAAGGGATCACAAAGCCACTTCAAGGAAACCTGGATCCATCGATGCTCTTAGCGGACTGGGATACCATTGAGGAAAGAACAAAGAAAATTATTGATGAGGGAAGACAACACCCTGCCCACATTTTCAACCTCGGCCATGGTGTAACACCGGATATCAAACCGGAAACATTGAAGCGGCTGACTCAACTCATCCATGATTATTCCAGGAAATCTTAATGGCGTTTTAAAAAAGATGAAGAGGTGAAGGAACATGGCAAAAAAACAAATGGGTTTATTAGTAATGGCCTATGGGACTCCTTACAAAGAAGAAGATTTAGAGAGATATTACACTCATATCCGACGCGGACGCAAACCATCGGATGAGATGCTGCAGGATCTCCGTGATCGTTATGATGCCATTGGTGGTATTTCTCCACTTGCCCGTATTACAGATGATCAGGCGGAAGCTTTGAAGGATGCATTGAATGAAAAGCAGGACGAGATTGAGTTTAAAGTCTATCTTGGCTTGAAGCATATTGAACCGTTTGTAGAGGATGCGGTTGCACAAATGGCTGAAGACGGGATCGAAGAAGCTGTTTCTATCGTGCTTGCTCCTCATTACTCCACGTACAGCGTGAAATCTTACAATGGTCGTGCCAAAGAGGAAGCCGATAAGCACGGTATTTCTATTCGTTCGGTAGAAAGCTGGTATGATGCGCCCGGCTTTATTGACTATTGGAAAGATGTCATCGAAGCGGAATACGCTAAGATGACGGAAGACGAAAAAGAGAAAGCCTGCCTGGTTGTCTCTGCGCACAGCCTACCGATGAAGATTTTGGAAGGGGGAGACCCTTATCCGGATCAATTGAAAAGAACAGCGGAATTGATTTCAGAAGCTACTGGAATTACACAATATGAAATCGGCTGGCAGAGTGAAGGCAACACACCAGACCCGTGGATCGGCCCGGACGTCCAGGACTTAACGGAAGAGCTTTATCATGAAAAGGGATACCGCAGTTTTGTGTACGCCCCTGTTGGATTTGTATCCGATCACTTGGAAGTCCTCTATGATAATGACTACGAGTGTAAAGTGGTTTGTGATAAAGTTGGAGCTAATTATTATCGCCCGGAAATGCCAAACACTCACCCGAAGTTTATCCACGCACTTGCTGATGTTGTCGTGGATAAAGTGAAAGAGTAGGTCTTTTATGGAAGAGAAAAAGCGTGTCGTGGTCGTAGGTGGAGGAATTTCAGGGTTAACCTCCGCCTACTACTTACAAAAAGAAGCACGGGAAAAAGGCTATTCATTGGATGTTGAATTATTGGAATCCAGCGACCATCTAGGTGGTAAAATCCATACAATACAAAAAGACGGCTTCACGATTGAACGAGGACCGGACTCTTTTCTCGCCCGTAAAGAAAGTGCCGGGCGTCTTGCGGGGGAAGTTGGCCTTGGGGATGAACTCGTCCCGAACGGTACAGGTCAGTCCTACATTTTGGTGAACGGTAAACTTCATAAAATGCCTAGTGGTTCTTTTATGGGGATTCCTACTAGAGTCCGTCCATTCCTTTTCTCAGGGTTATTCACTCCTGTAGGAAAAGCGAGAGCTGCTTTAGACTTGGTTAAGTCCAAAAAAACGGTAGATGGTGATCAGTCACTCGGCTTGTTTTTCCGTCGAAGGCTGGGGAATCAAGTGGTTGAAAACTTGATTGAACCGCTATTGTCTGGTATTTATGCAGGAGATATTGATCGTCTAAGTCTGCAATCCACGTTTCCGAATTTCTATGATCTGGAACAGAAGTACGGAAGTCTCATTAAAGGATTGCGTCAGACGTATCCGATGAAGACGCCGAAAAAAGGGGAAAAGAAACCGAGCATGTTCCGTACATTAAGAAACGGACTTGGTTCTCTTGTTGAAGCGGTCGAAGGAAAGTTGGAACCTGGAACGGTTCAAAAAGGCGTGAAGGTGGACCATATTGAGAAGAAAGCCAATGGCTATCATCTTTTATTAAGTGATGGAACTGTAAAAGAAGCAGAGGTGGTTATATTAGCCGCTCCTCATTTTGCGGTACAGCGCATGCTGTCTCAGTATGACTTCTTAGAGCCATTCAAAGAAACCAATGCTACATCTGTAGCAAACGTCGCCATGGCCTTCGATGCCTCAGCCATTAAAAAGGACATCGACGGGACCGGTTTTGTTGTCTCAAGAAACAGTGATTTCCGGATTACCGCTTGTACATGGACCCATAAAAAATGGCCCCATTCCACACCTGAAGGGAAAGTTCTCCTGAGATGCTATGTTGGGAAACCTTCTGATCAGGAAGTGGTTGATAAAACGGATGAAGAGATTGAAGAAATCGTCTTAAACGATTTGAACAAAACGATGAATATTACGGCCAAACCTGAATTCTCTATTGTCACCCGATGGTATGACGCGATGCCTCAATATACGGTCGGTCATAAACAGAGAGTTGATGAGATTACGGAACGAATGGAGAAAGACCTTCCAGGCGTATACCTTGCAGGTGGTTCCTACAGAGGAATCGGTCTGCCTGATTGCATCGACCAGGGAGAAGCAGCCGTTCAACATGTCATAGATTTTCTCTATCATTAGAAAGGAAGCATTCCCAGGAATGCTTCCTTTTTTCTATCCATTCCTTCTTCAGCAATCGGCCCTATAGTTGGAAAAAACTTATCTGTTGGTCATGATTTTGACAAAGTCCTGGGTGAAAGCTTCTTTATCGAAATCAATAATGATGCTGTGCATAGGGTAGCCCTCAATATAATCTGGAGCAGGTCGGAAGTCAGCTAAAGTTAGCCCTTTAGAAGGGCCTGTCGTATTCACTTTCACCTGTCGTTCTACGACCTTATAATATTCAGGATTCATTAAATAGGAGAAGAGTGTAACGTCATGAAGGGGAGCCCCATCAATTCCTGGAATGATTGATTCATATTGGGTACTGTAGTAATCCATAATAGGAAAAATGATTCTTGAGAAGGGCGTTTCGTTTTGTATCGATACTTTCTTTATTGTATCCAAAGGGATGACAGCCCGATTACTTATATTCAAAGGGACAAAGGTAATATTTTTTCCATGAGCGGCAACGATTTTAGCGGCTTGTGGGTCGCCATACACATTTGCTTCTGCTACCGGGGTGCGATTACCGGGTACAAAGAATGCTCCTCCCATTACGTAGACATTTCCTGTTTTATGAATGTTACTTTCAGCCTGGATAAATGTAAGAGCAAGGGAAGTGAAGCGAGATAGATTGATAATGTTCAAATCCCTCCCATATGTATGCATCAGTTCGTACACCTTATGAAAAGGGTCATGGGCAGGTGTCTGAACGGGTGGGATGATTTCTCCTAGACCGTGGGTTCCATGTATGTCAAAGAAAAACTCTGGATCTGTACCTGTCAGAGGTTTATCCGCTCCTTTGATAATGGGTATATTCGTACGACCAGCCAATTGAAGTAGGTATGCGGTGTTTCTTAAGGCAATTTCCTGACTGACGTTCCCATACTCTGCAACGATGCCAACAACCTCAATTTCCGGATGTAGTAGGGCATACATAATGGCAAAAGCATCATCCACACCAGGATCTGCGATGATCAGAACTTTTCTCAGGTGGATCATCTCCCTATTTTTTCCTATTTTCATTTTATTAAAGGTGCAAGGTCAATATGTATCTTTGATTATCGATTCCAATGTGGGGGTTGGGAGTAAAATCTATCCCAATATATGAAAGGGCTTGCAAGAAAACCGAATGATTAGTATGATTAAAATTGGAAACGTTTTCAAGAAAGCATCAAGGGGGAGTAAGTATGGCTACGATTGAAGATGTAGCGAAACTGGCTGGATTATCGAGGACAACGGTCTCCCGGGTCATCAATGATCAGCCTTACGTGACAGATGAAAAAAGACAGCGAATCATTCAAGCCATGAACGACCTTGGGTATGTCCCGAATTCTTCCGCCCGTCGTCTTCGAAGTCAAAAGACGGAGACCATTGCCGTTCTTTTGCCACGCCTGACGAACCCTTTTTTCGGAAATTTGATAGAGGCGATGGAAGAAAAGGCTTCTGAGTGGGGATATCAAGTAATCGTCTGTCAAACACATGATTCCAAGAAAAAAGAAATGGATTATTTACAATTATTAAAGACGAAGCAAGTAGATGGTGTGATTATGGCTTCTCTTGTAAATGAATGGGAAGATGTTAAGTCCTTTTTAGATTGTGGACCCATTGTCTTTTGCAATGAATATATGGACGATTCCAGCATTCCAATGATTCATATGGATCACAGGCAAGCGTCATACGAAGCGACTCTTCACCTCTTGGAACAGGGATGTAAAAACATATCCTATGTAAGTGGTGGTCCAGAAAGTCACTTGGCCAAAAAACGAAAAGAAGGTTTTACTGAAGCTTTGTGTGAATATGGCCTTACTTTTCAGGAGGAATTAGCGATTGATTGGGCTATCGATGTAAGTGATGGTCAAAAAGTCTTTCATATGATTAAGGACGAGCTGCCACATGTAGACGGTGTGTTTACGGGGAGCGACGAGGTTGCGGCTGGTTTGATTTATGAAGCGACTTCCACATCCGATTGGGTAATTCCGGAGGACTTGGCCGTGGTGGGCTTTGATAATCAGATGATATCTTTATTAATGGTCCCTTCCGTTACAACGGTTGAACAACCCGTAAAGCAAATGGCTGATAAAACGGTGGAGGTTTTAATTCAACAACTTCTGCATCCCGGAGCTCTTGCCCCGCACAGATATGTTTACCCTCATCAGCTGCTTGTAAGAAATTCCACAAAACGAAAAAAACTATCCATCCAGTAGCACGGTCTGCCGGATGGATAGTTTTTTTGTGGGGTTATTTCACTATATGGCAGGATTGTTGAAGACTCAGTTTCGAGACTTTTGTGAGAGTTTAGGGCTCCGGGAAATGGTTAGCTTTCCATGGGGCGGGCGGTGAGCCTCCTCAGGCTACGCCTTCCGGGGTCTCACCTGTCCCACACGTCCCATAGGAGTCTCACCGTTTCCCTCCGCCCTTGACCTTATAAGTGTCTCGAAACCACTTCTGAAAGGGTCAGCTTGAATGGTTGAGGGAAGTCGATGATTAGAACACTTGTATTCATAAGTAATGTTCCAATTCTTCTCTCCTAGGCGGGCATATAGTGCGTAGTATCAAGCATTTGCGTATGCTCAAAGTTAATGTGGTAGAGATTATATCATTCACTTCTCTTAACCATACAAGCTGATTTTTTAGGTAGTAATTTCGAGAAACTTCCTTGGTTAAGGGGCGGAGGGGAATGGCGAGACTCCCGCGGAAAGCGAGTCATTCCCCGCAGCCCCCATCCACTTAACAAAAGTCTCGAAACTGAGTCTTCAACAATCCTGCCATATAGCTGAACAAATTCTATAAATTTTTGGTACATTAGTATTGGAAGGGGTGGAGAAAGTGTCACAATTGATTTTGGTAGAGAAAAAAGAGGGGTATGCGGTTTTAACTTTGAACCGACCGGACAAGATGAATGCCATTTCGAAACAAATGACGAAAGAGTTTTATCAGGCAATTAAAGAGTTGAAAGAAGAAAAGCTGAAATTTTTGGTCGTAACAGGTGCCGGGGATCGCGCTTTTTGTGCAGGGGGAGACTTGCGTGAACTTCATGGCGAAATGAATGCTGAACAAGCATACGCAACGCTGCATCCGATGAAAGAAGTTCTGTATGAACTGGCTACCTTTCCTGTCCCTACGATTGCCGTATTAAACGGACAAGCTAGAGGAGGAGGGTGTGAGATTGCGACGGCATGTGATTTCAGATATGGAACAGAGGGTGCTTCCTTTGGCTTTGTCCAAGCTAATTTAGGCATCATCCCTGGCTGGGGAGGAGGAACACTTTTATATCAGCGGGTAAACAATGACGTAGCGGCCCATTGGCTAATGGATGCTGACATGTACACAGCAAAGCAAGTCTATCGAATCGGATGGTTACATAAGATGATTACGGTAAACTGGAGCGAAGAGATTTTCGCCTCATTTATCAACAAAACCCCGGAACAAATGAAAATTTTTAAAAGGCAGTACATGGATCACATGGATTTCCAAACACTGTCTGAACGTATGGATGGGGAGGTCAGGCAATGCTCCTTGTTATGGGAATCCGATGAGCATAAAGAAGCAGTTCGGAACTTTGAAGCTAAGAGAAAAAGATGAGAAATGCGATTCTATCAATCATTCCTCCTGCATAACTATAAGCAAACGATAGAGGAGGGATGCTATGGATGCCCCAAGACAAGATGCCTGGAAGGACGAGGAAGATCTATTACTGGCAACGACGGTACTGAAACACATTCGTGAAGGGAAGACCCAGTTGGAAGCCTTCCAGGAAGTGGCTGAACAATTGCACAGGACGCCTGCTGCATGTGGGTTCAGATGGAATGCGACTGTAAGGAAAGAATATCAAAAAGAGATCCAGGAAGCGAAAAACAGCCGGAAAGCCACACGAACGATTTATTCATCCTCTAAGTCTTCGGACGACGCACCCATGTCTTTGGATGCCGCCATCTCATTTTTGAAAGAAATGAGATCAAAGCAGTTTGAAGATTATGGGAAAGAAAATTTAGAAACCCAGCTGAAAAAACTCAACGAAGATAATGAGAAGCTTAGAGAAGAATTAAAACAGTGGGAAGCGGCGTGGAATGAAATGGATAAACTTGTTCATTGGGTAAGAGAAAAACGAAAAAGTGAGAGTGGTGTTTGAACGATCTTTTCACCAGCCATTCATATCATTTCCCATCATAAACAAAGGCCCCTACAATATTATGTAGCGGCCTCATTCATATTTTATGCGTTTATGTCTTTTCTTCCACGCCTGAAGGCATCCAAATCAGAGGGTTTTCACCAAGGTCACGTTCTACATCATAATTCGCTTTTTGAAAGCCCATCTTCTCCCAAAATCCATGAGAATTGATTCTTGGATTCGTTTTAATCGGCAAATCAAAGCTTTTAGCAAATTCCACGAGCGCTTTTCCGTAGCCCAGCCCGCGATAGTCTGGAAGAACCTCAAGCTTCCACAGTTCCAGGTAGTCCTGGGAAGGATCAAAATAATGGTCATACTTCGCTTTGACTCTGTACAAACTCATACGGGCAACTAAAGCGCTTCCATAATATACTCCATAAAACGGCGACTCACTGTCGTTTTCCACAATATTGCTCTCTAGATCCTCGAGCATCGCAAGTTCCTGGTTCCCATATTCTTTGAACCGCTTAAATTCCTCAAGTGTCTTATAATTGACCAATAAAGGTTGAACTCTTGTTTTTGTCATCATGAAAGAATCCCCTTTCAAATATCTGTCTATACCCATATTATAATATAAAAATTTTCAGAATGAAATGAATAATAATACATTGGACAAGAATCGACTGCAATATCGTTTCTGAATCTGCTACAATAGTGAAGCAGATTAGTACGAAATGAGGAGAGAAACATGAAAATAGGCATTATAGGGGCAGGGTCTATAGGCTTATTGGCAGGGGCCTATTTAGGTGAGCATCACGAAGTCCATATGTTTGTAAAAAGTGAAGAACAAAGATCAGCCCTTGAAGCGGAAGGAATTACCTGCGGGGAATTCCCCTGCCCTGTACCCGTTTATGCGCATCTTGTTACAGAAATGATAGAAGGATACGACTTATGGTTGGTAACTATTAAACAACATGCGATGGATGGTTTTCTTGCACAAGACCTTCCTGCTGACGCGCCCTATGTATTTCTTCAGAACGGGATGGGACATTTGGAGAAACTAGCACAATCCGGTTTGAGAAGTTGTGTTGGTGTCGTGGAACACGGCGCACTGGCCAAAGGGCCGAACGAAGTTGTTCATAAAGGAAAGGGAAATATACAAATAGCTGTCTATAGGAGAATGGATCACGATCATGGACAAGCCCTTTCAAAAGAATTACATACTGCACATTTTCCAGTCTTTTTTAAAGCCGATTATGAGCCTATGTTAAAGAGTAAATTAATCATAAATACGGTGATTAATCCACTCACTGCATTATTCTCTCAACCGAATCACTCCATCCTCACGAATCCATCCATACATGAACTGGCCGGTTTGTTGTGTGAAGAAGCTTGCTCCGTCCTAGGCCTGTCCTTTTTTGATGAATGGGAAAGAGTGAAGACCATCGCTGAAACAACAGGAGAAAATCATTCATCGATGCTGAGGGACATCACCGAACGCAGGTTAACAGAAGTGGACAGCATCAGTGGCTACATCCTCGATCATGGAAAAAAACCACTTCCTTACCATCACTTCGTCGTGCATGCGATCCATGCACTCGAATATGAAAGGGGGGTTCGAAAACGATGAGTGATCTGATTGTGTACACGATTGCGTTTCTGCTTACCCTGCCTCTTCCTTTCCTAGTGGTTTTCTATCTATGCGCCAGAAAATGGAGCAAGCATAAGTTAAAGGCTCTGCACCGCACGGCGAACTATACCGCCCCTATTTTTATCATGTCGGTCCATGTCCTACTTGTCGTCTTGTTTGATCGCAGCTTTCTACCCTTCATCATTGTCTTCCTTTTGATCCTCTTGGGCATTTCAATGGTCGCGCAATACAAAATGAACGAAGAAGTCCGTCTCTTCCGAGCACTCAAAGGGTTCTGGCGCGTAAGTTTTCTATTATTCATGCTATTCTACATGGGATTAAGTACGTTTGGTCTTGTAACAAGAGTCTTTTTCAGCTAGAGCAAGAGGAAAGGCTTTTACATGAATTTTTCAGTCCGACATAAAATAATAAAAGAAAAAAAGCACAGCCCAAATTAAAAGGCTGTGCTTACCCATGAGAAAGTCACCTATCAATAAATGAATGTTATCACTAGTGATTAAAGTATATAGCAGTTTTCTTTAAAATCCATTTTCAATACTTTTGTTGAGTGGAAGGGGGGGGCTGCGGGGAATAGCTCGACTTTCCACGTGGTCACAATCCTCTACGGACTTCATTCTATCGGGCTTACCAAGCACTTTTTCCCCGCCCGCTGTAGGCTCGCCCTTCCACTCTGCCGCATTGCTTTGGCGTTTTCTCGAGACCAATTCAAAAATCAGCTTGAATGTTCGAGGGAAGTGGATATTATAGACTTCTCCAGAGAGCTTAAAAGCTTGATTCAGAGCTTTTTGTATCTCTAACAGTTGAAAAGGGGGAAATTTTCCACTTTGATTTAGGGACTCATTGCCTTGGTGGAGTGTCAGGAGTTTCTGGAAAGCTTGTAGGACTCAAATACATGGCTTGAGAGTTTAACCCTCACCCTTCCATCAAGCTGGAAGGGGTGTCTATTACAGAAGTGGTTTCGAGAACCTTTTCCCGGAGCCCCTAGAATCACTTAATTGTCTCGAAACTGACTGAGTCTTCAACTAAAGGGAGCTATTGCGGAATTAAGAGGTTTCAAACAGATAATGTGAAGTCTGTGGTGGTTTTTTGTACAATACAATAGGATACATAATTTTATCATGTAACTATTGCCTATAAAGGAGTCGTATAAAGATGCGTATCGAACCGATTGAACTTGCACCGAAACAAACGCTGTTTCGTGACTATAAAAATGATTATGAAAGAATAGCTGATCGGTTTAACCACCACCCCTTTGAAGAATCTACCTGGGAGCGTCGGTTATCTGAACTAAGGAATCAAACGTATCAAAGGACTGAGCTTTCAAATGTGCTGAATCGTATGAATAAACGGTGGGAGGCTCCTGAAGAAACCTTTGATAATATTGAAAAGTTAAAAGATGAAGAGAGTGTCGTCGTCATTGCCGGTCAACAGGCCGGCTTGCTGACTGGACCGCTCTATTCTGTGCATAAAATCATTTCAGTTCTGCAACTTGCGAAAGAAAAGGAAAGAGACCTGGGTAAACCAGTAATCCCTGTCTTTTGGATTGCTGGAGAAGATCATGATTTTGATGAGATTCACCATATCATGATGAAACAGGGAAACGGAATGGAAAAGGTAACCATCGACCATACTCCAGAGACTAAAGCTTCCGTTTCGGAGATAACCATTGATCAACAAAAAGCTTCCACTTGGTTGAAGGATGTTTTTGCAATGGTTAAGGAAACAGAACACACGCAGGACTTCTACAAAGAAATGGAAAGGCTGTTGAAAGAATCGGACACCTACAGCGACTTTTTTGCTAAAGTTGTTTATCAGCTTTTCCCTGATGAAGGACTCGTCTTAATTGATGCACATGCCCCTGAAGTGCGCCGTATGGAGACTACTTATTTTACAACAATGATTGAAAAGAATAGAGAAATAGCCAATGGTGTGTATGCAGTATTGCAGAAGAACCGTCAGGAAGGATATGAGACCCTTCTGGATAGTGAGATGGGTGATGCCCACTTGTTCTACAGTTTTGAAGGGGAAAGGGTGCTCCTGGTACGTGATGAGGAAGGCTATTATAGAGGGAAAAACAATGAAGTCGTCCTATCAGAAGAAGAACTCTTGAAGATCGCAGAAGAAACGCCTGAGCTTCTCAGTAATAATGTAGTCACAAGGCCGTTGATGCAGGAGGCTCTTTTTCCAGTCCTCGCGTTTATCGGAGGCCCGGGAGAAATCAATTACTGGTCAGTTCTAAAGCCAGCTTTTGAAGCGGCAGGGTTGTGTATGCCGCCTGTTCTTCCACGTTTATCTTTTACAATGATTGACAGGAAGACAGGTCAGCAGTTGGAGAAATTTCAGATCCCTGCGGACGAAGCTATCCGCTCTGGAGTGAGAGAGAAGAAGATGAATTGGATTGCTTCTCAAAGCACCCCTCAGATTCATCATCTAACTGAACAGGTGAAGAAGGAAATCGACACCGTCCATGCGCCCCTTCGGGAAAAATCTGCGTCACTTGGTGCAGATCTCGGTCAACTGGCAGAGAAGAATCTGGAATACATTTTGGAAAACATCGACTTCCTGGAAAAACGTCTCCACCAATCGATGGAATCACAGCATCAACATGAAATGGATCAATTTGAGAACATGGAATGGACACTTCATCCTGGTGGTGGCCTGCAGGAGAGGATGTGGAGCATCGTCCCATGGGTGAACAAGTACGGAGAGACGGTGTTTCAGCAGATGAACAGACACCATCTGAGCTTTAGAAACGATCATTATGTCGTATATTTGTAGGGAAGGTCCTCCACCATCCCCCACCACAAAAAAATGTGATGAAACCCTTTAAAATCTTGCCTTCACGGGCAGGATTTTTTTCATGTGAAGAGAATGATAAAAAAGTAAGTGGAGAAAAGTGGGGCGATGTGGTAAGGTGAAATTAGAAGGTGGGGAAACTCTATGTTCATGGGTGAATTTCAACACAACATTGATACAAAAGGACGGATCATCGTACCCTCGAAATTCCGCCCGGACCTTGGTGACAGCTTTGTCCTCACAAGAGGTTTAGATCAGTGTCTGTTTGCTTATCCTATGAACGAGTGGAAGCTGCTTGAAGAGAAGCTGAAAAAACTCCCCTTAACAAAAAAAGATGCCCGCGCTTTTACCCGGTTTTTCTTTTCTGGAGCTGTTGAATGTGAAGTGGACAAGCAAGGAAGAATCAACATTCCACAACCTCTCAGGAAGTACGCATCACTGGAAAAAGAATGTGTCGTCATTGGCGTATCCAATCGGATTGAGTTTTGGAGTCATGATGAATGGGAAAGTTATTTCGAGGCATCAGAAGAGTCCTTCTCAGAAATAGCAGAAAATATGTTGGATTTTGATATCTGATCGATAGAAACGAGTGAAACCATGTTTGAACATTACAGTGTACTAAAAAGTGAAACTATACAACATTTAGATTTGGACCCAGAAGGTACTTATGTCGACTGTACCTTAGGAGGTGGCGGGCATTCCGAAGCGATTGCTAAAGCCTTGAAAGGGAAAGGTCGATTAATATCTTTCGATCAGGATGAGATTGCCTTGAAAGCTGCAAAAGATCGACTGAAAGATTACGAGGACCGTATTATTTTCGTCCATGCGAACTTCCGTCAATTGGAAGAGAAATTAGCAGAGCTTGAGGTAACGGATGTCGATGGTATTATTTATGACCTTGGTGTTTCCAGTCCCCAATTGGATGTCGAAGAGCGAGGGTTCAGCTACCATCAGGATGCTCCGCTTGATATGCGGATGAACCAGGAAGCAGAACTCAGTGCGAAAGAAGTGGTCAATGAGTGGCCCTATGAGGATCTTGTCCGCATTTTCTTCAAATACGGGGAAGAGAAATTTTCGAAACAAATCGCAAGAAAGATCGAAGCAGCAAGAGAAGAGAAAACCATTGAAACGACAGGAGAACTGGTTGAACTCATCAAGGAAGGGATTCCTGCTCCTGCACGAAGGAAAGGCGGCCACCCTGGTAAAAGAGTGTTCCAGGCGATCCGTATTGCCGTCAACGATGAGCTTGGAGCTTTTCAGGACAGCCTTCATCAGGCGGCTAGAGTGGTTGGGGTCGGTGGACGCATTGCTGTTATCACTTTCCACTCCCTCGAGGATCGATTGTGCAAGCAGGCGTTCAAAAAGTGGAGTACAAACCCTCCCTTGCCGAAAAACATCCCGATGATCCCGGAAGATAAACAGCCACCTTTTCAATTGGTCAGCCGAAAGCCTATTGTAGCCGATGAGTCAGAGCTTGAGGAGAATCGTCGTTCACGTTCTGCGAAACTGAGGATTGTCGAGAAAGTCAAACCTTGGAATAAGGAATTTGAATTTAACGAAGGGTGGAAACAAACATGAGTGCTGAACAGATTAGAAAACAGCAGCCTTTACAGCAGCCTGAGAGACAAAAACAGGCCAAAGTAAAGGTACATAAAAAGAAGAAGTGGATTAGTACAGGGGAGAAGTTCCTCTATTCGTTTGCCACGACTGCCGTGCTTGCAGCATCGGTGTTTTTAGTCCAGACATCTGCACAAACAGATACCATCAACCGTGATATTCGCGGTTTAGAACAAGAGATCCAGCAACAGGAGTCTCTCAATGAAAATCTTGCTTATCAGGTGAAAGAACTTAGTAACCCGGATCGGATTTTGAGCATTGCTAAGGAAAATGGGCTGAATATTCAGAATGCCCAAGTAAAGCAAGCCGGTAAAATCAATAACGAGTAACGGCTGGTGATTTCCTCATGAAAAAACAGAACAGTAATAAAAGCTCCGCATTATTGATGATTGCCTTTGCGATTGTATTTTTCATCATTGCGGGGCGTTTCATTTATATTGAGACAGCAGAGACGGTGGAAGGTGTCGACTTGCAAAAATGGGCGGAAGACATTCGGACAAGCTCTTATGAAATCGATGCTGACAGAGGTAAAATCTTTGATAAAAACGGTATGGTGCTGGCATATGACCGTCCCACTTATAGAATTTATGCCATCGTAGACCCGGAATATTCCGTTAACCTCGATCCACCGAGACACGTTACGGATGCAGGTGAGACAGCGGAGAAACTGGCTCCACTGCTTGATATGGAAGCCAGTGAAATTAGAAACACGATCGAGGAAGGGCAGGATAATGAACGTTTCCAAGTCGAATTCGGCTCCAGTGGACGTTCTATCTCCCAAGAGACGAAAGATGAAATTGAAGAGCTTGAGTTGAACGGTATTGCCTTCAAGCAAGAGTCGAAGCGGTATTACCCTAATGGTAAATTCGCGTCGCATGTCATCGGCTTCGCCCGCAGCCAGGATGGAAACATCAACGGGGTGACAGGGGTGGAGAAGCAGATGGAGAAGCATCTGCAGGAAGAAAAGGGTAAGATCAGTTATGAACGGGACAAGTACGGAACGAAACTGTTAGATCCGAATGAAGTAATGACAGAACCTAAAAACGGAAACGATGTGCATTTGACCATCGATCAAAAAATACAAACGTTTTTAGAAGATGCTTTGTCACAGGTGGATGAGCAGTATAGTCCGGAAAAAATCATGGCTGCGGTCATGGATCCGGATACAGGTGAGATCTTAGCGATGAGTAACCGTCCGAGTTATAATCCGAACGATATTGGTGAGGTTGATAACTGGTATAACGACCTTGTTTCCTACACCTTTGAGCCCGGGTCAACAATGAAAATATTCACATGGGCTGCTGCTATGGAAGAAGGCGTTTATAAGGGGAGCGATATGTACGAGTCAGGTACGTATAAAGTTCCCGGTCATACCATCGGTGATCATAACAATGATCAAGGCTGGGGTTCTATTACTTTTGATGAAGGATTTCAACGATCTTCTAATGTCGCTTCCTCAAAAATCGCCCTGGAGGTTCTTGGTCCTACGAAACTACGAAAATACTTGAGCGATTTTAATTTTGATGAAAAGACAGGCATCGATCTTCCGAATGAGAAGAACGGACGTTTTGTTTACAACAAGGCTTCTGAACAGGCAACGACTTCGTTTGGACAAGGGTCTACTTTCACAGCGATCCAATTGATGACGGCTGCGACATCTGTTGCGAATGATGGCCAGATGATGCGCCCGTATATGTTGTCGAAGATTACTTCAAGTGAGACAGGAGAAGTATTGAAGGAAAACAAGCCGGAAGAAATCGGACAACCTATTTCAGAAAGCACAGCGAAACAAATGCGTGAGCTTATGGGTACCGTCGTCACGTCTGAACAAGGAACCGCTCAGTCGTTCAAACTGGATGACTACACCCTTGCAGGGAAAACGGGTACGGCTCAGATGATTGAGAACGGAAGTTATTTGACTGGCCGGAACAACTATATCTTTTCCTTCATGGGCATGGCCCCGAAAGAGGATCCGGAACTACTTATGTACGTTGCTGTTCAGCAACCGGACCTGGAAGTTACGGAGTTAGGTTCTGAACCTGTTTCTTACATTACGAGGACTGTGCTTGAAAACAGTCTCCATTACATGGATATCCAACCAGATAAAGAGGTGGATGAATCGGTATCCCCATTGACCATTCCGGATGTAGTCGGGAAAGGCACGTCTAAGGCAAAGGATGAACTGGAAAAAATGTTCTCCCATGTAGAAGTGATTGGAAACGGTGGTGAGGTAACCGCCGTCCTTCCAGAAACGGGCTCTAAAGCAGTGGAAAATCAAAGAGTGATGGTCATTACAGATAAACCGACCATGCCTGATTTGACAGGATATTCAGCTCGTGATGTACACAGAATTGTGAAGCATTTCAACCTGAATATCGAGACGATGGGGAACGGTTTTGTTGAAAAGCAAAGCATCCCTGAAGGATCCAGCATAAAAGAAGGCGGCTATTTAGTCGTAGAATTAGCTCCTCCAAGAGAGGAGTAACACCATTCCAGGCAGTGTTCTAATCGTTTCTAGATTGCATATAGTGATACAAGCTGACTCTATTGACTTCAAAAAGGAGTTATTAAGATGAGACGAGTATCACAAGTGGTCGTAAAGAAACGATTAGTCGCTGTCTTTCTTGTTGGAATGGTTATTTTTTTTGTCATCGCAGGGAGGCTTGGATACGTCCAGTTCTTCTTAAGTGACTTCCTCATTTCAAAGGCGGAGGAATCATGGAGCCGGGATATTACTTTCGAACCGGAGCGGGGGAAGATTCTCGATTCGAATGGTGAAGTGCTCGTCGGTAATCAATCAGCTCCGACCGTTATGGTGGTCCCGAGACAAATCAAAAATGCAGAGCAGACAGCAAAAAGCCTCGCTCAGATTTTGGACATGAGTGAAGAGAAGGCTTATTCGCACGTGACGAAAGTGACCTCGATTGAAAGAATCCACCCAGAGGGACGTAAAATAAGTGAGGAACAGGCGGAGGCCATCCAATCATTGCAGATGCCTGGTGTGTACATTGCCGAAGACTCGAAGAGATATTATCCTCACGGCTCTTTCCTTTCGCATGTGCTTGGTTTCAGTGGCATAGATAATCAGGGGCTGCTTGGCTTAGAAGCGTACTATGATGATGAATTGAGGGGTGAAAAAGGGGCGTTGTCTTTTTTCTCTGATGCCAAAGGAAAGAGGATGCCGGATATGGCAGATATTTATAAGCCGCCCGAAGATGGAAAAGACCTGCAATTGACAATTGATTACAAGGTTCAATCGATTATGGAACGCGAGCTTGATATCGCTCAGGCTAGATACAACCCTGATGGAGCAGTGGCGTTAGCGGTGGATCCTGATACAGGGAAAGTGGTGGGGATGGCGACTCGTCCTAATTTCGACCCAGCCAACTATCAGGAAGTGAAGCCGGAGGTCTACAATAGGAACCTACCCGTATGGAGTACGTATGAGCCTGGTTCCACTTTTAAAATTATCACGCTTGCCGCTGCGTTGGAAGAAGACCTCGTTGATCTTGATGATGAACATTTCCATGACTCCGGTTCGATCAAAGTGGATGGAGCCACTCTCCGATGCTGGAAGCGAGGCGGGCACGGCGATCAAACGTACTTGGAAGTCGTTCAAAACTCCTGTAACCCTGGTTTTGTCACCCTCGGGCAGCGGCTGGGCACAGAGAAGCTTTTTGAATACATTGATCGCTTCGGATTCGGTAAAAAGACCGGCATTGACCTTGAAGGGGAAGGAAAGGGGATTTTGTTCAAGCCGGAGAATGTTGGTCCTGTAGAGCAGGCGACAACAGCTTTCGGACAAGGGGTATCCGTCACACCGATCCAACAGGTCATGGCTGTCGCAGCAGCAGTGAATGGGGGTTATTATTACGAGCCTTATATCCAGGAAGCGTGGCTCGATCCAACCACTGGTGAAACGTTAGAAAAAAATGAACCTGAACTGAAAGAGAGAATCATTTCTGAAGAAACGTCCGCTGAAATCCGCCGTGCTCTCGAAAGTGTTGTCGCTAAAGGGACAGGGAGAGGTGCCTATGTGGAAGGATATCGTGTCGGCGGAAAAACCGGTACCGCTCAGAAAGTCGGGCCAGACGGCAGATACATGGAAAATAACCACATTGTATCCTTCATCGGTTTCGCTCCAGCGGATGACCCTGAACTGGTGGTTTATCTAGCGATCGACAACCCGAAGAATACCGTTCAGTTCGGCGGTGTCGTCGCTGCTCCGATCGTAGGGAACATCATGGGCGACAGTTTACGCGCCTTAGGGGTTGAACCTAGGAAAGATGGGTTGGAAAAAGAATATTCCTGGCCGGATGAGCCGTTAGTGGAAATTCCTGATGTTACAGGGATGGATAAAAAAGAGTTAAATCAAATGCTTTTGAACTTAGAAGTGGAAGTCAGTGGAAGCGGGTCCAAAGTGATTACACAGGCGCCTGAAGCGGGTGTCAAAGTGCCAAGTGGTTCGACCATTCGTGTGTATCTGGGGAATTAAACCTACGTTTGGTATAATAAAACTTGTGAGCAGGTAAGGGTGACACATATGAAAATGAAGAAACTCTTGCGGTACATTCCTTTTTATAAAGTGACGAAATCAGTGGCAGACCTCCACATCAAAGGCCTCTCTATGGATTCAAGGACGACAGAGCAGGGAGATGTGTTTGTCTGTCTCCGCGGGGTGGATGTGGATGGACACCGGTTTGCGAAAGGTGCAGTGCAACGCGGGGCCGTGGCTGTCATTGCTGAAGAAGAGGTGGATGTCCCTGTTCCGATTGTGCTTGTAAACGATACGTCAAGAGCCCTTGCTATGGCGTCCGCTGCTTTTTACGGCTGCCCTTCAGAGTCTCTCCATGTCATCGGAGTGACCGGCACGAATGGCAAGACGACCATTACTTATTTACTTGAAGAAATCTTTCAGCAGCATAAAAAGAAAACGGGGATCATCGGAACGATTCAGGTGAATATTGCTGGAGAAACGTTCCCGGTGAAAAACACGACACCGGACGCACTTACCTTGCAGCGTTATTTTCATAAAATGCATGTGGCAGACGTTGATCATGCAATCATGGAAGTGTCTTCCCACGCCCTTGATCAAGGGAGGGTGTACGGCTGTGATTTTGATATTGCCGTGTTTACGAATTTAACGCAGGATCATCTGGATTATCATGAAAATTTCGATGATTATCTTCGTGCAAAGTCCCTATTGTTCGCGCAATTAGGGAATGGGTATAATAAGGAACGTGAGAAATTTGCTGTCATCAATAACGACTCTCCTCAGGCAAGGAAATTTATCCGCTCTACCTCACAAGGATTGTTAACTTATGGTATCTACGAACAGGCGGATGTAAAAGCAGAGGAGTACACGATGACAGAAACGGGTACTGCCTTCATTATGACCACTCCCATCGGATCGGTCTCCATTAAGAGTCCACTGATGGGGCTGTTCAGTATTTATAATATGTTAGCTGCAGCGAGTGCCGCGATTCTATCAGGGGTCCCCCTAGAAACCATTCAGCATTCCTTTCAAGAGACCAAAGGTGTCAGAGGGAGGTTCGAACCTGTTAGAGAAGGGCAGGGGTTCGGTGTTGTCGTAGACTATGCCCATACTCCAGATTCCTTGAAGAACGTGTTGCAGACGCTTAGGGACCTATGTAAAGGAACCATCACCGTTGTTGTTGGGTGTGGAGGGGACCGTGACCGCAGCAAGCGTCCTGAGATGGCAAAAGTAAGTGTCGATTATGCGGATCGGGTTATTTTCACCAACGATAATCCCCGTACAGAGGATCCTAAACAGATCTTCCGTGATATGACCGCCCATGTGAAAGGGCGTTATAAACAGATCGATGATCGAAAAGAGGCCATAAAATATGCGCTGCATCATGCGAAAACGGGAGATGTTGTTTTAATTGCAGGTAAAGGCCATGAAACGTACCAGGAAATCAAAGGCATCCGTCATCATTTCGATGATTGCGAGGTAGCCCGTATAATATTAAGAGAAATGAAGGAGCATCCATCATGATTTTACAAGTCAATGAACTCGCAAAACTTTTTCCAAAAAAACAAGGAGCAGCATCGGATCAGATTCAGCTTGCATCTGTAATGACAGACAGCCGCAAAACGGCGAAACAAAGCTTGTTCGTACCGATTGTGGGAGAGAATTTCGATGCGCACCATTTTCTTGGAGATGCCATCAAACAAGGAGCAGTTGCCACACTTTGGCAGGAGGATCAACCTTTGCCGAAGCTGACACCTACAGACTTCCCGGTCTTTTTCGTGGAAGACACAACGAAGGCTCTCCAGCAACTGGCCTCTTATTATTTGAAAAAGATAGATCCTGTTGTGGTAGGTGTTACCGGTTCGAATGGAAAGACTACAACGAAAGATCTGGCTGCATCTGTCCTTCAAGTCAAATACAAAACACATAAGACCGCTGGTAACTTCAATAATCATATCGGTCTTCCTCTCACGATCCTTGCCATGGATCCAGAAACAGAAGCTGTCGTTCTGGAAATGGGAATGGATCGTGCAGGGGAAATTTCCGTTTTATCCAAACTTGCTGAACCTGGATATGCCATCATAACGAACATCGGTGAGTCTCATATTGAGAATCTTGGTTCCAGAGAAGGAATTGCAGGGGCGAAGCTCGAGATTACAGAAGGTCTTTCCAAAGAAGGTGCCTTAATTCTCGATGGAGATGAGCCTTTACTGCAGGAACAAAGATCTGAAAAATGGACGGTTACCTGCGGTTTTGATGCCCAGCTTGACTATCAGGCTGAGGTTCTTCAATTGACAGATGAAAACAGTACGTTTAAAGTCGGTGGGCAGTCTTATGAATTGCCTATGGCTGGGAAACATAATGTGAAAAATGCTACATATGTCATCGCTCTTGCGGAACGCTTAGGGTTATCTCCGGAAGAGATCCAGCAGGGGTTCCGGCAGTTGCAAATGTCTGCCATGCGTTTTGAAAAACATGAGGGACATAAAGGATCCTTGATCATCAATGATGCGTACAATGCTTCTCCGACTTCCATGAAAGCTATTATTGAAGTTGTCAGTCAATTGACATCTAAAAGCAGGAAAGTGTTAATATTAGGTGATATGTTCGAGTTAGGGGAACAATCAGAAACGCTTCATAGAAGCGTAGCCGATGCCATCGATGAGAAGATCCATGCGGTCTATACGATTGGTCAGGATTCCAAGGCTATAACCGATGCCGTCAATAGAAACCACCCTTCCATTCAAACGCAACATTTTACAAACAAACAAACGTTAAGTCATCACGTCCGTCAAGAGTTAACCGCGGACACAGTCGTACTCATCAAAGCTTCCAGAGGAATGAAGCTGGAAGAATTACTAGAGAATCTCGTGGATTGATCGATAGGCGATGATGATGGAAAAGGAGGAGAACTAAACATGAACGAATACATACTACTAATCACTATGGCTATTTCATTCGCAATCACTGTTGTGATCTCGCCGATGATCATCCCTTTTTTGAGAAGGTTGAAGTTCGGTCAGGCTATTAGGGATGAGGGTCCAGAGTCCCACCAGAAAAAATCGGGAACCCCCACGATGGGAGGGGTGATGATCATATTAGCTGTGGTCATCACTACCATTCTTGCATCCTTTTGGTTTACCCCGGACACGGGGAACACACAAATGTTCCTTGTGTTATTTGTTTTAGTCGGGTATGGGCTGCTTGGGTTCCTGGATGATTATATAAAAGTGGCGATGAAAAGGAACCTGGGTCTTACATCGAAGCAGAAAATGCTCGGACAGATCGTCATTGCTCTGGTTGTTTATTTCATTCTTAGAAACTCGGACTTCCCGACGTATATTAGTATTCCCGGCACAACTTTTGAAGTAGATCTTGGCTGGGGTTACGCTTTACTGATCCTGTTTATGCTCGTAGGTGCTTCGAATGCTGTGAACCTGACAGATGGTCTTGATGGACTGCTCGCTGGGACGGCGGCGATCGCCTTTGGTGCTTTCGCAATTTTGGCGTGGGCAGGTCAGATGAATGTTGAAATCACCATCTTCTCACTTGCTATAGTCGGAGCATTGCTTGGTTTCCTTGTCTTTAATGCTCATCCTGCAAAAGTATTTATGGGAGATACTGGATCGCTTGCTTTAGGAGGAGCGATTGCGATCATCGCCATCTTAACGAAACTTGAACTCATTCTTGTCATTATCGGCGGTGTGTTCGTTCTTGAGACCCTGTCTGTCATCATTCAGGTCATCTCTTTTAAAACGACAGGGAAACGTGTGTTCAAAATGAGTCCGCTTCATCACCATTATGAATTGAAGGGCTGGTCAGAATGGCGTGTTGTGACGACGTTCTGGGCGGTTGGACTTGTCTTTGCAGTAATCGGCATTTATATAGAGGTGATGTTCGGATGAAAATATTAAAAAACTTTCCCTATCAGCAGGTCCTGGTTCTCGGGCTTGCGAAAAGTGGTACAGCAGCAGCTGAGTTATTCCTGGATAGCAGCATCAAAGTGCGAATCAATGATTTAAAGGCTGACGAAAATGACCCGGCCGTGCGTACGCTAATCGAAAAAGGAGCCGAAGTCATCACAGGGGGGCACCCGCTGTCCGTATTGGACGACGTGGATTACCTCGTCAAGAATCCTGGTATCCCTTATGAGAATCCGATCATCGCGGAAGCGGAGAAGCGGAAGATCCCGGTGGTTACCGAAGTTGAGTTGGCAAGCTTCCTCCATGAGGGTCCTTTTGTAGCCGTTACCGGTTCCAATGGGAAGACGACGACCACAACATTGATCTACGAAATGATTCAGGCAGATCAACAAAAGGTTTCGCTTGCAGGCAATATCGGTCATGTTTCTTGTGAAGTGGCCAGAAGTACAGAGACGGATGAAACGATGGTCACCGAACTTTCATCGTTCCAATTACTTGGGACTGAAAAATTTCATCCTGAAATTGCTGTGTGGCTCAACCTTTATGAAGCACATCTGGATTATCACCATACGTTAGAAAATTATCATCAGGCAAAGGCGAAGATAACTGCGAATCAAACGGCTGAAGACACGTTGGTTTACAATGCGGATGATGAACGTATCGCTGGTTTCTTACCCGATGTGAAAGCGAAACGTGTACCTTTCTCTATTAGAAATGAAGGGGAAGGTGCCTGGGCTGATGATATTTTCATTTACTTTGAAGATGAACCGATAATGAAAAAACAGGATATCGTTTTAGTAGGGGAACAAAACCTGCAGAACATCCTCGCTGCCGTGGCAGCAGTCAAAGTGAATGGAATACGCAACGAAGCGATTGTCAAGGTATTGACAACCTTTGCGGGTGTGGAACACCGCCTGCAGTTTGTAACGAAAAAAAATGATCGTTTGTTTTACAATGATTCTAAAGCGACGAATATTCTAGCGACCTCTTATGCCTTAAAATCATTTGAGAATCCTGTCATCCTGCTTGCGGGCGGCCTTGACAGGGGGACAAGCTTCGAATCTTTGATTCCACACATGAAAGGGATCAAAGCCATGGTCGTGTTTGGAGAAACGGCTGACCAATTAATCGAAACGGCTAAGAAAGCTGGTATTGAGGAATTTACGAAAGTTGAAACGATGCAGGAAGCTGTCGAGCAGGCGTACCAATACTCAGTAGAGGACGATGTCATCCTGCTTTCACCTGCTTGTGCGAGCTGGGATCAGTATCGTACTTTTGAAGAAAGAGGCAACATGTTTATCCAAGCTGTGCATAAGCTCTAATAAGGGCTTTGTGCGACAAGCTTAAGCCCTGTTTTCCACTTAGATGGGAGGTAGGGCTTTTTTTATGGAAGAAAAAAAGCCGGATTTATGGTTGGTGGCCGCCATACTCGGAATTTTGATCATCGGGGTGGTGATGGTTTACAGCTCATCGAGCATCTGGTCCGAATATAAATTTGACGATCCTTGGTTTTACGCAAAGAGGCAGATTCTTTTTGCTGCTGCCGGTTTGATTGCCATGGTTGTATTATCAAGAATTCCTTACTATGTATGGCATGGACATTCAAAGATCATTATGATCGTGTGTCTTGTATTTCTCATACTCGTACTCATTCCAGGAGTGGGTATGGTCCGCGGCGGGGCGCGAAGTTGGATCGGGGTGGGGATGTTCAGCATCCAGCCATCAGAATTCATGAAACTTGGTTTGATCCTTTTCCTTGCGCGCTTTTTATCCGAACGCCAAAAGCTCATGAATTCTTTCCAACAAGGTTTCCTTCCAGCTCTCGCCTTGATTTTGGTCCCGTTCGCACTCATCATGCTTCAGCCTGACTTAGGGACAGGTGTTGTCATGGTCGGGACATGCCTTGTCATGTTGTTTACAGCAGGGGCAAGGATCAGTCATTTCATGTGGATAGCCGGCGCAGGAGCAGCAGGAATGGTCGGGTTGATCGCTTCTGCTCCTTACCGTATTAAAAGGATCACCGCATTCCTGCATCCATGGGAAGACCCTTTAGGGGCAGGGTTTCAGATCATACAGTCTTTATATGCCATCGGTCCCGGCGGTCTAATGGGGTTAGGACTCGGGAACAGTATGCAGAAATTTTTCTACCTGCCTGAACCTCAGACGGACTTTATTTTTGCAGTTCTTGCTGAAGAACTGGGGTTCCTTGGAGGATTACTAGTCCTTGGTCTTTTCTTTATCCTTTTATGGCGGGGGATCAGGGCAAGCCTTCTTGCTCCGGACCTTTTTGGTTCTTTACTTGCCCTCGGTATTGTAGGGATGATCAGCATCCAAGTTATGATCAATATCAGTGTAGTGACAGGCCTGATTCCCGTCACAGGGATCACACTTCCCCTAATCAGCTATGGCGGATCGTCCCTGACACTGACTTTAGCATCTCTGGGATTACTCCTGAGCGTCAGCCGTTTCTCGACAAAATAAAGAAGTCATGGAGTCCAGTCCATGGCTTCTTTTTATTAATCGTAATGGGTTTTATTACCATTAAAACAGGATTATGGAAGGCTGAAAGTGAGTTTAATTAAAAGAGAAGTGATTGAATATGGAGAAATATAGATAATTTTATGGTTGTAAGTTTAGCTTAGGTGGATAATGGGTAAACCATTTTAGCGAAATCACTTGAGCCCCATCGAAATGCGGGTTTTCCTGTAATAAAATTGATAGGAAACTAGTAAAACTCTATCAATATTTCACTCTATTTTTGTGATATAATGGGAAACGTATAGATGTAGAGTAAGCTCGGCATCTTTTAGAGGAACATCATTCTTTCAAACAGCTAGGACAAACAGCGCAAAGGGTGTCTAGCAATAAGGAGAAATGCCCGTTATGGAAGAGAGAAAAGTGGTTTCCATAGAAGATCGCATACCAAAATTGAAACAGACGAGGCGGAAAAAAGCCAATCGTCGCTTGATTCTGTATTTGACTATTCTATTTTTGCTGATAGCGACGGTCATCTATCTCCAGTCGCCACTCAGTAATGTTCGTCATATAGTTGTGGAAGGTGAGTATCACGTATCTGAGGAAGAAATTATCGAGCTTGCCGGAGTCACAACATCCACGAATTATTGGAGAGTCGATGAAGAAGAGATGAAACAGCAGATTGAGGCACATCAAGAAATCACCTTTGCTTCCATCGACCGTTCCTTTCCGAACAATGTGCTAATTGAAGTGAAGGAAGCGGAACGAATCGGTTACATCAAACAGGATGGTTCCTATCATGCCATTCTTGAAGATGGGTCCCGTTTGGAAGGACAAACAGCTCTCCCGGGAGGAGATGCTCCCATCCTTGCCGGGTTCAATAAGGAAACATATCTTAAAGAAATTTCTCAAGAATTAAAAGAACTTCCATCAAGTGTAAGCAGTCTCATTTCAGAAATCCATTGGGATCCTCGTGACGGGAATCCGTATCAAATTCTTCTTTACATGAATGATGGATATCAGGTGCAAGCCTCGATCCGCAGTTTTTCCGAGAAAATGCCGGCCTACCCTTCCATCGTTGCACAGCTTGATGAAGGAGCTGAGGGGATCATACATATCGATGTAGGGGCCTATTTCGAGGAGTATCCTCAATTGGAAGAAGAAGAGGCGCAAAGTGAATCAGATGCAGTTGAAGAAGAGGAGAACACGGATGAAGAGACTTAAAGGGAAACCGATCATCTTATCTCTTGTTCTACTCATCTCAGGTTTCCTTGTCAGCTACAGCTATCAACTGACAAAGAGTTCACCTCAAATGGTTCAACTGAACGATTCCCAATGGGAAAAAGAATACTTCTATCAACAACAGCTGCTGGACATGGAAAAACGGAACAAACAGCTGCGTGAGGAGTTAAAAGAGAAGCGGCATACCATTCAGGACTTTGAAAATGAGATGGCCGAAAGTGAACAGGTGGTAGCTGATTTCGTTGAACGTAAAAAGAAGCTCCAGATGCTGAATGGTGAGGTTCCGGTCGAAGGCCAAGGGGTGGAAGTCGTTTTGAGCGATGCTGAATATATACCGGATGATGATCAGGTTAATCAGTATATCGTTCACGAAAGCCATGTTCACAGTGTGATTAACGAACTTCTCAGTGCAGGAGCAAAGGCTATTGCCATCAATGGACAAAGGTATATGAGAGATAGTTATATTGCGTGTACAGGACCGGTCATTACTGTGGACGGGATCCAACACCCGGCTCCGTTCGTCATTTCTGCAATCGGCGACCCAGAGGTTCTTTATTCAAGCTTAAGCCTGACCAGAGGTGTCGTCGATCAGCTGCTCAGCGAAAATGTTGATGTGCAATTATCGAAAGAAAACCAATTGGAAATGAAGGCGAGGCTATCCTCTGAAGGGTGATCAACATGAAGCGTAGAACACAATGGCTCCTATCCATCATTTTTCTATTGATTGGATTTATGGTAGCTGTGCAGTTTCAAACCACGTCCCATGAAACAGAGATGAGAGATACCAGAGATGTGTGGGAAGTACGGGAAGATTTGAAAATACAGCAGAAACACCAACAGGACCTCTTAGAGAAAATTGCTGGAGCTGATCAGACCATTGAAAATTATGAAAAACAATCATCACGCGAGCAAGTGGAGACATTGAAGGGATCCATTGAGACCTTGGAGAACAAGATAGGCCTTCAGAAAAAAACGGGGCCAGGTGTAGAACTTACCATTCGTCCTATTTTTGATGAGGGGGCTTCAGGGCAGGAATATCCTAGTGTATCTCCTCATCTCCTCAGTCGGCTCTTAAATGAACTGAATACTTATGGCGCTGAGGATATCAGCATCGGGAATGAACGATTGACAAACCTTACTCCGGTGAGGGATGTAAATGGATCGACCTATGTAAATAATCGGCCGATTGGTTCGCTCCCTCTGACCATTAAGGTGCTGGCTGAAGATCCTGAAAAATTGCTGGACCATATGAAAGCAAGTCCATCACAGGACATATTCAACATCGACAATATGGAAATCGTATTTGAAGTGAGAGACCAATTGGTACTTCCCAAGTACGATGACCCCCTCCATTTAGAAATTTTAGAAGAAGCTGGTGGTTAATTTGTGGTTACCCCTTTTATTTCTCATTATCGGTGTGACCCTTGGCATCTTAACGGATATCCGTATACCTGATGCCTATTCCGATTATTTATCCATTGCTGTATTGGCCGCTTTTGACACGCTTCTTGGCGGGATCAGGGCACAGTTGGAGAAGACGTTCGATGACACCGTGTTTCTGACCGGTTTCTTTTTCAACATCACACTCGCTGCATTACTTGCCTTTCTTGGAGTTCAATTAGGCGTGGATCTTTATCTTGCAGCTGTCTTTGCCTTTGGCGTCCGACTGTTCAGGAACCTTGCGATCGTCAGAAGAATTGTCATCGACCAGAAATTGCTAACGAAATTTAGAAAAAAATAAACGTAATTAAGAGGAAATTCACGAAACACTGTGGAAAACAACATAGGAACGTGTTTTTTCTATCATATTCAAGGGAAATACCCCGCGGAATATATCAATTCATTTACGTTTGTATTTCAAAGATTGTATTTTAAGCGTGAATTCGATATGCTTTGAACTACTTATATGGCTTGCTACAGGAGGTGCGTCACTGGTGAATCAAAATGAAATTTTAGTAAGTTTAGATATAGGCACAAGTCGAATCAAAGTGATTATAGGAGAAATTATGAATGATAACCTCAATATTATTGGGGTAGGAACAGCTAAATCGAACGGAATGAAGAAAGGCGCAATTGTAGATATCGATCAAACGGTCCATTCTATACGTTCAGCGGTTGAACAAGCTGAGCGCATGGTGGATATGAAAATTGATCGTGTCGTTGTTGGTGTGAATGGCAATCACATTCAATTACAGCCATGCCATGGTGTCGTTGCCGTTTCCAGCGAGAGCAGGGAAATTGGGAACGAAGACATCACACGAGTGATTGATGCTGCTCAAGTGGTTTCCGTACCCCCTGAAAGAGAGATCATCGATGTGATCCCTCGTCAGTTCATTGTGGATGGGCAGGATGAAATCACAGACCCAAGAGGGATGATCGGAGTACGTCTTGAGATGGAAGGTATGATTATTACCTGTGCTAAAACCGTTTTACATAATACTCTGAAGTGTGTAGAACGAGCAGGTTTGGAAGTACTAGATGTTTGTTTGCAGCCGCTAGCTTCTGGAACTGTCTCGTTATCCGGTGATGAAACGAATCTGGGCGTAGCACTTATCGATGTCGGAGGTGGATCAACCACGATTTCGGTATTTGAAGAAGGACACTTAAAAGGGACAAGCATGATTCCTTTTGGTGGGGACAATTTAACGAAAGATTTGTCCATCGGCCTTCGTACTTCTACAGAAGAGGCTGAGCAGGTGAAAATGGAACATGGACACGCATTTTTTGACGATGCGAATGAAGAGGAAAATTTTTCTGTCACGATTATTGGAAGTAATCGTCAACAGGCATTCAATCAATTGCAAATCTCTGATATGATTGAAGCTAGACTAGAAGAAATTTTTGTCTTTGCTGCACAGGAAATTCAGCGCATGGGAGTACGTGAACTTCCGGGAGGTTTTGTACTGACCGGCGGTACGATGAACATGCCTGGTGTTCTGGAGTTAGCGCAGGATGTTTTCCACGCAAACGTAAGGCTTGCGATTCCGGATTACATCGGAGTAAGAGAACCGCAATTTACGAGTGGGGTAGGAATCTTGCAATTCGCCTATCGTAATGCGAAAATACAAGGCAAAGAGATCTTTCCATCTGTAACTGAAGAATTTCAGGAAAAACCTCAACCTAAAAAGCAAAAGCGTGCGACAAAGCAACAACCAAAAGAAGAAACCGAGAAACCAGAGAAGAAAAAAGAATCAGGTTTCAGTAATCTCTTGAAGTATTTCTTTGATTAATGAACAAGTTTGAGTCGGTCAAGGGACGGACGAACCAATAAATCTTGTAATCTCGTGTATTAGGAGGAACGTAAGATGTTAGATTTTGATACAAGCATGGACCAGCTAGCAACGATTAAAGTAATCGGAGTAGGTGGCGGCGGAAGTAACGCCGTTAACCGTATGATTGAACATGGTGTCCAAGGCGTCGAATTCATCGCCGTCAATACGGATGCACAAGCGCTTAACCTTTCAAAAGCAGAAGTTAAAATGCAAATTGGTGGAAAATTGACTCGAGGACTTGGTGCAGGTGCGAATCCGGAAGTCGGTCGTAAAGCCGCTGAAGAAAGCAAAGAACAAATCGAAGAAGCTCTTCAAGGGGCAGACATGGTCTTCGTAACTGCGGGAATGGGAGGCGGAACAGGTACAGGTGCTGCTCCGGTCATCGCCCAAGTTGCTAAAGAACTAGGCGCTCTTACGGTAGGTGTTGTCACCCGCCCATTCACGTTTGAAGGACGTAAGCGTTCTACCCAAGCGAGCGGTGGTACAGAAAGCCTTAAAGGTGCGGTTGATACACTGATTGTCATCCCGAACGACCGTTTGCTTGAAATTGTAGATAAGAACACACCGATGCTTGAAGCGTTCCGTGAAGCGGATAACGTTCTTCGTCAAGGTGTACAGGGTATTTCCGATTTGATTGCCGTACCAGGATTAATCAACGTAGACTTTGCCGACGTAAAAACAATCATGGTCGACAAAGGATCCGCGCTTATGGGAATCGGTATAGCGACAGGGGAAAATCGTGCGGCTGAAGCAGCCAAAAAGGCGATCTCCTCTCCACTACTTGAAACTTCCATTGACGGTGCACACGGCGTCCTGATGAACATCAGCGGTGGTGCCAACTTGAGCCTTTATGAAGTTCAGGAAGCAGCGGATATCGTAACCTCTGCAGCAGATCAGGAAGTAAACGTTATCTTCGGTTCTGTAATCAATGAAAACTTGAAAGACGAAATCGTCGTTACTGTTATTGCAACTGGTTTCGATGAAGCACAAATTGCTCAAGGTCAGCAGAAGAAGCGTCCAACCGTGAACCCTGTGAACCAGCAAAAGCAAGTAGAACAACAGCCAGAGCGCAACGTACGAGAGGAACAACCTCCTCGTCGCCAAGCTCCGCCACAACCACAAAACAAACCAAATCAAGAGGAAGACACTCTTGATATCCCGACGTTCCTGCGTAACCGCAACCGTCGCCGATAATACTCATATAAACCCGTCACACATTCCAGTGTGACGGTTTTTTTTATTTCCTTTCATCATCAACCACTTATTAAACATAATGGCAGGATTGTGTAAGACTCAGTTTCGAGACGTTTGTTGAGTGGATGGGGGCTGCGGGGAATGACTCGCTTTCCGCGGGAGCGCGGTGAGCCTCCTCGGACTGCGTCCTGTGGGGTCTCACCAAGCACTTTTTTCCCGCAGGAGTCTCGCCATTCCCCT
>NZ_JAYLVQ010000059.1:0-19311 GCF_035818575.1 Halobacillus sp. HZG1
AGCAGGAGCTCTCAGCTTTTATGGAAAAATACAACAATAGAAGAATCAAATCTAAATTAAGGATGAGCCCGGTTCAGTTCCGCGATAAATATCAAGCAACAGCTTAACTACATAGTGTCCAATTTTATGGGGTCAGTACACTGCGTCCTGTGGGGTCTCACCCTGCACTTTTTTCCCGCAGGAGTCTCGCCATTCCCCTTCGCCCCTTAATCAAGTATGGTTCTCGAAACCACTACTTAAAATCAGCTTGTATGGATATGGGAAGTGAATGATTTAAACTCTACCTCGTTGACGTTTAGCATACGCAAATGCTGGATAGAACGCACTATATGCCCGCATAGGGGAGAAGAATTGGAACATTACTTATGAATACAGGTGTTCGAATCATCCACTTCCCTCAACCATTCAAGCTGACCCTTTTAGAAGTGGTTTCGAGACACTTATAAGGTCAAGGGGCGGAGCGAATCGTTTCCCGGAGCCCCTAGAATTACAAAAAAGTATCGAAACTGAGTCTTCCACTAAAGGGCGCGTTAGTGGAGTATGTATGATTAATTATTTGAAATATTAAGAAAAATTGCTATAATAGAATTGGACAAACTGAACAGTCGCTCATTAAAAAGGAGGTCCTAATATGAAAAGAGAAGAACTGATTGCTCCTGAAAGATATAATGTTGTTTCTGAAATGGAGAAATACGCGAGAGAAACAGGGAGAAAAGCTTTGTTATGGTTAAATGAACAAGGTGACCAGAAAGAAGTTACATATGAAGAGTTAATGAAAAATGCGAATAAAATTGGAAACGCTTTCCTTGAACGGGGATTGAAGCAGGGAGATAAAGTACTCGTCATGATTCCTCGCTTGATTGAAGCTTATCAAGTGTATATAGCCGCTCTTAAAGTAGGACTTGTCGTTATTCCAAGTTCTGAAATGCTGAGGACGAAAGATTTGCAGTATAGAATTTCTCACGGAGAAGTGAGCGGGGTCGTCAGCTATCACCCTTATACAGATCAGTTCCATGGCGTTCATGAGTTTGATGAGTTAATCACTTTTTCTGTAGGTGGGGCGAAAGAGAAATGGTATGATCTTGATTCTCTTATGGATGACAATAGTGAAGAGTTGTTACTTGCTGATACTTCAAGAGACGATATGGCTTTCCTTTCTTACACATCTGGTACAACAGGTAACCCGAAAGGTGTTGTTCATACACATGGGTGGGGGTATGCCCATTTAAAGACAGCTGCTGATAAATGGTTGGCGATCCAAGATGGAGATACGGTTTGGGCAACAGCTGGACCTGGCTGGCAGAAGTGGATTTGGAGTCCGTTTCTTTCGGTGCTCGGAACAGGGGCTAAAGGTTTGATTTATCAAGGGAAGTTCGATCCCAAAAAATATTTAAGCATGATGGATGAACATAATGTGAATGTTCTTTGTTGTACGCCAACGGAATATCGTTTAATGGCTAAAGTTGATAATTTAGTTGATTATAAATTAAAAGGACTGCATAGTGCGGTTTCTGCTGGAGAGCCGTTAAACCGTGAAGTCATCGACACGTTCCAAAAACATTATGATGTAACAGTACGTGATGGTTACGGTCAGACAGAAAATACACTTCTCGTCGGAATTATGAAAGATATGGAAGTGCGCCCTGGGTCAATGGGTCGTCCAACACCAGGGAATCAGGTCGAAATCATTGACGAGATGGGTGTGCCTGTAGAGGCAGGTGAAGTAGGAGACATTGCAGTACACCTTGATACTCCAGCTTTATTTAGGGAGTATTATAAAGATCCTGAACGTACGAAGATGTCCCGACGAGGCAACTATTACGTGACAGGTGACCAGGCTAAGATGGATGAAGAAGGTTATTTTTGGTTTGAAGGCAGGAGTGATGATATCATCATCAGTTCAGGTTATACCATCGGCCCGTTCGAAGTGGAAGATGCTCTTGTCAAACATGAAGCTGTCCAGGAATGTGCTGTTGTTGCAAGCCCTGATGAAGTTCGAGGAAATGTTGTAAAGGCCTATATTGTCCTTCAGCAAGGTTTTGAAGGAAATGAAGAATTGGTCTCAGATCTACAAAATCATGTAAAGGAACTGACAGCGCCTTACAAGTATCCTAGAAAAGTGGAATTCATTCAAGAATTGCCGAAGACGACATCTGGAAAAATACGAAGAGTGGAGCTTCGCCAAAAAGAGAAAGTGATGAAATAAATAAAACACAACAAACCTGAAGGTCGAGAAAGGCCTTCAGGTTTGTTATGCTGAAAAGGAATTTTTTAGAAAAGGAAGTGAAGAGGGACAGATGATTCGAAGTGTAAAGCTTGAAGATGCGGAAGGGCTTGTCCCCTTAATGGATGCCCTAGGTTACCCATCAAGTAAAGAACAGATGAAATACAGATTGGAAAGTATATTAGTTAAAGAACACTACCAAACCTTCGTCTATGAGGCGAATGGGGAACTGCTTGGTATGATTGGAATGACCTTCAATGAAGCCTACCACACAGATGCCCCCCACGTGAGGGTCATCGCTTTTGTTGTGTGTGAGACAGCACAAGGAAAAGGGATAGGAAGGATGCTTATGGAAAAGGCTGATGAATGGGCAATCACTAAAGGAGCGAAAACCATCATGTTGAATAGTGGAAATAGAGCGGACAGAAAGAAGGCACATGATGTCTATCATTCCTTTGGGTTTGAAGGAAAAGCGACAGGTTTTTATAAACCCCTCGGCTAAAAATAATCTTAGATGTTTAGACCATAATAAACACATGGAAATAATTTAGAAGGAGGGTGGAGTGCGGATGAAAATCAGACTGGAAGTTACATATAAAACCCCGAAGAAAACAGAAGCATTTTTCAGGTCAGAAGAGATGAACATTGGACAGGCCTTGCTAATAACCGAAGATTTAGAAAAAACAGGACGCGCCAAATCCATTACCTTTATCGACGATTATGATACAACATGGAAGCGAAAGGATCTCCAAAAATATTTGGATGATCTTGAAACCGAGCCTCATGATATTACTGTCTATTTTGATGGCGGATATGATATAAAAGAGCGTAAGGCAGGCCTTGGGTGTGTCATTTATTATATTCAAAGCGGGAAAGCGATGCGTTTAAGAGTAAATGCCCTTGTTGACGAACTGGATACAAATAATGAGGCGGAGTACGCGGCCTTACATTTAGCCATTCAAGAATTGGATTTTATGGGAGTTCATCATATTCCTGTTCGTTTCGTAGGAGACTCTCAAGTGGTGATTAATCAACTGAACGATGAGTGGCCTACGATGGAAAAGGCTTTAAATAATTGGGCTGACCGTATTGATGAAAAAATAAAGGAGATGGGAATTGCCCCTTCCTTTGAAGTTATTTCAAGGAAGGATAACGGGGAGGCTGACCGACTTGCTACACAAGCTTTAAAGGGAGTAAAGGTGACAAGTCGATCGGAGTTGGAATGAAAAAAAAGCCGGTGGATATCCACCGGCTTTTTTTCTATTTAAGGATGAATAGTAACCGGCGTTCCTATTGGAATCGTCCTTGCTAACTCTTCCACATCTTTATTAAACATGCGGATACATCCTTTGGAAACAGCTTTTCCGATTGAGGAAGGATTGTTTGTCCCGTGAATGCCATAATGCTGCTTGGATAGACTCATCCACATCGTCCCGTAAGGACCACCAGGATTTGGAGCTTTGTTGATTATGAAGAAGTTTCCTACAGGGGTCGCTGAAAGTATTTTTCCAACGGCAATAGGAAACTCTTTTTGCAAGGCGCCATTTTTATACAATCGCAATTGCCGTTTGGTTGTGGATATATCAATTCGATAAGGTATGGTATCTGGGTTCGGAAAGCCTGGAATGTTAATTTGTTGCCCTGGAAAAATCATATTCGGGTTTGCGATTTGGTTTGCTGCAAGAATATCCCTCAACGGTGTACGATAATCTCTTGATATTTGTGCCAATGTTTCCCCTGGTTTTACGGTATGGATCATCCCTGTCCCCCCTTTAAAGATGGTTAACCTATTTTATGTAGGAATTCAGGGGACTTTCCCATCAATTATTCTGTCAAAAGAAAGGACCTGACACAGCCGGTCAGGTCCTTATTGTTCATTTCGATCTTATAAGACGATGGTTTTATTTTTATGAACGATGACACGATCCTCAAGGGCCCATTTGACGGCTCTGTTCAGCACGCTGCGCTCAATCAGCCGCCCTTTTTTCTTGAGGTCATTCACACTGTTTCTATGATCGACTCTAATCACATCCTGTTCAATGATTGGTCCTTCATCAAGGTCGTCGGTCACATAATGGGAGGTGGCACCAATTAACTTGACCCCACGTTTGTAAGCTCGTTTGTGCGGGTTAGCACCAATGAATGCGGGCAAGAAGGAATGGTGAATGTTGATGATTTTGGATGGATGACTGTCTACAAACTTAGGAGTGAGGATTTGCATGTATCTGGCTAGGATAATCAAATCGATATTGTATTCTTCCAACAAATCCAGCTGTTTTTCTTCTACCTCTTCCCGGATGTCTTTGTTTGCCGGAATGTGATAAAAAGGGATTCCGAAAGACTCGACAATTTCTCTTGCAGATTCATGGTTACTGATAACAAGCGCAATGTCCGTTACGAGGTCCCCACTCTCCCATTCATATAAAAGCTCACGCAAGCAATGAAGTTCCTTGGATACAAAAATAGCCGTGCGCTTCAATTCATGGAGAAAAGTCATTCGCCAGGTCATTTCGAATTGTTCTGCAAGGGTGTGAAAACCTGCTTTCATCGTTTGCTCTCTGGACTTCATATTTTCTGCTGCGAATACGATGCGTAAGAAAAAGGTTCCTTCTTCATGATCTGTTGTAAATTGATTTGATTCCACGATGTTTGCCCCATGTTCGTAGAGGAATGTCGAGATACTGGAAACGATTCCTGGCTTATCTGGGCAACTGACGAGTAAGCGTGCTTTATCCTCATTCCTGGTCAAGTAATGTTGAATTTGCTGGTTGGTCGAAGTCATCAACACTCATCCTTCCTTATTATTTTCCCCATTATAGTCGAGTGAAAGCCGTTTGGAAAGCAGCCGTATGTTTCGAATTGGGAGAATTCGGATACATTCACCATGTAAGACGTGATATAAAATTTCTTGATATAAAGGAGAAATGAAAATGCGTAACTATTTGAAGCATTATATAAACGGTGAATGGGTAGAGTCCACCGGCAATGAAACAGAAGATGTAATCAATCCTGCTACGGAAGAAGTCATTGGTACCATTAGTCTTGGTACGAAAGAGGATTTAAATAAGGCGGTTCAGGCGGCACGTGATGCTTTTCCATCTTTCTCTCAAACCTCTAAAGAAGAAAGAATAAAAATGCTTGAAGACATAGCTGCAGAATATGAGAACAGAAAAGAAGAGATTATCGAGACAATTACACAAGAGTTGGGTTCTCCAAAATCCATCTCAGAAAACGTACATTACATGATGGGATACAATCATTTTTCACAAGCCGCAGAATCATTAAGAGATTTCTCATTTATTGAAGATCGTGGAGGCCACACGGTGATGAAGGATTCCGTAGGTGTCAGTGGTTTAATTACACCATGGAATTTCCCAACAAACCAAATTTCAACAAAAATTGCCAGTGCTTTTGCTGCGGGAAGCCCCGTAGTCGCCAAGCCGGCAGAGTTGACCCCTTTTGCGGCTATTATTTTAACTGAAATCTTTGATAAGGTCGGCGTACCAAAAGGAGCATTCAACTTAGTGAATGGATCAGGTTCTGTCATCGGTAATGGTATCAGTTCACATCCAGATATTGACTTTGTATCCTTTACAGGTTCTGGTGCTGTAGGTCAGAAAATCATGGAGAATGCATCTGAACGCATTGCTAACGTTGCACTGGAACTGGGAGGTAAATCTCCGTTAGTCGTGCTTGAAGATGCTGATGTTGAAAAAGCAGCAAGGGCCGCTGTCAGCCATATTGCTACAAACAGTGGACAGGTTTGTTCTGCTGCCACAAGGGTACTTGTACCTTCATCTATGAAAGATTCATTTGAAGAAGCTGTTAAAAAAGTACTTCCTGAATTCCCTGTCGGGGATCCTCAAGGAAATAATCATATTGGTCCATTGGTTTCTAAAAAGCAATGGGATACTGTTCAATCGTATATTGAAAAAGGACAGGAAGAAGGCGCCACTCTTCTGGTAGGAGGAACAGGGAAGCCTGATGGATTAGATAAAGGTTATTATGCCAAACCTACCGTATTCACAGATGTGAATAACGATATGGTCATCGCGCAAGAAGAAATCTTCGGACCTGTCACCTGCTTGATCACGTATGACACGATTGAAGAAGCCATTGAACTTTCCAATGATGTGAAATATGGACTTGCAGGCTATGTCTTTGGTGAAGATGAACAGACCCTGGCAAAGGTTGCATCCAGCATCCGAGCGGGCCGAGTGAAAATCAATGATGCGGAAGCAGACTTTGCCGCACCATTTGGTGGATATAAACAGTCTGGTATTGGAAGAGAATGGGGCGATTATGGTATTGAAGAATATTTAGAAGTGAAAACAGTCTTGGGCTATCCAAAGTTATAAGAAAGAAAAAGGCGGAAATCTGATTCCGCCTTTTTTCTTTGTGAAAAAGGAATTATTTTGAAAAGATGAAACCTCGCCCTCATTTTATGCGTATACAGGATAGATGCAGACGCATGGAATTTGTGAAGAGGTGGGGGAATGAGAAAGAAATGGTTCATATTTGGTAGTCTTATCCTTGTCGTGTTTTTTGCCTACATATACATCGATCAAAGGTATTTTTTTAATCCTATGGTTTTCAACCAGGATCATATTACTCCCTATCATTGGACTGAATATGAAAGACCTGTCACAATTACCTACTATGATTTAGAAACAGAAAGGACAACATACAAACTGGAGCAGGAACAGGAGGTCCGAAAGTTCCTGGAAGAAATGAAAAACAGTCCGCCATTGAAAGAGTCTTCCTTAACTTCCTTAACCTCAGAAGTAGAAGGTGCACTTAAGCTTTCGTGCGAAGGAGATACCTTGTTAGAGGTGTTTTTCTATGAAGGTTATTGGGAAATCCTCCGTGACAGTGGCACAATGTATGAAATGACTAAGGATCTTAAGGGAATAATCGAAACACTCTAGCCAGTTGGAACAGCTGTTCCAGCAGGCTTTTTTTATTTTTCCATCCTGCCATATGGTTTTATAAAGAGGGAGGAAGATTGGAAAGGGGGCACTGTATATAGATGTTTTGGTTCTTTTCCTTAGGGATGAGGTTGTAATATACTTGGAAAGGATAATGATAATAGAGGATGTAAAGGAGGTTGTGATCCATGAATAAATGGTTTACACATATTTTTAATATTATCGTCGGCATTCTGATTTTAGCCGAAGGTGCCGTCTATATTTTCATGAACAATAAAGATGGGGAATTCCATTTGCGAAGCATTATGATGACAGCTCTATTATTTTTAGCGTGGGGCATGTCCTATCGAAAACAACTGACTAGTGAAAATCCAAGTGCGTGGTTAATAGTCACCATCATCATCTTGGTTCCTATGATTCTTCCGTGGTTGTTTTTCATTTAGCTTCAGGCAAGCCATTTGAACAGCCCCATACCCCCAAACACTAAGGCGGACACTAAGTAAATGTAACCGATGGCTCTGTGTTTTCCTTCCTCACTGTTCGTTTCGACGGTCCCTGCAAAAACTAAAAAAAGCACACCGATGATATATAATGTTATTTCAACTCCGGAAAAGGGAGAAGATTTGAATGTAAGCCAACCTTCCACGGGTAAGGCTGTGAAGAGTGGGAAGTATAAAGGATTTATAAAATCATCCCACTTTTTCTTCTGTTCGGACACGATTTCCCACCTCATCTCTGTGGTATCTTTCATTTAACTTTCCACTTTTTCTTTATTTTTGTCAAATAACGACAGGAATCGTGTTAATTTTTTACTAGATAGGGTATTGAACATACATCCCCGTTTGCCTTCTGTCTTTACACTTGTTAGAATAAAGCTCGTGTTTTTCTCCGGTACATAACCTCGCAAAGCTGAATGAATTACCTCACGCAGAACAAACTAAATCAAGAAGAAGTGGAAAGGATGTATGTCATTTGAAAACAAAATTAATCGATTGGCCAACTTTTATCGGTGCTCTGGTGTTGTTGCTGGGTGTCACGTTACCACTAATTATCTTCCCAGATGCTGGTAAAGAAGTTGTATCACAAGCTAATACGTTCATGACGAAAAACTTTGGTGTCCTTTATATGATTATGGGCTTTGTTATTTTCGCTTTCCTTGTTTATGTGGCTTTTAGTAAAAATGGATCGATTAAACTAGGGGATGAAGGTGAAAAGCCTGAGTTTAATACATTCTCATGGGCAGCCATGCTATTTGCCGCCGGGATCGGTTCCAGTATTTTGTACTGGGCGGTTATTGAATGGGCTTATTACTATCAAGGACCTCCATTTGGAATTGAGCCAGAATCTAAAGAGGCGATTCAGTGGGCATCAGCGTATGGAATTTTTCACTGGGGTCCGATTGCTTGGGCGATTTATACATTGCCAGCTCTGCCAATCGCTTATTTTTATTATGTGCGAAAAAAACCTGTCCTTAAAGTAAGTGAAGCTGTCCGACCGGTTTTAGGTGATTCGGTTGACGGTCCTCTTGGAAACGTTATTGATGTTTTATTCATGTTCGGTTTATTGGGAGGCGCAGGCACGACCCTTGCTCTCGGGACACCTATGATTGCTGAGGGTATCAATAGTTTAACAGGTATCCCTGCAAACTTAGGTATGAAAACAGCCATTATGTTATTGTGTACGTTGATTTTTGCCATCAGCTCTTACTCCGGGCTGAAGCGGGGAATCAAAGTTCTCAGTGATGTAAACTTGTGGCTGTCAATTTTCTTGCTTGCATTCATCTTTATATTTGGACCGACACGGTTCATTAGTGAAACAACATTTAACTCGTTGGGGATTCTCGCGGACAACTTCTTTAAGATGGCCACATGGATGGAACCTTTTGGAAACCTAGGCCAGTTTGAAGAAACGGGATTCCCAGAGTCCTGGACGATTTTCTATTGGGCCTGGTGGCTTGTTTATGCTCCTTTTGTTGGGTTGTTTGTTGCACGTATCTCCAGAGGACGGACCATTCGTCAGATGGTACTTGGAACAATGGTCTACGGAACACTAGGTTGTATCCTTTTCTTCGGAATTATGGGGAACTTCGGTCTTTACATGCAGTTAACAGGGCAGTTCGATGCAATTGCGTTTATGGATGCGAATGGTGCCCCTGCGACCATTATTGAAATCATCAACCAGCTTCCGTTAGCGAAGTTCATGGTACTGGTCTTTACAGTGCTTGCGATTATTTTCCTTGCCACAACATTTGATTCATCTTCTTACATTCTGGCTTCAGTCGTGCAGAAGAATGTAGAAGGGGAACCTTTGCGTTGGAACCGTCTGTTCTGGGCTTTTGCTTTGTGCTTAATGCCGCTTTCTCTCATGTTTCTTGGTGGATTAGGGACGTTACAGACGGCGAGTATTGTAGGTGGGTTCCCTCTGATTGTAATTATGTTCTTACTCGCATGGTCGTTCATGAAAGCCTCCAACACAGATATTAGAGAATCGGATGATTATGAACCAAGCACGATTCATATTAAGCGTTGGAAAAACCGCAAGAAGAAGAAAAAACGCTCGGCTCTGGAAGCCCTCGAAGATAAACCTGATCAAGACTAATGTGAAAAGAGGTTCCCCTGTGTATTTTGGGGAACCTCTTTTATTATGCTTTGGGGTAAGCATCAGATGGGAAGATAGGAACTTGCAGAACACACTTTAAAATCACCGCTGTCTATTAAGAACTGCTGCAGAAGGTGCAGGTGATCTCCGCCGATGAGAACGAGAATGCGGTCGTTCTTCCCGGATATTCTTGATATATTGGCGGCAATCGCCAAATCACGATGATGCCACTGCTTTAGCCAATGGACCCCCACTTGATGCTGTCGGTCACCGACTCGTGCTAACTTCATATAGACCCTTTGAAGCTCTTTCCTATATTCTGGATCATTCACATATTGAAGAATGCTTTTTATAGTTTCATTGTTTTCCATCGACTTGAGTCGTTTTTGAACTTCCATGATTTCATTGAACAAGGAAGGTTGATGTTCTTTCGCCCATTCAAAGACTTGGTTTAATGTCGGCTTGGACATGTCTACCACTTCATCAATAGGGTGAATGGAAGGTAGATCCAAGTCATCGGCAAGGCGAAAAGCAAATTGTTCGACTTCATCGAAGGTGGGCGTGAGGGTGTTATTCCTAAAAGCTTTATATTTACGATCCAGCTCTTCTTCTATTAAGAAAGGTTTTTCGACGGTAATTTTCGTAGGCTTGAATTCTTTCAGTGAACGAACAATTTCGTGTATTTCCTCCTGTTGTTCATTGACCATTTCAGGATTCATGGACATATGAAAAGTTCCAACGAGTAATATTTCCGGTTTGGTCAAATAAATCTCCCTTTCATTCTGTGATTATGTGATTTTAAATGCAGGGAGGACTTCTTCTCCCAGCTCTTGCACCACTTCCTTCACAGGTCTTTTATTTTGGGATAAACCGAACATTAAATGATTAACGCCGATGGAACGATACTGCTCAATCAAATCCATCAATCCGTTTCTCCCTACTTTATATCCGGCGGGTATTTTTTCAATAGGAGCATCCGGATTTTCTTCGAGCTGCAAAGGAAGTGGCATAAAGAACGGACGGAAGGCTGATTCGCCGTGGTAATGCTTCACTTTTTCTCTGTACTGAGAGATCGTTTCTTTTTGCTGGGTGGGCCGTTGGGGGTAAAACATCCATCCATCTCCATGTTCAG
Organism: Halobacillus sp. HZG1; assembly: GCF_035818575.1. NCBI lineage: Bacteria > Bacillati > Bacillota > Bacilli > Caryophanales > Bacillaceae > Halobacillus > Halobacillus sp. HZG1. The sequence continues at coordinate 10,883 of NZ_JAYLVQ010000059.1, forward strand.
CAACCCAGTCTAGTGTCTGTTGGCAATAGCCTGTCATAAAAGTAGGAATGCGCTTTTCGGGCTTTGGTACAATGTTTGAACGATTCATCTTGCCGAAAGAAGAGCGAATTTCCGGAAATTCATTGTATATGGACTCATTGAAAACATGGAATGCTTCTCTGAACCATTCACTCCGCTCCATAATAGGGATATCCAGCCCTTCAAAGTCTTTTCTTCGATCTCCTGAAGAAATCCCGAACATCAGTCGCTCAGGAAAAAGTTTTTCAATACTCGCTACTTCTTTTGCTGTCCTTAAAGGATGGCGGAGTGGCATGACCAGGGCCGCTGTCCCTAAGTTGATTTTTTTCGTGTGGGCAGCAAGGTACGTTAAGTAGATCAAACTATCGAAAATCTGCCCTGTCGCCGGGTCTTCAAACGTTGGATCTTCTAATAGAACGTCCTGGAACCAAAGAGAATGAAAGTTTAGTTCTTCAGCTAGTTGCGCCATTTGTATTTGATTGTTCATCTTTGGAGGGGACTGGTGATAATTTTCTATGGGAATGGTCAAGCCGAATGTGATTTTGTTTGGTTGCAGCATGCGTTGATACCCGTGATGGTCTTGAAACAAACGGAATCCTCCTTCACTTTAATCGACTATTTCCTATTATAATGAGAAATTCCCTGGAAAACTAACCAAAAAGGTTACACATAAAGCAGAGTTACTCAACTAATTGGCAGGATTGTTGAAGACTCAGTTTCGAGACTTTCCAGGGTCCGTTTCCCGGGTTGAGCGTCAGGGGTGGCTGGAAAGCGAGCTTATATAAAGGACGGGCTAATAAAAAAAGCTCCCGTAGGATGGGAGCTTGTAGGATGATTATAATATATAGATGGTTAGATAGAGAAGAACGGTTAGAATCGTCGATCCTCCTGCAACACTTGCAATCTCCGTGGCATCGTATTCAATTCTTTTTTTCATAATAATTATCCCCTTTCGAATGACTGGTATTAAGAACAGAGCGGACTAATAAATACATTCTACTTAGTAATACGATTGAATACTTAGAAAAGTTTCATTTGTATTACAATAACATATCAAAAACATTTCAACCAAATATGACAAAATATGAGGGATATGGGAAACTGAGCGATATAAGAGAAGGTTAGAAAATTCTGATATAATGGTATAGGACCTTTTAATGGAAGAATCTACATAGAAGAAAGGGGAAGTCATCATGGGAACTTATGCATTGACTTGGGATTTAGACTCCATTTTCCAAGGAGGAAGTGATTCAGAAGAGTTGAAGGATTATGTAAGGAAAACCGAACGATATATGGATGATTTGGAGGCAGCCATTCGTACGTTTACACCTCCAAAAAATACAGATCAAACAGAAGAACTCAACAAAATTGTAGAGGTTTTGCAGGTAGTATCTAAGCAATTGAGTGAATTCGGGGCCTTTGTGAGCTGTTTAAGTGCACAAAATGTCCAGGATAAAAAAGCAAGCATGTGGCAATCGAAAAGAAGTGAGTTGGGTGCGCGTTTAGGTAACGCTCTAACTGAAATGGACCAGGTGTTTGTTCAAGTAGATGATGATGTATGGAAATCCTTATTGAATCAGGCCCCTTTTAAAGCCATTTCTTTTGTTTTGAATGAGAGGCGTTCTCTTGCAAAGGACAAATTAGAAGTAGGAAAAGAATCTCTTATCAACGACTTGGGCGTGGATGGTTATCATGCGTGGGGACAAATGTATGATGCCCTTGTCGCGAAGTTATCCATTGAGATGAACGGGGAAAAGTTATCTGTGGGACAAGCATCTAATCGCCTGGACAACCCGGACCGTTCGGTGAGGAAAGAAGCGTTTGATAAACTGCAGGAAACTTGGGGAGAGGCTTCGGACTTGTTCACGGAGACCTTAAATCATTTGTCCGGTTTCAGACTTCAGACTTACAAACACCGCAAATGGGAGAATGTTTTAAAAGAGCCTCTCGACTACAATCGAATGAGCGAAAAAACACTGGATGCCATGTGGGAGACGATTACGGAATATAAAAATCATTACGTTCCCTATATGAAAAAGAAAGCAGAGAAGTTAGGGCTTGAACGTTTGAGCTTTTATGACGTAGAAGCCCCCTTCGGAGAGGCCGATCAGAAAATGAGCTTCCAAGAAGGAGCAGAGTTCATTATCCAACAGTTCAGGAAGTTCAGTCCTAAAATGGCGGATTTTGCAGAAATGGCTTTTGAAAAAAGGTGGATTGAAGCAGAGGATCGCTCTGGAAAACAACCGGGTGGTTTTTGTACAAGTTTCCCCGACAGTGGGGAAACAAGAATTTTCATGACGTATTCAGGTAGTCCGTCCAGTGTAGCCACACTAGCGCATGAACTTGGTCATGCTTATCATCAGCATGTCATGAATGAATTACCCGAACTGAATCAAGGATATGCGATGAACGTTGCGGAAACAGCTTCGACGTTCGCAGAAATGATTGTAGCGGATGCGGCTGTTAAAGAGGCGTCTACGGAAGCTGAAAAAATGGTTTTACTGGAAGATAAAGTCCAGCGTAGTGTCGCTTTCTTCATGAACATCCATGCACGGTTCTTATTTGAAACGCGTTTTTATGAAGAGCGCAAGCAGGGGGTCGTTTCAACAGAGCGGCTGAACGAGTTGATGACAGAGGCCCAGCGAGAAGCTTACGTACACACGTTAGATGAATACGATCCGACCTTCTGGGCTTCCAAGTTGCATTTCCACATCACAGATGTCCCTTTCTATAACTTCCCATACACCTTTGGGTATCTTTTCAGCATGGGAATCTACGCGAAGGCCCTTGAAGTTGGTCCAGCGTTTGAAGATCGCTATATCGCCTTGCTGCAGGATACAGGAAGGATGACTGTGGAGGATCTTGCGAAGAAACATTTGGATGTAGATTTAGAAGAGAAAGATTTCTGGGTGCATGCATTGGAATTGTGCCTTTCTGACCTTGAGTCATTCATGGATTTAGTTTAAGAGGAGGAGAGAACGATGGAAGAAAAGTTGATCCCGCAAGAAGAAAAGGAACAACGGGTTTCACAGTTAGACGGTTGGAAGCTTACGGATGAAAAATTCATTGTTAAGCGGTACCGGTTTGGTGAATTCCTGACGGGCGTCCAGTTCGTCAATCATATCGCTGAGTATTCTGAGGATATTCAACACCATCCATTCATCAGCATTGACTATAAAATGGTGACCTTGAAGCTTACTTCCTGGAATGCCAAGGGGCTCACAGAACTTGACCTCTCCTGTGCGTTGAAATATGATGAACTCTATGATTCAATCAAATGAAAAGAAGCCGCTCCTTTCGGGAGCGGCTTCTTTTATGATGAGGCTTGGTCTAACGACTTCACTTGTTCATCTGTAAATAAGGGGGAGTCTTTTGCTGGCATGGCAAGACACTGGATTTCCTTTTCTGTGAACGGGTGAATCAACGTAAGCCTCGCAGCATGAAGAGCTTGTTTGTAATCGATGCTTCCTTTTCCTCCGTACATTTCATCCCCTAGGAGCGGGTGGCCGATATGACTCAGGTGGACTCGGATTTGGTGGGTCCTGCCGGTTTGTAACTGTAATTTCACTAAAGAAGCATCATAAGAGCCTTCGTATGAGAGAACTTCGTAATGCGTTTCCGCATGCTGGCCCCCTTGCGAGACTCTTCTTCTTACAGGATGGTGGCGGTCTTTACCAATCGGTTGCTCGATTTTGCCGTGACGTGGTTTCAGCTTCCCGTGTGCCCAAGCTAAATACGTTCTTTTAATTTTACGCTCTTGTAACTCTTTTCCGAGCATGGCAATAGCAAGATCATGCTTAGCAAAAAGGATGGCTCCCGAAGTATCCCGGTCCAGACGATGGACATATTTCGGCGTTGCCTCAATGCCATTCATTTGAAAATAAAAAGCTACTCCATTTACAAGAGTATCATGGTCATGAGGTGTATTCGGATGTGTGAACACACCTGCAGGTTTATTGACTACCAGCATATGATCATCTTCGTAGATGACGTCAATATCCATATATGTCGGGGTAACTTCCAGTGTTTGCGGGCGAAAAAGCCGGACGCGAAGAATGTCACCACTATTGACTCTTGCCGTTTTCCAATGAGGGTTTTCATTGTTTAAAGTTACTTCTTTGTTGGAACGGAAACTATGCATCAACTTTCTTGGTACATTCCATTCCTTCTTCAGAATTTTTTCGACCGTAAACCCTTCCCACTGATCAGGGATGATGACCTCAAGCCAATCTCCCATACGTTTCGTCTTCATTTCTACACCTAATTTCCTAAAATACTGAATACCCGGGGCGTTAATCGTACATATTGGTACCAGGTACGAACTGCCCTATATTGTACTCTTTCCTGCACCGTTTACGCAATAACCTCTATGTTGTACCTGGTGCACCTGGGAATAAATGGGGGGTCAGGCGTAAAAGGTAAGACTATAACAGTGGAGCTGCTAGCTAGTTAACAGGGTGCACTTAGACTCCTGATGTTAACGATATGTAAAGCTGGTATCTATGGTAATAGAACTATGTTATAATAGAAGGGTTGAATAATTTGTGATACGAAAGAGGTGTGTGCTTCATGCAACACAGAGACGATATTCGTAATATAGCGATCATCGCGCACGTTGACCACGGAAAAACAACATTGGTCGACCAAATGCTTCACTATTCCGGAACTTTCCGTGATAACGAGCATGTCGATGAGCGCGCTATGGACTCTAATGATTTGGAAAAAGAACGCGGCATTACGATTTTAGCCAAAAATACCGCCATCAATTATAATGATGCGCGTATAAATATTCTAGATACACCGGGTCACGCTGACTTTGGTGGAGAAGTGGAACGTATTCTCAAGATGGTTGACGGTGTACTTCTTGTAGTTGATGCTTATGAAGGCTGTATGCCTCAAACACGTTTTGTGTTGAAAAAAGCATTGGAACAAAAATTGACACCGGTTGTCGTTTTGAATAAAATCGACCGCCCGAATGCTCGCCCGGATGAGGTTGTCGATGAAGTTCTTGATCTGTTCATCGAGCTTGGCGCTGATGATGAGCAGCTGGAATTCCCAGTCGTTTATGCTTCTGCATTAAACGGAACTTCAGGAGATGAACCAGAGGATCAGCAGGAAACAATGGATCCGATTTTCAAATTGATCATGAACAACATCCCTGCTCCCGTAGATACAAAAGAAGATCCCTTACAATTCCAGGTGACGCTGCTTGATTACAATGATTATCTTGGCCGTATCGGAGTTGGGCGTGTCTTTAATGGCTCAATCAAAGTAGGCCAGCAAGTATCCTTGATGAAAAAGGATGGATCGGTGAAGAATTTCCGTGTTTCTAAGTTGTTCGGTTTCATCGGTTTGAAACGTGTTGAAATCGAAGAAGCCAAAGCGGGAGATATTATTGCCCTTGCTGGCTTGGAAGATATCAACGTCGGAGAAACGGTGTGTCTACCTGAACACCAGAATGCGATGGAAATCCCTCGTATTGACGAACCAACACTACAAATGACATTCCTTGTTAACAACAGTCCGTTTGCCGGGCGTGAAGGTAAATATGTAACGTCCCGTCAAATCGAAGAGCGTTTGATGACACAACTTGAGACGGATGTCAGCCTACGTGTCGATCCAACAGATTCTCCGGATGCCTTTACGGTTTCAGGACGTGGTGAACTTCACCTTTCCATCCTAGTGGAAAACATGCGTCGTGAAGGTTATGAACTTCAACTTTCCAAGCCGAAAGTTATCCTGAAAGAGATCGACGGACAAACGTGTGAACCGGTAGAACGTGTTCAAATCGATACTCCTGCCGAATACCAAGGTGCGGTTATGGAATCGATTGGTTACCGTAAAGGTGAAATGCAGGACATGGTCAATGATGGGAATGGTCAAGTCCGTCTTGAGTTCTTAGTACCATCTCGTGGTCTGATTGGTTATTCCACAGAGTTCATGACGCAGACACGCGGCTACGGAATCTTGAACCATACCTTTGATGGCTATGCCCCACTTGTAAAAGGTCAAGTCGGTGGACGTCGTGAAGGTGTTCTGGTTTCTCTTGATAAAGGGAAAGCCTCCACTTATGGAATCATGAACCTTGAAGATCGCGGAACCATTTTCGTTGAACCTGGTACAGAAGTGTATGAAGGAATGATCGTTGGTGAACACAACCGTGAAAACGATCTTACCGTTAACATCACAAAAGAGAAACATTTGACCAACATCCGTTCAGCGAACAAAGATACGACGAATACAATTAAGAAAACTCGTCAAATGACGCTTGAAGAAGCCATTGAGTATCTTGATGATGATGAATATTGCGAGGTAACACCTGAAAATGTTCGTCTTCGTAAAAAATACTTGAATAAGAACGAACGTGAAAAAATGGCGAAGAAGAAAAAGCTTCAAAATACAGAAGTTTAAAAACAAAGAAAGCCCGGGGCCTATTGGTAGGCCCCGGGCTTTCTTTGTTTTTATTGGACTACTTCGAGCATCTCTTTTTGATGTCCGTGGATCTCTTCTGCAGGTTTCTCATAGTGAATGTTGATGGTGTATGAACCAGTTTCAGGGAATGTATAATTCGCTGTGTACTCTCCAGGTTCCTCTTCTTCGGCATCGATGTAGGTATGTTTTTCCATTAAATCAGAACTAATTTCGTAGCGTACAAGTGCTTCTGAAAAAGGCTCTTCCATATGGTTGATATGTGCTGTCAACGTCGATGTTTCTCCAGCTCTAAAAGTCTGCTCTGTCATCAAGTGGACCATAAACTTCCCACTGCTATCTCCATGGTCGTGCCCACTGGCTTCTGCCTGTTGTCCGACTGCCACTTCGTTTTGCGGCATCGTGTGAAGGTCTCCAACCTGAGTATGGGCGATGACCTGGTATGTGCCTTCTTTATCAAAGCTGTAGTTGATGGTATAAACTCCATCTTCTGTATGCTTTGCTTTAATCGTGTCAGATGAATCCTGTCCCTCTTCACTGTACCAAATCTCAAATTCCACATACTCTGCATCCGGGACAGGCTCTCCGCCCTGAGTGACAATTGCTTGAATAGTGGTATCGTCGTTTGCAGGGAGTGGCTCATGCTCGAAATTCACTTGTACTTCAGGAATTTCAGCCACCTTGTTATTTTCCTCAGCGGCGGTGGAATCCTGTTCGTTATTATTTGAAGAACAAGCACTGATTACAAGTAAGAAAATAATGGATAATAATACTTTTTTCATATGGCATCTCCTTTATCTGTGTATTGGAGCCTTTAGTTGTCCAAACCTACAATTAGGATATCATTTAAAGCTTTGACATTCCTGCTTAATTTTAGACTATCTTGTGACAATACATGAGGAAAAAAAAGAGAGGGAGCTGTTGGAAGCTTCCCTCTACTTGACGTTGTCGTTATTCCAATCATACGTATAAAAACGTTCGTCTGTCACCCATTTTAATGCTTCAGGGTCATTGACTTTGATGCCTTCCTCAAGCATCTCAAGCATTCTTGCTGTTTGAGAAATGTGAGCACGCATCGCTGCCAATTTTTCATTCTGCACGGAGCGAATGTCATTGATGACATCCGGCTGTCCCAATTTCTCTTCTGTATCATTGGCAAAAGCTACGGCGTGAAACTTAGGTCGATCTTTTTCATCCATTTCCCTCAATGCGCGTACGACTGCGCGTGCCGTCGCTTCATGGTCAGGATGGACAGCGAATCCAGGATAGAAACTGATGACCAAAGAGGGTTGCAGTTCATCCACCAAATGGCGGACCATGTCTTTCATTTCACGATCGTCTTCAAATTCAAGCGTCTTATCTCTCAACCCCATCATTCGAAGGTCTTCAATGCCCATCGCTTCGGCAGCTTTAACTAATTCTCTCTTTCTGATTTCAGGAAGGGACTCTCTCGTTGCAAACGTAGGTTTTCCGAGATTGCGCCCCATCTCTCCAAGCGTGAGACACGCATAGGTAAGGGGAGTTCCTTGTTTTATATAAGAGGAAATTGTCCCGGAAACTCCGAACGCTTCGTCATCGGGATGCGGGAAAATAACGAGTACATGTTTTTCTTGTTCGATCATATTCTTTCACTCCTTCAAGAGGATCACTAACCTACATTATTGCTTAAATCAGAAAAAATGAAAAGTCATTTGTTTATAAGCTTTTCTCATTCCATCAGTTATTATTTACCTAACGCTCCCTTTAGTGGAAGACTCAGTTTCGAGACTTTTGTGTAATTCTAGGGGCTCCGGGAAACGATTCGCTTTCCATGGGGCGGGCGGTGAGCCTCCTCAGGCTACGCCTTCCGGGGTCTCACCTGTCCCACATGTCCCATGGGAGTCTCACCGTTTCCCTCCGCCCCTTGACCTTATAAGTGTCTCGAAACCACTTCTGAAAGGGTCAGCTTGAATGGTTGAGGGAAGTGGATAATTCGAACACCT
>NZ_JAYLVQ010000060.1:0-60416 GCF_035818575.1 Halobacillus sp. HZG1
CCCCCCTTGAGATGAGATTTCCCTTTGCTTTAAGCAAATAAGATCCCTCAGAGACGATGAGGTTGATAGGTCCGAGGTGGAAGCGTGGTGACACGTGGAGCTGACGGATACTAATGGATCGATGACTTATCTATCTGATTATAATCATTCGTAAAGAACGTTGCTTTTCAAACAAGATGTTTCCTTATCCAGTTTTGAGGGTTCACCTCAAACTTTATATTGATGTGGTGGTGAAGGCGAAGAGGTCACACCTGTTCCCATGCCGAACACAGCAGTTAAGCTCTTCAGCGCCGATGGTAGTCGGGTTTACCCCCGTGAGAGTAGGACGCCGCCACATCACTTGAAAAACCAGAAGATCATTCTTCTGGTTTTTTTCTATATCAACTTCATTAAACATAGACATAAAAGAAAGGAGGGATCGTTTGAACTGGTCATATTTCTTTCATGACGACATTCTTTTATTTGTTTTCCGGTTATTTTTTGCACTCCTTCTTTCAGGGTTGATTGGCTTCGAGAGGGAAGTCAAGAATCATTCGGCTGGCTTCCGCACCCATATTCTTGTCGGGGTGGGGGCTTGTATGATGATGCTCCTTTCCTTGTATGGTTTTGAAACGTTTATTGATCAATATGAACATGTCCGTTTCGATCCAGCCCGCATCCCTTCCTATGTCATTAGCGGCATTGGATTTTTAGGGGCCGGCACTATAATTGTCAACGGGATGACTATTAGAGGGTTAACTACAGCAGCTTCCATATGGACGGTAGCCGGTATTGGCCTCGTTGTTGGTGCAGGGATGTATGACGTGGCGACGGTCACAACAATCTTTGTGCTTATGAGCTTAGTTTTTCTAAATAAGGTTGAAAAAGAAAAGTTCAATGGGAATCGAAAAAATATTTTTCAAGTGACCATAAGTAAGGATGCTCCGGTTAATAAAGTGTTGACCGTATTTGAACAAATGAAGTTGGATGTCCGGAAAATAGATATTGTTGCGTTGGATCAAACTCAAAAAAAGGTCGTCGTTGAATTGAATAAAGGACAAAGGTATGATCGATCCCTTCTTTTAGAGCGTCTGTCTTTGATGGATGGTGTAGAAGAATGTGGACATCGGTACTAAAGAGTTGCACAGTTGATTCTGTGCAGCTTTTTTTGTTTTATTTCATGATGAAAAGGGGAAACATAGAAGATGTAATTCTTCTAAACAAACAAGTTGCATGACAAACAAAAATGAGTATAATAAAATTAAAGTCAAAGATAGTCAAAGTCAAAAAAGGGGGAGGGAGCATGCGGAATATCTCTGATGTTATTGAAGAATATCTCAAAGAGATCTTAGATGAAAATCGACACCAGGCGATTGAAATCAAGCGTAGTGAACTTGCCGAGAAATTTGATTGTGTACCTTCACAGATCAATTATGTGATTAAGACACGTTTTACTGTGGAAAAAGGGTATATAGTGGAAAGTAAAAGGGGAGGCGGCGGGTATATCCGTATCAGCCGAATCCAGTACCGAAAAGGATCAGAAATGATTGAAGAGGTGATGGATCTCATCAACCCCCATGTTTCCCAAACGAAAGCCATTGATGTTCTTGAAAGGCTGGTAGATTATGAGATCATCACTGAACGGGAAAGCAAACTGATGGCAAGTGTTATCGATCGCGACGTTCTTGCATTTTCTTTACCACTTCGCGATGAAGTTCGTGCCCGAATCATGACAGCGATGCTATTCACCCTTAAATATAAATGTTGAGTGAGAAGGGAGAGATTCAGATGGAGTGTCAGAAATGTCATCAGCGTCCTGCTACCGTCCATTTGACGCAGGTGATTAATGGTCAAAAATCAGAAGTCCATGTATGTGAAAAATGTGCGAAGGAAAATGGGTACATGAATTACGGGGAAGAGAACTTCACCTTGAATGATCTCCTTTCAGGTCTGTTCCATTCCGAGGGACCTTCTCCTTTAAAAGGACAGAGCGCTCACTCATATACTCAAAAACCGATGCTGAAATGTCCCAATTGCGGGCTGAGCTACGAGGAGTTTGCAAGGATAGGGAAGTTTGGCTGTGCAGAATGCTATAAAACATTCGATGAACGACTGAATCCCATTCTGCGCCGTGTTCACAGCGGGAACACAAGACATGATGGAAAGATCCCGAAAAGGGAAGGTGGAAACTTACATCTTAAAAAAGAGATGGAAGAATATAAAACTAATCTTCGACAATTAATTGAGCAGGAAGAATTCGAAGAGGCAGCGAAAGTTAGAGATAAGATCAGATCTTTAGAAAGTCAACTGCATCATAGGGAGGATGGTGATGAGTAATGTCTTTACAGCAATTCATGAATGAAGCTATTAGTCCGTGGATGAAGCAAGAGGGTCCGGACAGCGATATTGTACTCAGCAGCCGTATACGACTTGCTCGTAATTTCTCACAACATCCTTTTCCTATCATTGCTTCAGAGGAGACATTGAATAAAGTGTTGGAATTCTTCCAGCAAGAGTTCCAAAAGAAGTCTTTCAGAGATTATAAAGACTTTGAGCTGGTCCAGATGAAAGATTTACAGCCTATTGAAAAGAGAGTGTTGGTAGAAAAACATTTGATCAGTCCACATTTAGCTGAAAAAGCGGATAAGTCGGCGTCTCTCATCTCACAAAATGAACAAGTATCAATTATGATTAATGAAGAGGATCATATTCGCATACAGTTATATTTCCCCGGCTTTCAGTTGGATCAGGCACTGGAACAAGCCAGTCAACTGGATGATTGGCTCGAAGAAAAAGTGGATTATGCTTTTGATGAGAAACGGGGATATTTAACCGCTTGTCCGACTAATGTGGGTACGGGAATGAGAGCTTCTGTCATGATGCATTTGCCTGCCTTATCCATGACGAACCAAATAAACCGTATGACGCCGGCCATTAACCAACTGGGTCTTGTGGTGAGGGGGATTTACGGGGAGGGCAGCGAGGCTCTTGGAAATATTTATCAGATATCCAATCAGATTACCCTTGGTAAATCAGAAGAGGATATTGTTGAAGACCTTCACAGTGTCGTCAAACAGCTGATTGAACAAGAGAGAAAAGCAAGAGAAGCCTTGATGGCTCGCTCGAGTATTCAATTGGAGGACCGTATCTTTCGCTCCTATGGTGTATTGACCAATAGTCGAATCATAGAATCTAAGGAGGCGGCAAAATGCCTTTCTGACTTGAGACTTGGCATCGATCTAGGATTCATCGATCATATTCCGCGAACGATTTTAAATGAATTGATGGTTCTTACACAGCCCGGATTCTTGCAACAATACGCGAAAACTCCTTTATCCCCTGATGAAAGGGATGTAAGAAGAGCATCATTAATTCGCGAACGACTTCAATTAGAAAATGAAGAATAATGTTAGGAGGGAATGTCCATGATGTTTGGGCGATTTACAGAAAGAGCACAAAAAGTATTAGCGCTGGCACAGGAAGAAGCTGTTCGTTTAGGTCATAATAACATTGGTACGGAGCATATCCTTTTAGGCTTAGTTAGTGAAGGAGAAGGCATAGCTGCCAAAGCTCTGACTGCATTAGGACTTGAGTCTTCAAAAATCCAGCAGGAAGTAGAGAAATTAATCGGTAAGGGAGAGAAAGTTTCCCAAACGATTCATTATACGCCTCGTGCGAAGAAAGTCATTGAGCTTTCTATGGATGAAGCTCGTAAACTGGGACACTCATACGTAGGAACTGAACATATCCTTCTTGGATTGATCCGTGAAGGAGAAGGCGTGGCCGCCCGTGTCCTGAATAACCTGGGTGTAAGCTTGAACAAGGCTCGTCAGCAGGTATTACAATTGCTTGGGAACAATGAGTCCACAGGTGGTCAAAACCGTCGTGGTGGCGGATCAGGTGCTCAGGCAGCGAATGCTAATACTCCGACGCTTGATTCACTGGCTCGTGACCTTACAGCGATTGCGAAAGAGGGAAACATTGACCCTGTCATCGGGCGAAGCAAAGAAATTGAGCGTGTCATTCAAGTATTGAGCCGTCGTACGAAGAATAACCCGGTTCTTGTCGGTGAGCCTGGTGTTGGTAAAACAGCCATCGCTGAAGGTCTGGCACAGCAGATTATGAATAATGAAGTACCGGAGATACTTCGCGATAAACGAGTGATGACCCTTGATATGGGTACCGTCGTTGCCGGGACCAAGTATCGTGGTGAATTTGAAGACCGCCTGAAAAAAGTGATGGAAGAGATTCGTCAGGCAGGGAACATCATCCTGTTCATCGACGAACTGCACACGTTAATTGGTGCTGGTGGGGCAGAAGGTGCGATTGATGCATCCAATATCCTTAAGCCGTCTCTTGCTCGTGGTGAATTGCAATGTATCGGTGCTACGACACTCGATGAGTACCGCAAATACATTGAGAAGGATGCTGCTCTTGAGCGTAGGTTCCAGCCTATCCAAGTAGATGAACCGAACCTCGATGAATCCATCCAAATTCTCCAAGGTCTTCGCGACCGTTATGAAGCACACCACCGTGTAACGATTACGGATGACTCAATCGAGTCCGCGGTCCGTTTCTCTGATCGTTACATCACAGACCGCTTCTTGCCGGATAAAGCGATTGACTTGATTGATGAAGCTGCATCCAAAGTTCGTCTGCGCTCCTACACAGCTCCACCGAACTTGAAAGAGTTAGAACAGAAGCTTGAAGAAGTGCGGAAAGAGAAGGATGCTGCTGTACAGAGTCAGGAATTTGAGAAAGCTGCCTCTTTAAGAGACAGTGAACAGCGCTTGAGAGATGAGTTGGAACAAACGAAAGATGAGTGGAAAGAAAAACAAGGGCAGGAAGATTCCGAAGTTACAGTAGAGGACATTGCTTCTGTCGTATCTACATGGACGGGAGTGCCTGTCTCCAAGATGACGAAAGATGAGAGCGAACGCCTTCTCCATCTTGAAGATACTCTTCACAACCGTGTGATCGGCCAGGAAGAAGCGGTCAAAGCGATTTCTAAAGCGATCCGCCGTGCCCGTGCCGGACTTAAAGATCCGAAACGTCCAATCGGTTCATTTATTTTCCTTGGACCAACAGGTGTCGGTAAAACAGAACTCGCTCGCGCTTTAGCAGAGAGCATGTTCGGAGAAGAAGATGCGATGATCCGAATCGACATGTCCGAGTATATGGAAAAACACAGTACGTCCCGCCTTGTCGGTTCACCTCCAGGTTATGTCGGCTATGATGAAGGCGGCCAATTAACAGAGAAAGTACGCAATAAGCCTTACTCTGTGGTCCTGCTTGACGAAATTGAAAAAGCGCATCCGGAAGTATTCAACATTTTGCTTCAGGTTCTTGAGGATGGTCGTCTAACCGATTCCAAAGGACGCGTCGTAGATTTCCGTAACACCGTGCTGATCATGACATCCAACGTCGGTGCTCAAGAATTGAAACAGAACAAATATGTTGGCTTCTCCATGGGTGATACCGATCAGGATTATAAAGATATGAAATCTAAAGTGACAGATGCTTTGAAGAAAGCGTTCCGTCCTGAGTTTTTGAACCGTATCGATGAAACGATTGTTTTCCACTCCCTGGAGAGAAAACACATGAAAGATATTGTGACATTGATGGTCGAAGAACTGCGTAAACGTCTGAAAGAACAAGAGATTGACTTCGTCTTATCGGATGCCGCTATTCAGCATATTGCAGAATCAGGGTTCGATCCGGAATACGGAGCACGTCCATTGCGCCGTTCTATACAAAAGAATGTGGAAGACCTGCTTTCAGAAGAACTCTTGAAAGAAAACATCGCCAAAGGGCAAAGTGTGAAAATTGAGCTTGATGATGATAAGAACTTTGTGGTTCATACCCAGCAAGAGTCTACGAATTAAAATAGTTGTATAGAAGCAGGAAGACTCAGATCACACAGATGGTGGAAATGACGAGGATGAAGGGCTGCTCCCCTTCTTCTACTTCATAGAAATTCATCATATAGTGAACAGAGCCTAAGAAAAATCGGAAGGGTTTGCCTTCCGATTTTTTTCTTCTTCCGCTATGATTTTACTAGAATGATTTAATACAATTGATAAGATCGTGAAACTGATTCACAATCTTTTACGTATAGAATAATAAGAATAAGGAGCGAGATAATCTTGGCAAAAAGGAAAACGAAGTTTGTTTGCCAGGAATGTGGGTATGAGACACCTAAATGGATGGGAAAATGTCCGGGGTGTAATCAATGGAACACGCTGGTTGAAGAAATGACAGCTGCTCCGGCGAATTCCAGACATGTGTTTCAGACAAGCTCCACTTCCGCAACAACGAAACCTGAAAAAATCACACAAATAAAGTCGCAAAAAGAACCACGTATGCCGACAGATATGCCTGAGTTTAACCGGGTGTTAGGTGGAGGAATCGTGGCGGGGTCTCTAGTTTTGATTGGCGGGGATCCGGGAATCGGTAAATCCACTCTTTTGCTTCAGGTCTCTGCACAGATCGCGAAAAAAGACTTTCCTGTCCTCTACATATCCGGGGAGGAGTCATCGCGACAAACGAAGCTTCGGGCCGAGCGTTTGGATATTACATCCGATGAACTCTATGTTTTACCGGAAACAAACTTACAGGATGTCATCAACCAAATTGAAAACATTGAACCAAAATTTGTGGTCATAGATTCAATCCAGACCATTTTCAAAGAAGATGTGACCTCTGCTCCGGGGAGCGTTTCCCAAGTTCGTGAATGTACAAGTCACTTGATGAGAATCGCTAAAAGCAAAGGTATCCCTATTTTCATCGTGGGGCATGTTACTAAAGAAGGTTCCATTGCCGGCCCACGTCTGCTTGAACATATGGTGGATGCCGTCCTTTATTTCGAAGGAGAGCAGCATCACACATTCAGAATTCTAAGAAGTGTGAAGAACCGTTTTGGAAGTACTCATGAAATGGGAATCTTTGAAATGAAGGAGAAAGGCCTGGAAGAGGTTCTGAACCCTTCAGAAATTTTCCTGGAAGAACGTTCGCAAGGGGCTGCGGGTTCAATCGTGGTGGCTTCCATGGAAGGGACAAGACCGGTACTTGTAGAAATACAGGCCTTGATCTCACCTACGGCATACGGAAACCCGAGACGGATGGCTACAGGTCTTGATAACAGCCGTGTACCGCTTTTAATGGCTGTTTTGGAAAAGAGAGCAGGGCTCCTGCTTCAGAACCAGGATGCTTACGTAAAAGTCGCTGGTGGCGTGAAATTGGATGAGCCGGCGATTGATTTAGCCGTTGCGATCAGCATTGCCTCAAGTTTCCGGAATCAGTCTCCGAATGGAGATGATGTGGTCGTTGGGGAAGTTGGCTTGACGGGTGAGATACGAAGAGTTGCAAGAATTGAGCAAAGGGTCCAGGAAGCGGCGAAATTAGGCTTCAACAGGGTCATCATTCCCAAGAAGAACATGGATGGCTGGACGCCTCCTTCTCAAATCGAAGTGATCGGTGTCAGTACCGTTCAGGAGGCGATGAAGGTAACACTGGGGGATTCATAAATGGAATGGCATGAAATCAACGAAAATGGAATCGGAGAAATTCTCCAGCTGGTGGCCCCTGGCACACCACTGAGAGATGGGATTGATAACGTCCTTCGTGCAAAAACAGGTGGGTTGATTGTGCTTGGATACGGAGATCATATGCGGGATCTCGTGGATGGCGGTTTCCATATCCAGTCTGATTTCACGCCCGCCCACCTTTACGAATTGGCGAAAATGGATGGGGCATTAATTTTAAATGACGAAGGAACGCGCATTCTTTATGCCAATGCACAATTGATGCCGGACCCGGATATCCTGTCCACGGAAACGGGGATGAGGCACCGGACGGCAGAGCGGGTGGCTAAACAAACAGGGGCTCTCGTCATAGCGATATCTCAACGACGGAACGTAATCACGTTGTATAAAGGTTCTCTCCGTTACTCGCTCAAGGATATTGGTGTGATTTTGACGAAGGCCAACCAGGCGATTCAGACGTTGGAAAAGTATAAAAATGTGCTGGATCAAAGTGTGACGAATCTTGGGGCCATGGAGTTTGAAAACATGGTTTCCTTTTCGGAAGTCGTGCAGGTCGTCCACCGTATTGAAATGGTGCTCCGGACGAAGACCGAGATCTTGAACTATGTGAATGAGCTCGGTACGGAAGGACGTTTGATTCAGCTGCAATTGACGGAATTAGTTTCGAATATTGAAGATGAAGCAACTTTGCTTTTACGTGATTATAGTAAGCGGCCGGATTATGAACCTTATTATATTCTGAGAAAAATGCAGGAAATCACCAATACGGAACTTCTCTCGGATGAGCAGGTATTGAAACTTATGGGGTATTCACCGAATACGAAATTGTCGGACCCTATCGTTCCCAGAGGGTACCGGATTTTAAGTCGTATCCCAAGACTTCCAGTTCTCATTATTGAACACTTGGTAGAAAGGTTTGGGACGTTGGAAGAGCTGATCCAGGCTTCTCCTAAAGAACTTGTTGAAGTCGATGGTGTAGGAGAGATTCGTGCGATGAAAATCAGAGATGGCCTTGATCGCATACAAGAACAGTTGTTCGTAGATCGCCATATATAAGAATATTGACTTATTTGTGAACAATATGGTATGATTATCTGTTTGCTCATTGACTTAATTTGGAAGTTGTGCTAAGTTAAAAACCATCATTCCTTTTTTATATGGTTAATGGTTGTTAGGTTTGGTCATACTGTGTTTGAGGAGGTGAATACAAGTGCTTAAACGTATCGTACAGTTGTTTATTGTCATAACCGGCGGAACCATCGGTTACCTCTATTTTCCAGAGTTGTTCACAACCATGGGACTGACATGGCAGAATTGGATTCAATCTGTCTTAGGGGCCGTACTAGGAGCACTTATATTATTTTTATTTACTTTTTGGATTGTGGATTATATTGTCGATTTTTTAAGGTGGATCGAGGACACTCTCGTCCGGGCCCCAGTAGCAGATTTGTTGTTTGGAAGTCTCGGTTTGATAGTCGGGCTGATTATCGCCTACTTGATCAACATCCCTGTGCAAGATATCCAAATTCAAGTAGTTAATCAGGTTGTACCGATCTTTTTAACATTCTTACTAGGTTACTTTGGGTTTCAGGTCGGTTTTAAACGGAAAGATGAATTCCTGAACTTGGTTTCAAGGAAAGAGAAGAAGCCAGAAGAAGAACTTCAGGAGGATTCTACCTTGGATCCTGCTTTGATTCCAAAACGAAAGATCTTGGATACAAGTGTCATCATTGATGGCCGTATTGCGGATATTTGCGATACACATTTTCTTGAAGGAACAATTGTGATTCCACAATTCGTATTGGAAGAATTGCAGCACATCGCTGATTCATCCGATGGTCTGAAAAGAAATCGTGGACGTCGTGGGTTGGATGTCCTGAACCGTCTTCAAAAAGATCTTCCTGTGAATGTTGAGATTTACGAAGGGGATTTCGAAGACATTCAGGAAGTAGACAGTAAGCTTGTGAAGCTTGCGAAAGTGATGGACGGGATTGTCGTAACGAATGATTTCAACTTGAATAAAGTTTGTGAGTTTCAAAATGTTCAAGTCTTGAACATTAATGATCTTGCGAATGCTGTGAAACCGGTCGTTCTTCCTGGGGAAGAGATGACAATTCAAGTCATCAAAGACGGGAAAGAGCAGAATCAAGGGGTCGCCTACTTGGATGACGGCACAATGATCGTTGTCGAAGAAGGGAAAGACTTTATCGGGAAGACAATTGAAGTGGTAGTGACCAGCGTGTTGCAGACATCAGCCGGTCGTATGATTTTCGCAAAGCCGAAATCACTTGAAAAAGCCTTGTAAAAACGGTATAAACAAATAGAGAATGACAAAAGTGATAACATGCGTGTTATCGCTTTTGTTATTTTATGAACGTCTAAACAAACGTAGGATGGATACGCATGAAAAAATATACAGCCATTATACTCGCGGCAGGGCAGGGTAAGCGGATGCTCGCCGGCCACAACAAACAGTTTTTGAGAATCGGTGACCAACCGTTAATCTGTCATACCCTTTCCGTCTTTGATAAGGATGATTGGTGTGAAGAGTTGATCTTAGTGACTAACGAACGCGAACGGTCTCAGATGGAAGAGCTTCTACAAGAATATCCGCTCCGTCAGCCGGTGCACCTCGTCAATGGAGGAGCAGAAAGGCAGGATAGTGTATTTGCAGGGTTGCAGGCCGTTCGAAACAGAGGGATTCCTGTGTTTATTCATGACGGGGCCCGTCCGTTTGTCCCTCAGGAGCTCTTACACGAACTGTCGGTGACGACATACGAAAAAGAGGCTGCTCTTCTTGCCGTACCGGTGACGGATACGATCAAGCAGAAGTCAGATCATGGGTTGGACACATTGGATAGAAGTACGTTATGGGCGGCCCAGACTCCTCAAGCCTTCTCTTATCATTTGATTTATGAAGCGCATGAACGAGCGAGGAAAAGCAGATACTACGGCACAGACGACGCTTCTCTCGTGGAGAGGTTGGATAAAGAAGTGTCCATCGTGAAGGGAAGCTATGACAATATCAAGCTTACGACTCCAGAAGACTTACATAAAGCCCAAGCTTACTTGAATAATCAGAGAAATGGAAAGGTGGAGGATGGACCTATGTTTCGTGTCGGCCAAGGATTTGATGTACACCAATTGACGGAAGGACGTCCTTGTATCATCGGAGGAATCGAAATCCCACATGAAAAGGGGCTGCTCGGTCATTCAGACGCAGATGTCCTGCTTCACACGATTGCGGATGCGTGTCTTGGAGCAATTGGTGAAGGGGATATCGGCAAACATTTTCCAGACACGGATCCTGCATTCAAAGATGCAGACTCAGGGAAACTGCTTCAGCACGTGTGGGATATCGTGACAGAGCGTGGGTATGAACTGGGGAACATGGATTGTACGGTAATCGCCCAGGCTCCTAAAATGGCGCCCTACATTGATCAAATCCGTGAGAGCATCGCCTCTCTCCTTAGGGTGGAACCTGGACGGATTAACGTGAAAGCAACAACTACAGAAAAACTCGGCTTTACAGGCCGGAAGGAAGGAATTGCCGCACAAGCGGTCGTCCTTTTGCAAAATAATCAGCATACCTAAACAAAAAGTGATAAAATAAGTCAAGGATATAGACCGGAACAGGAAAGGAGAACAATTATGTCTAACGAAGTAAGGGTGCGTTATGCACCAAGTCCGACAGGGCACCTTCACATTGGTAATGCGAGGACAGCTCTATTCAACTACCTTTATGCGAAAAACGCAGGTGGAAAGGTCGTCATTCGTATTGAGGATACGGATGAAAAGCGTAACGTCGAGGGCGGAGAAAAGAGCCAGCTCGACTACTTGAAATGGTTGGGTATTGAATGGGACGAGAGTTCAGAAAAAGGGGGCGAATATGGTCCCTACCGTCAGATGGAACGTCTGGATATTTACAAGAAATATGTCGATGAACTAATGGAACGCGGTCTTGCTTACAAATGCTATATGACATCAGAAGAGCTTGAAGCAGAACGTGAAGCGCAAATGGCACGTGGCGAAGCGCCGAAATACTCTGGTGCGCATCGCGACCTTACAGAAGAGCAAATCGCAGCATTTGAAGCGGAAGGCCGTAAGCCTAGTATTCGTATCCGCGTCCCTGAAAACCATACGTACACGTTCAACGATATCGTCCGTGGGGACATTACTTTTGAGTCCAGCGATTTTGGTGATTGGGTCATCGTTAAGCAGAACGGAACTCCAACGTATAATTTTGCTGTTGCGATTGATGATTACTTAATGAAAATCACACACGTCCTTCGCGGGGAAGAGCATATTTCCAATACACCTAAGCAAATGATGGTGTATGAAGCGTTCGACTGGGAAGCTCCAAAGTTCGGTCATATGACATTGATCCTCAATGAAGAGCGTAAGAAACTGAGTAAGCGTGACCAGCACATCCTTCAGTTTATTGAACAATATAAGAATCTAGGATACCTTCCGGAAGCTCTCTTCAACTTCATCACTCTACTAGGGTGGTCGCCAGTCGGGGAAGAAGAAATATTCACACAGGATCAGCTTGTGGAGATCTTTGATGCAGATCGACTATCCACTTCACCAGCGGTCTTTGACCCGGCGAAGCTGAAGTGGATGAACAATCAGTACATTAAAGCTTCTGATTTGGACCGCGTTGTTGAGCTTGCTCTGCCTCATTTAATTGAAGCTGGACGCTTGTCTGAAGATATGAGTGAGGAAGATCGAAAGTGGGCTCGTGAGCTTATCAGTCTTTACCAGGAACAATTGAGCTATGGAGCGGAAATCGTCGAACTGACCGAATTGTTCTTTAATCAGGAAATTCAGTATGATGAGGCTGCGATGGAAGTCCTTGAAGGAGAACAAGTACCGGAAGTATTGGAAACGTTCAAGAAGAACCTTCATGAGCTTGAAGAATTCACACCTGAAAACATTAAAAAGCAAATCAAAGCTGTTCAGAAAGAGACAGGGCATAAAGGGAAAAAGTTGTTTATGCCTGTCCGTGTAGCAACGACCGGTCAAACCCACGGCCCTGAACTTCCGAATGCGATTCATTTGCTTGGACTCGAAACGGTCACGGTTCGTCTGAATGATGTATTAAGCAAGTTGCAAGCTTAATTCGTTCACAAGTGGGAAAGAATATCATATAGTAGAGATACCTATACGAAACGTTGATGAGGAGAAGTAAGAGGCCCTCTCTTCTACAGAGAGAATCACCACGGCTGGAAGTGGTTCGTAGAGAAGCCTTTGAAATGCACCTCGGAGTCTTCGGCTGAACGAAGTATGCCGAAGCGGGTACCTTCCGTTATCAAGGATGAAGCGGGGAAAGGTCTAAAAGCCGATCCCAAACAGAGTGGAACCACGTTCGACGCGTCTCTGTGCCATTGGCACAAAGGCGCGTTTTTTATTTTTATGGGGAACGCTTCTGTTTCAGCACAAGGAGGGGAGCAAGTATGGGGCTGTTCAAAATGTTTAAAGAAGATGTGGATGTGGTGTTCGATCAAGATCCTGCTGCTCGTTCTTATATTGAAGTGATTCTGACATATTCAGGACTGCATGCGATATGGGCGCACCGGGTGGCCCATGCTTGTCACAAGCGGAAGTTTTTCTTCCTTGCCCGGCTGATCTCTCAATGGAGCCGCTTCCTGACGGGCATTGAAATACACCCTGGAGCGAAGATCGGGAGACGTTTCTTCATTGACCATGGCATGGGCGTCGTTATTGGGGAAACGTGTGAAATTGGTGATAATGTGACGATTTTTCAGGGAGTGACGCTTGGAGGGACAGGGAAAGAAAGAGGGAAAAGACACCCGACGCTTCTTGATAACTCATTAGTCGCCACGGGAGCGAAAGTGCTGGGATCGATTACGATTGGGGAAAACTCTAAGGTAGGAGCTGGTTCGGTGGTGCTCCATGATGTTCCGAACAACTCGACGGTTGTCGGTATCCCTGGTCATGTCGTCATCCAGGATGGCAAGAAAGTCCAAAAGAAGGATCTTGACCATCACAAACTCCCGGACCCTGTGTACGACCGGTTGAACGAAATCGAAAAGGAAATGGCAGAACTGCGCAAAGAATTGAAGGAAACCAAAGGAGTGAACCAACATGGCGATTAACATATACAACACACTGACAAGAAAAAAAGAACCGTTCCAGCCGCTGGAAGAAGGAAAAGTGAAAATGTACGTTTGCGGTCCAACGGTTTATAACTACATTCACATAGGGAATGCAAGGCCGGCGATCGTATTCGATACAGTGAGAAGGTATTTTGAATACAGAGGATATGATGTCCATTATGTACTCAACTTTACAGATGTCGATGACAAATTAATTAATGCATCGAATGAAATGGGCGAAGGAGTCACAGATATCGCCAATCGTTTCATTACGGCATACAAAGAAGACGTTGGGGCACTTGGCGTGAAAGAAGCCGTGGATCATCCGCGTGTGACGGAAAACATGGATGAGATTATCAGCTTTATCCAGGGGTTGATCGACAAAGGGTTTGCTTATGAAGCAGGAGGGGACGTGTATTTCCGTACGCGCTCTTTCGATCAATACGGAAAGCTTTCCCACCAGTCCATTGATGAGTTAAGATCCGGGTCCCGCATTGAAGTCGGGGACAAAAAGGAAGATCCGCTAGACTTCACACTATGGAAAGATGCGAAGGAAGGCGAAATCACCTGGGAGAGTCCTTGGGGAAGCGGCCGGCCGGGGTGGCATATCGAGTGCTCAGCGATGGCGAAGAAATACCTTGGAGATACGATTGATATCCATGCGGGCGGGCAGGATTTAACATTCCCCCACCATGAAAATGAGATTGCGCAATCAGAAGCTCATAACGGGGAATCTTTTGCCCGCTACTGGATGCATAACGGGTATATTAATATTGACAATGAAAAAATGTCGAAGTCCTTAGGGAACTTCATCCTTGCCCACGATCTTGTGAAAAAGCATGACCCTCAAGTGATCCGCTTCTTCATGCTGAGTGTCCAATACCGTCATCCCATCAACTTCAGTGATGAGTTGTTGAAAGGGGCGAAAAGCAGCTTTGATCGTATCAAGAATGCGTATGAAAACATCCAGCACCGAAAAAATTCCACGATGAGCTTGAAGGAAGATCAAAGTGAGTGGCTGGATAAAGTGGCTGGTTATAAAGAGCAATTCATTAAAGAAATGGATGATGACTTCAACACGGCGAACGCGATTTCCGTCCTGTTTGACTTAACCAAAACTGCAAACTTATATTTACAGGAGGAGCAGACTCACGAAAAAGTCTTGACGGCTTTTGAAGAATTGTTTGAAGAATTGACAGGGGTTCTCGGTATTCAACTGCAGGCTCAGGAAGAATTGCTTGATGAGGAAGTGGATGCTCTAATTGAAGAGCGGAAGCAAGCCAGAAAGAATCGTGACTTCGCGCGTGCCGACGAAATTCGTGATGAGTTGAAAGATCGCAACATCATCCTTGAAGATACATCCCAGGGCACGAGATGGAAGCGGGGGTAGGACGATGGCGATCGCAAATGCGAAACAGATGAAGAGTCTTGCTCTCGCCTATATGGGCGACTCTGTTTATGAGCTTTATGTGAGGCAGCACCTGCTTGAAAAAGGAGAGGTGAAGCCTCAGCATCTTCACCAGGCAGCCATCCAGTTTGTTTCGGCTGTGTCGCAGGCGAATGTGGTTAATGTATGGCAGCAGGAAGGAAGGCTCACGGAAGAAGAGGAAGGTGTGCTTAGGAGGGGGCGGAACGCAAAATCGGGATCCGTCCCTAAAAGCACCAACGTACAGACTTATCGTTATTCGACCGCATTCGAAGCGGTTTTAGGGTTTTTGTATTTATCGGGCCAGACCGAGCGGCTGGAAACATTGATACAAAACGCTATTCAAATAGTTGAAGAAAGGAGTGAATAATCATGAGCGGAGAATGGATCATCGGAAAGAATTCGGTCCAGGAAGCCATCCGGTCAGGCAGACCGATCAATAAAGTGATGGTATCGGACCAGTTGCAGCACCAGGCGTACAAAAAGCTTGAACAGCTGGCCAAGGAACAAGGACTCATTGTTCAAAAAGTGCCGAAGAAGAAAATTGACCAGCTTGTTGATGGAAATCACCAGGGGGTCATTGCTTCGGTGGCTGCGTATGAATACAGTGATTTGGAAGATTTATTTGCGAAAGCAGAAGAAAGGGACGAGCCTCCATTTTTCATTATTTGTGATGAAATTGAAGACCCGCATAATCTCGGTTCCATACTGCGGACGGCAGATGCGGCAGGAGCACATGGTGTCATCATACCGAAGAGACGTTCTGTTTCTTTAACGGCAACCGTTGCGAAAACGTCGACAGGGGCGATCGAATATATTCCGGTTGCTCGTGTAACGAACCTTGCACGGACGATTGATGAGTTGAAGGAAAGGTTTGTCTGGGTGGTAGGTACAGACGCAGTAGGTACAGAAGATTACCGGGAGCTTGACGGGAAAATGCCGATCGCCCTCGTCATTGGAAGTGAAGGTCGCGGCATGAGCCGATTAACGAAAGATAAGTGTGATTGGACGGTCAGTCTCCCTATGGCCGGAGAAGTAACTTCTTTGAACGCATCTGTAGCGGCTTCCCTTTTGATGTACGAAGTCTATAGAAAGCGTCATCCGTTAGGGGAATAAGGCATGAACGTCTTAATTGTCGATGGATACAATATGATTGGCGCTTGGCCGGAATTAAAAAATCTAAAGGAGAAAGATCTCGGCCAGGCCCGGGATCTCCTTATAGAGATGATGGCGGAGTATCAATCATACACCGGGGACCGGATCATGATCGTTTTTGATGCTTACCATGTCCGGGGAGTTGAAAAAAAACAAAAAAATTACAAAGTTGAAGTTATCTTTACAAAAGAAAACGAAACCGCTGATGAACGGATTGAAAAACTCGCGGGAGAGTTGAATGATGTTCGTACTCAAGTCTATGTCGCGACGTCAGACTATGCAGAACAACGGACCATTTTCGGGCAGGGAGCTTTCAGAAAATCAGCAAGAGAACTGTATATTGAAGTGAAGAATATTGAAAACCAAATAGAGAAAGATGTCGAAAGCCAGAACCAGTACCCTTATCAATCTAAAATACCAATCAATAAAGAGGTAAGGGAACTGTTTGAGAAATGGCGCCGAGGAGATAAATAATTCTGACAACTTGTTGACGCTTTTCAGAATCGTACTGTATAATATTGCTATATTGAGGTAGCACGGTCGGAGGGATCCTGTGTGAGCATCTTACAAACGGAGAAAAGCACCAACGATTTGGATCTTAGCAAGCTTGATGACGAAGAAGTCGTTGAACGGATTAATCAAGGACAGGTCCAGGCGCTAGATTACTTGATTAATAAGTACAAGAATTTTGTGCGCGCGAAAGCTCGGACATACTTTCTTATTGGCGCAGACCGGGAGGATATCGTCCAGGAAGGGATGATCGGTCTTTACAAAGCCATCCGCGATTACAGAGAAGGCAAGCTGTCATCCTTCAAAGCCTTTGCAGAATTATGTGTCACCCGTCAAATTATCACCGCAATTAAAACCGCCACAAGACAGAAGCATATCCCGTTGAATTCCTACGTTTCTTTGGACAAGCCTATTTATGATGAGGAATCAGATCGGACATTACTGGATGTCATCGCTGGTTCAAAGGCTATCGACCCACAAGAATTGATTGTTAATAAAGAGAAGTTTTCAGACATGGAAGAGAAAATGTCAGAGTTATTAAGTGATTTAGAGAAAAAAGTGCTGACCCTCTACTTGGACGGACGTTCCTACCAGGAGATTTCGGTTGAGCTTGATCGACACGTGAAATCTATTGATAACGCTTTACAACGTGTGAAGAGAAAGCTTGAAAAATACTTGGAAGTCAATGAAATCACTCTATGAAAGCTGCATTGACAGTAATCGGTAAGAGTGCTACATTTAGTGAGTATGTGTAAACCTCTCTAGATTGAGGTGACGGATAATGAGAAAAAAAGTCATATTAGCTTGTACAGAATGTTTAAGTCGGAATTATAGTTCATATATAAATCGATCCAACCAATCCGAACGTCTTGAAGTCCGCAAGTTTTGTAAAAAGTGCGGAACGCATACTTTACACCGCGAGACGAAATAGAGAAGGAAGCCAGTTGGCGCAAGTTTGGGGGTATTACAGCATGTTTAAGTTCTTCAAGAATGTAGCACGAGAGATGAAGAAGGTTAGTTGGCCTAAAGGTCAGGAACTGTGGAAGTACACGGTTACGGTTATTTTGACTGTCACTTTCGTAGCTGTATTCTTCGCTATTGTAGATCTTGGGATTTCCCAAGTGATTGAACTCATCGCTCAAGAATAGTAGAGTGGTTTTTATGCTATAATAGGAGATAGACTTACAAAAAACCCGTCCCGCGGGTTTTTTCATGTTGGAGTAATATTCATCAACTCTAGTATAAGGGAGGGAAGGGCAAGCACTTGTCCTGCGAATATGGAAAAAAGATGGTATGTAGTCCACACCTATTCAGGTTATGAGAACAAGGTGAAAACAAACCTGGAAAAGCGTGTGGAATCAATGGGAATGGAAGACAAGATCTTCCGTGTTCTTGTTCCCGAGGACGAAGAAGCAGAAATTAAAAATGGCAAGAGGAAAGTGGCGAAGAAAAAAGTATTTCCTGGTTATGTTTTGGCTGAAATGGTCATGACAGATGACTCCTGGTACGTGGTACGTAATACGCCAGGTGTTACTGGTTTCGTAGGATCCACTGGTTCCGGTTCTAAGCCGATCCCTCTCCTGCCTGAAGAAGTAGAAACGGTTCTTAAGCGCATGGGCATGAACGAACAGCCGAAAGCGGAGGTTGACTTCGAGGTGAAGGAAAGTGTTAAAGTGACAGACGGACCTTTCGCAAACTTCACAGGATCCATTGAATATATTGATACGGACAAGCAGAAAGTGAAAGTCCACGTCAATATGTTCGGGCGTGAAACCCCGGTAGAGTTAGACTTTACCCAAATCGAAAAATTATAAAATTCAACTCTCCCCTTGCATATTGGAAATAAAGATGCTAGAATTTTTATGTTCTATATGCGCCCCAAAAGAGGGCGATTGCGTAGATATCGCAATGAGTGGGAGGGGTTGAACCCTATTACCACATCACGGACTTTAAGGAGGTGTGTCTCGTGGCTAAAAAAGTTATTAATGTTGTAAAGCTTCAGATTCCTGCAGGTAAAGCGAACCCAGCACCGCCGGTTGGACCAGCACTAGGTCAAGCAGGTATTAACATCATGGGATTCTGTAAGGAATTTAACGCTCGTACACAGGAACAAGCAGGTACGATCATTCCAGTAGAAATTACGGTTTATGAGGACCGTTCCTTTACATTCGTTACGAAAACTCCACCAGCTGCTGTTCTTCTTAAGAAAGCGGCAGGAGTTGAATCAGGTTCCGGTGAACCGAACCGTAACAAAGTAGCTTCTGTTAAACGCGACCAAGTACGCGAAATCGCAGAAACGAAAATGCCTGATTTGAACGCTGCTGACGTTGAAGCTGCAATGCGCATGGTTGAAGGTACAGCGCGCAGCATGGGAATCACGATCGAAGATTAATCCCACAGCGTTACATGGAGATAGGAAAAGGTTGCGGAAATGGAGCTATTGACTCTTTCGCAACCTTTATTCGTGGGAGGAAAATCCGTTAAAACCACAACGAGGAGGAAATTAATAATGGCTAAGAAATCGAAAAAGCAACAAGAGCTAGCGAAGCTTGTTGACCGTACAAAAGCTTACGATGTGCAAGAAGCCATCAAGCTTGTAAAAGAAACTTCAAAAGCGAACTTTGACGAAACTGTCGAAGCGGCATTCCGTCTGGGTGTAGATCCTAAGAAAGCGGATCAGCAAATCCGTGGCGCAATGGTGCTTCCACACGGTACAGGTAAATCTCAGCGTGTGCTTGTTTTCGCTAAAGGTGATAAAGCGAAAGAAGCAGAAGCAGCAGGTGCTGACTACGTAGGTGAACAAGACCTAATCAACAAGATCAACCAAGGTTGGTTCGATTTTGATGTTGTAGTAGCAACTCCTGACATGATGGCTGAAGTTGGTAAACTAGGTCGAGTACTAGGACCAAAAGGTCTTATGCCAAACCCTAAAACAGGTACAGTGACATTCGAAGTAGAAAAAGCTGTTAACGAAATCAAAGCAGGTAAAGTAGAATACCGCGTTGATAAAGCAGCGAACATCCATGTTCCAATCGGTAAAGCATCTTTCGATGAGAACAAGCTGGCTGAAAACTTCGCAGCAATCACTGAAACACTTGTTAAAGCGAAGCCACAAGCATCTAAGGGAACTTATATGCGTAACGCTGCTGTTTCATCTACAATGGGACCTGGAATCAAAGTAGACGTTTCTGGTTACACGAAGTAATAAAAAAGTGTTGACTTTCCGTTATCTACGAGATATACTAGGTAGCGTTGTATAAATAAATACGTTATACCGTAGACAGCAGGTGTGGGTTCCCACTTAAAGTCCTGCCGAGGTGTGTGATATAAATAGAGCAGCGCGATCTGCCCTGCTCTATGAAACACCTCCATGTCTATGTGGAGGTGTTTTTTATGAGTAAAACCTTCGAACGGTATGATGAAAAGTCAATAGGAGGTGGAACAATGAGCAGTGTTATCGAACAGAAGAAACAGATTGTATCTGACTTGGCTGACAAGTTCCGCAACAGTAAATCTGCAGTCGTTGTAGACTACCGCGGACTTGATGTAGCAGAAGTTACTGAACTTCGTACCCAGCTTCGTGAAGCAGGCGTAGATTTCAAAGTGTATAAAAACACAATGGTCCGTCGTGCTGCTGACGAAGTCGAACTATCTGAACTTAACGAAGTCCTTCAAGGACCGACAGCTGTCGCTTTCCATGAAGACGATGCTGTAGCTGCGGCTAAAGTATTGAACAACTTCGCTAAAGATCACGATAGCCTTGAAATCAAAGGTGGGGTAGTTGAAGGTCAAGTTGCAACTCTTGAGCAAATCAAAGAACTTGCAAACCTTCCAAACTACGAAGGTCTTGTATCTATGTTCCTAAGCGTACTACAAGCACCTATCCGCAACTTCGCTTACGCTACGCAAGCGATCGCGGATCAAAAAGAAGAAGAAAGCGCGTAAGTTAGCGTTCGTTTAAACTATAACAACAAAAACTAAGGAGGAAATTTCTCATGTCTAACGAACAAATTATCGAAGCGATTAAGGAAATGTCTGTTCTTGAGCTTAACGATCTAGTTAAAGCAATTGAAGAAGAATTTGGTGTATCTGCTGCAGCTCCAGTTGCTGCTGGCGCGCCTGCTGCAGGTGGCGAAGCTGCTGAAGAGCAAACTGAATTTGATGTAGTACTAGAATCTGCTGGATCTTCTAAGATCAAAGTAGTTAAAGCAGTACGTGAAATCACTGGTGCTGGTCTTAAAGACGCGAAGGAAATGGTTGATGGTGCTCCGGCAACAATCAAAGAAGCTATTTCTAAAGAAGAAGCTGAAGAAATCAAGTCTAAGCTTGAAGAAGCAGGCGCTTCTGTCGAAGTTAAGTAAGAGAATGTTTAAAGTAAAGCTCGCTGATTTATCGGCGGGCTTTCTTTTTCTTAACAGGCATATTTAGCAAGAGTGCTCATGATTTGTTAGACTTGCTAGAATCAGGAATAAACCTTGCCGTTTCAATAGATGAAAAAGAAGGTGTTCGGGTTATGTCGGAGCATTATTATTCAAAGAAAACAACGACGAGCAGTGAAGAAAAGACATGGAACTTTGAGTTGCTCGGTCATGTCTTCACATTCACGACGGATAATGCTGTCTTTTCCAAAAAAGAAGTGGATTTCGGATCGCGTTTTTTAATTGATACCTTCCAGGAACCAGGTGTTCAAGGTGACATACTTGACCTTGGTTGTGGCTACGGCCCGATCGGTTTGTCCCTGGCTAAAGCTCACGAAGACCGTCATGTATTTATGGTCGATGTAAATGAGAGAGCGTTGGGGCTGGCCGAAAAAAATGCCGAAGATAATGAAGTGGTGAACATTACGATTCAAGAAAGCGACCGTTTACAAGGAATAGTAGATCAGAAGTTTGCCGCTATCCTTACAAACCCACCCATCCGGGCCGGGAAACAAGTGGTCCACACAATGTTTGAAGAAGCGAAGGAAGCTCTACTTGATGAAGGAGAGCTGTGGGTCGTGATTCAAAAGAAACAGGGGGCGCCGTCTGCGAAGCAAAAACTTGAAGATTTGTTCGGAAATGCAGAGGTCGTGGATAAGCACAAAGGGTACTACATCCTTAGAGCTAAAAAAGTTTGACTAGCCCTACTAGTTGTGCTAGTATTGAAAAATGCCAATATATCTGAACTCTGTCAAGTCTTTTTTTAGAAATGTGTATAAAAAGTTGATAGATGGTCAGAATGGTAAAATCGAACACTGAAAGTAAATGAGGTTTTTACGTATGAAAAGCCTTTTTCTTTTTTGTCTAACGTTAGAGAGAAATGAAGAATCACCATTCGTTGTGAAACGGATGTTTAAATAGTGCTTGTGGCAAGATCAACCGCAAGCCTGTTCGGCATGTCTTGCCGGACCCTTTTTTCGTTATTAAAATGCTTGATTTGAGGGGTGAATCAGTTGACAGGTCAACTAGTTCAGTATGGACGACACCGCCAGCGCAGAAGTTACGCACGCATCAGTGAGGTATTAGAATTACCGAACTTGATTGAAATTCAAACCGCTTCTTACGATTGGTTCTTAGAAGAAGGTTTGAAGGAAATGTTCCAGGATATTTCCCCAATCGAAGATTTCACAGGTAATTTGTCATTGGAGTTTGTGGACTACAGTCTTGGCGAACCAAAGTATCCAGTCGATGAGTCAAAGGATCGCGATGTAACATATAACGCACCACTTCGTGTGAAAGTACGTCTCTTAAATAATGAGACAGGAGAAGTGAAAGAACAAGAAGTATTTATGGGTGACTTCCCACTTATGACAGACACAGGTACCTTTGTAATCAATGGTGCTGAGCGTGTTATCGTTTCTCAGCTTGTTCGTTCTCCTAGCGTGTACTTTAACAAGAAGATTGATAAGAATGGTAAGAGAGGTTACACAGCTACCGTCATCCCGAACCGCGGAGCGTGGCTTGAGTTCGAAACCGATGCTAAAGACGTCGTACACGTCCGTATCGACCGTACCCGTAAGTTACCGATCACCGTGCTTTTACGTGCTTTAGGATTCGGCACAGACCAGGAGATCATCGATCTTATTGGTGATAACGAATACTTGAAGAACACGTTGGAAAAAGACAATACGGAAAACACAGAGAAAGCATTGCTTGAGATCTACGAGCGTCTACGCCCTGGCGAGCCGCCGACAGTAGAGAATGCGAAAAGCTTGCTCGTTTCCCGTTTCTTCGACCCGAAACGCTATGACCTAGCGCGTGTAGGTCGCTATAAAATGAATAAAAAACTTCACATCAAAGACCGTTTGTTCAATCAGACGCTGGCAGAAACGCTGGTAGACGAAGAAACGGGCGAAGTGATCGCTGAAAAAGGGGACAAGATTGATCGTCGTCTATTGAATAAGCTGATCCCTCACTTTGATGACGAAGAGGGCACATTGAGTGAAGAAACGTTGGACCCGGTAGACGGTGTCCTTGAAGATCCTATCCAGGTTCAGTCTGTCAAAATTGTTGACCCGACGGACCCAGAAGGTGAACGTTCCATCAATGTCATCGGCAATGCAAACATTGACCGTGACGTGAAGAACATTACCCCTGCGGATATCCTTTCTTCCATCAGCTATTTCTTCAACTTGTTGCACGATGTGGGTGGAACGGATGACATCGACCACCTAGGTAACCGCCGCCTGCGTTCTGTTGGTGAATTGCTGCAGAACCAATTCCGTATTGGTCTTTCTCGTATGGAGCGTGTGGTTCGTGAGCGTATGTCCATTCAGGATACGTCCTCCATCACACCACAACAATTGATTAACATTCGTCCTGTCATTGCTTCTATTAAAGAGTTCTTCGGAAGCTCGCAATTGTCTCAGTTCATGGACCAAACGAACCCGTTGGCAGAACTGACGCACAAGCGCCGTCTCTCAGCACTGGGACCGGGTGGTCTGACTCGTGAACGTGCAGGATTTGAAGTTCGTGACGTACACTACTCCCACTATGGTCGTATGTGTCCGATCGAAACGCCGGAAGGTCCGAACATCGGTTTGATCAACTCCCTTTCCTCTTATGCGAAAGTAAATGAGTTTGGTTTCATCGAAACGCCATACCGCCGCGTTGATCCAGATACGAATAAAGTTACAGCGCAAATCGATTATCTGACAGCTGATGAGGAAGACAACTACGTTGTCGCTCAGGCGAACGCCAAGCTTGAAGATGATGGAGCCTTTACAGATGAAGAAGTAATCGCCCGTTTCCGTGGTGAGAACACCGTCGTAAGCCGTGACCGTATCGACTACATGGACGTATCACCGAAGCAGGTTGTATCTGCAGCGACCGCATGTATTCCTTTCCTTGAGAACGATGACTCCAACCGTTCCTTGATGGGTGCGAACATGCAGCGTCAAGCGGTGCCATTGCTCAAGCCTGATGCTCCGCTTGTGGGTACAGGTATGGAGTATGTGTCTGGTAAAGACTCTGGTGCTGCGGTCATCTGCCGACACGAAGGAATTGTAGAGCGCGTAGAAGCGAAAGAAGTTCGTGTCCGCCGTATTTCTGAAGTGGATGGCAAAGAGGTCGAAGGAGATCTTGACCGTTATCGTCTGCAGAAATTCATTCGATCCAACCAGGGAAGCTGTTACAACCAGCGCCCGATTGTTTCTAAAGGAGATCGCGTCAAACAGGGCGAAATCCTGGCTGACGGACCTTCCATGGATATGGGTGAATTGGCACTGGGTCAAAACCCGCTTGTTGCCTTCATGACATGGGACGGTTACAACTATGAGGATGCGATCATCATGAGTGAACGCCTCGTTAAAGATGATGTGTACACGTCCATTCACATTGAAGAATATGAGTCTGAAGCTCGTGATACGAAGCTTGGACCAGAAGAAATCACTCGTGACATTCCGAACGTTGGGGAAGATGCCCTTCGTGACTTGGACGACCGCGGAATTATCCGTGTAGGTGCTGAAGTAAGCGACGGAGATCTACTTGTTGGTAAAGTTACTCCAAAAGGTGTGACAGAACTATCGGCAGAGGAACGTCTTCTACATGCGATTTTCGGTGAAAAAGCTCGTGAAGTGCGTGACACTTCCCTGCGTGTGCCACACGGTGCAGGCGGAATTGTCCTTGATGTGAAGATCTTTAACCGCGAAGATGGTGACGAACTACCACCGGGTGTTAACCAGTTGATCCGTGTCTATATCGTTCAGAAGCGTAAGATTTCTGAAGGGGATAAAATGGCCGGTCGTCACGGAAACAAAGGTGTTATTTCTAAGATTCTTCCAGAAGAAGACATGCCTTTCCTTCCGGATGGTACACCGGTAGACATCATGTTGAACCCACTAGGTGTTCCGTCGCGTATGAACATCGGTCAGGTACTGGAGCTTCACATGGGTATGGCTGCTCGCTTAATGGGTGAGAGAATTGCCACCCCGGTATTTGACGGTGCGCGTGAGGAAGACGTTTGGGAGACACTGCAAGAAGCAGGTATGGCTCGTGATGCGAAAACAATTCTTTATGACGGACGTACAGGTGATCCATTTGATAACCGTGTATCCGTTGGTGTTATGTATATGATTAAACTTGCACACATGGTTGACGATAAACTGCACGCCCGTTCAACTGGACCGTATTCATTGGTCACGCAACAACCGCTTGGTGGTAAAGCACAATTCGGTGGACAGCGTTTCGGTGAGATGGAGGTATGGGCACTTGAAGCATACGGTGCGGCTTATACTCTTCAAGAGATCTTGACTGTCAAATCAGATGATGTCGTCGGACGTGTGAAAACGTACGAGGCCATCGTTAAAGGTGATAACGTTCCTGAACCAGGGGTCCCTGAATCATTCAAGGTCCTAATTAAAGAACTTCAGAGTTTAGGTATGGATGTGAAGATCCTTTCTGCTGATGAACAAGAGATCGAAATGCGCGATATCGAAGAAGAGCAAACCAAAGAATCCGAGAATTTGAACTTAGACGATTAAGATAGAAACACTGCTGCTGCTCGTGTTCTAAGCTTAGGGTAAAACCCGGATACTGAAAGGGAGGTAGGCCCCTTGCTAGATGTAAATAACTTTGAGTATATGAAAATAGGTCTGGCTTCACCGGATAAGATTCGTTCTTGGTCCTACGGTGAGGTTAAGAAGCCAGAAACCATCAACTATCGTACGTTGAAACCAGAAAAAGACGGTCTTTTCTGCGAGCGAATCTTTGGCCCGCAGAAAGACTGGGAATGTCACTGCGGAAAATATAAGCGTGTCCGTTATAAGGGTGTCGTTTGTGACCGCTGTGGCGTTGAAGTAACCAAGGCGAAAGTTCGCCGTGAGCGTATGGGGCACCTAGAGCTAGCTGCCCCTGTCTCTCATATTTGGTACTTCAAAGGAATTCCGAGTCGTATGGGGCTTGTGTTGGATATGTCTCCGAGAGCTTTGGAGGAAGTCATCTATTTCGCAGCCTATATTGTAACGGATCCGGGTGAGACGGCTCTTGAAAGGAAGCAATTGCTTTCTGAAAAAGAGTACCGCTCATACCGCGAGAAGTTCGGACAAGGATTCCAGGCAGCTATGGGCGCGGAAGCGATCCGTAAGCTTCTATATGATATCGACCTTGATGGTGAAGTAGAGATGTTGAAAGAAGAGCTGAAGACAGCTCAAGGACAACGCCGTACACGTGCAATCAAGCGTCTTGAAGTATTAGAATCCTTCCGTAACTCAGGAAACGATCCATCATGGATGATTCTTGACGTTCTTCCGGTCATTCCGCCGGAACTTCGTCCAATGGTCCAGCTCGATGGTGGGCGTTTTGCAACTTCTGATTTGAACGACTTGTATCGTCGTGTAATCAACCGTAACAACCGCCTGAAGCGTTTGTTGGATCTTGGTGCACCGACCATCATCGTTCAAAACGAGAAGCGTATGCTGCAGGAAGCTGTTGATGCTTTGATCGACAATGGCCGTCGCGGCCGTCCTGTAACAGGACCAGGAAACCGACCACTTAAATCCCTTTCTCATATGTTGAAAGGTAAGCAAGGACGTTTCCGTCAGAACTTGCTAGGTAAGCGTGTCGACTATTCCGGCCGTTCTGTTATCGTCGTAGGACCATCCTTGAAGATGTACCAATGTGGTCTTCCAAAAGAAATGGCCCTTGAATTGTTCAAACCATTCGTTATGAAAGAACTCGTATCCCGAGGTCTTGCTCATAACATCAAATCAGCGAAGCGTAAGATCGAGCGCGTACACCACGAAGTATGGGATGTCCTTGAAGATGTCATCAAAGAACACCCGGTTCTACTCAACCGTGCACCAACATTGCACCGCTTGGGTATCCAGGCCTTTGAACCGACTCTTGTCGAAGGTCGTGCCATTCGTCTGCATCCGCTTGTATGTACGGCATACAACGCCGACTTTGATGGAGACCAGATGGCCGTACACGTGCCGTTATCCTCAGAAGCTCAGGCGGAAGCGCGTATCTTAATGCTTGCTGCTCAAAACATCCTTAACCCTAAGGATGGTAAGCCGGTCGTTACACCTTCCCAGGATATGGTATTAGGTAACTACTACCTGACTCTTGAGAGAAAAGGTGCCATCGGAGAAGGCATGTTCTTCAAAGACTTGAACGAAGCTCTAATGGCTTACCAAAATGGCTATGCTCACCTGCACACGCGTGTAGCAGTTCAGGCTAGCTCTTTGAATAACGAAACATTTACTGAGAAACAGAATCAGCAGCTTCTACTGACTTCAGTAGGTAAGTTGATTTTCAACGAAATGCTGCCGAATTCATTCCCATATATCAATGAACCGACGAAAGAGAACTTGGAAATCAAGACTCCTGATCACTACTTCATTGAAAAAGGTACAGATATCCGTGAAGAAATTTCTAAGCGTGAAGAAGTATCTCCATTCAAGAAAGGAATCCTTGGTGATATCATCGCTGAAGTGTTTAAGCGTTTCTCCATCAGTGAAACGTCTAAAATGCTTGACCGCATGAAGGATCTTGGGTTTGCATACTCCACGAAGGCCGGTATTACTGTCGGTGTATCTGACGTTGTCGTACTTCCAGAGAAGCAGGAAATCCTTGATGAAGCGCAAGAGAAAGTGGATAAAGTCTTGAAACAGTTCCGTCGTGGTCTAATCACAGAAGAAGAACGTTACGATCGCGTCATTGAAATTTGGTCTGCGGCTAAAGATGATATTCAGAACCGTCTGATGAAGTCCTTGAACCCGCGTAACCCGATCTTCATGATGAGTGATTCCGGAGCCCGTGGTAACGCCTCTAACTTCACGCAGCTTGCTGGTATGCGTGGTCTGATGGCCAACCCGGCTGGACGAATCATTGAACTACCGATCAAATCAAGTTTCCGTGAAGGTCTGACAGTACTTGAATACTTCATCTCTACACACGGTGCCCGTAAAGGACTTGCCGATACAGCCCTTAAGACAGCCGACTCTGGTTACTTGACACGTCGACTTGTAGACGTAGCGCAAGATGTTATCGTTCGTGAGGACGATTGTGGAACAGACAGAGGCTTGCCTGTAGCTGCACTGACAGAGGGTACCGAAGTGGTTGAACCATTGATCGACCGTCTCATCGGACGTACAGCATTCCAGACAGTGAAGCACCCTGAAACAGATGCGATTATGGTTGAAAGAAATGAAGTTATTTATGAAGATGTCGCACGACAAATCGTTGATGCTGGCATTGAAGAGATTGTGATTCGTACGGCATTCACTTGTAATACAAAACATGGGGTTTGTAAGAAGTGTTATGGCCGTAACCTTGCAACAGGTGATGAAGTTGAAGTCGGTGAAGCAGTCGGAATCATCGCTGCACAATCCATCGGTGAGCCGGGTACACAGCTTACAATGCGTACCTTCCACACAGGTGGTGTAGCCGGAGACGATATCACGCAGGGTCTTCCACGTATCCAGGAGATCGTGGAAGCGCGTAATCCGAAAGGTCAAGCCGTTATCACAGAAATTGATGGTACGGTACACGAAATCAATGAAGTCAAAGAGAAGCAGGAAATTGTCGTTCAAGGTGCTGTAGAATCACGTTCATACACGGCTCCATACGGTGCACGTATGAAAGTGTCGGTTGGAGATGAGGTCAAAGCAGGTGAACCTCTGACTGAAGGTTCCATTGATCCTAAAGAATTGCTGACCGTACAGGGACTTGACGGCGTTCAAGAATACCTTCTCAAAGAAGTGCAGAAAGTTTACCGTATGCAAGGGGTGGAAATCTCCGATAAGCACGTTGAAGTTATGGTACGCCAGATGCTTCGTAAAGTACGTGTCCTTGATTCTGGTGACACCGATGTACTTCCAGGTTCTCTACTTGAAATTCACCAATTCAAAGAAGCGAACCAAAAAGCGCTTATGGAAGGTGGCCAGCCGGCTGTCGGCCGTCCAGTCATCCTTGGTATTACCAAAGCGTCTCTTGAAACAGACAGCTTCCTATCCGCTGCATCCTTCCAGGAGACAACACGTGTCCTTACAGACGCAGCCATTAAAGGT
The DNA here is from genome assembly GCF_035818575.1 of Halobacillus sp. HZG1. Classification (NCBI taxonomy): domain Bacteria; kingdom Bacillati; phylum Bacillota; class Bacilli; order Caryophanales; family Bacillaceae; genus Halobacillus; species Halobacillus sp. HZG1. The sequence goes on from NZ_JAYLVQ010000060.1 coordinate 29,221, forward strand.
AAGCGCGATGAGTTGCTAGGATTGAAAGAGAATGTTATTATCGGTAAGCTTGTTCCTGCAGGTACGGGTATGACTCGTTACCGCAAGATTCAAGCGCAATCCGAACAACAACGACAAGAGGTTCCAGAAGTGACCGAAGAAGTCACACATTCTTAAAATAAAGAAGTAGATGTTAACAAGGTGTAAAATTAAAGGAAGCACTAAAAAAACTCACCCAGATGCAGTTGACATGCATTTGGGTGAGTGATAATATAATCAAGGTGCTTCCATTTATCCTTGTTACTTTGGAGGATATGAAGATGTCTTATGAAAAAGTAGCACAGGCTAAATCCGATATAATTATTGGAACCAAACAAACACTGAAAGCCATGAAAAATGGCGAAGTGGTTGAAGTCATTACGGCTGAAGATGCTGATCAGTCGATGACACTTAAAGTAGCTAAATTAGCCCAACAACTGAACATTCCTCACACACGAGTCCCTTCGATGGAGGAGCTCGGGAATGCATGTGGTATTGATGTTGGTGCGGCTACAGTGGCGATAAAGCAATAAAGTTTTGGCGTATGACGCGAAAGCTTTGTTTTTTGCCTTTATATGAACCACCTGGATGTGTGGTATTAAAAAAGTACGAAGGGAGGATACAAACATGCCAACAATTAACCAATTGGTACGCAAAGGGCGCGTAAGCAAAACGAAGCAGTCAAACTCTCCAGCTTTGAACAAAGGTTACAACAGCTATAAAAAGCGTATGACTGATCTTTCTTCTCCACAAAAGCGTGGGGTTTGCACACGTGTTGGAACAATGACACCTAAGAAACCGAACTCTGCCCTACGTAAGTATGCACGTGTTCGTCTAACTAACCAGCTTGAGGTTAACGCTTATATCCCTGGTGAAGGCCACAACCTTCAAGAACACAGTGTTGTTCTTATCCGTGGCGGTAAAGTTAAAGACTTGCCAGGTGTACGTTACACCGTTGTACGTGGTGCTCTTGACACAGCAAGTGTTGATGGCCGTATGCAAGGTCGTTCCAAATACGGTACGAAAAAACCAAAAGCTAAAAAATAATCGATATGTAAATATCGCTTAAATAAAAACATCGAAGAAGGGAGGGGAACATATGCCACGTAAAGGTCCAGTAGCTAAACGTGATGTGTTACCAGATCCAATGTATAACTCTAAGCTTGTTACTCGCTTGATCAACCAAATCATGGTTAACGGTCAGCGCGGTAAAGCACAGAAAATCCTTTATAAAGCATTTGAACTTGTTCAAGAACGTAGCGGCAATGACGCTATGGAAGCATTTGATCAAGCAATGAAGAACGTAATGCCTGTATTGGAGGTACGCGCTCGTCGTGTAGGTGGTTCCAACTATCAGGTACCTGTTGAAGTTCGTCCAGAACGTCGCCAGGCACTAGGCTTGCGTTTCATCGTAAACTATGCGCGTCTTCGCGGAGAGAAAACGATGGAAGAGCGCCTAGCTAACGAAATTCTAGATGCTGCTAACAACACAGGTGCATCTGTGAAGCGTCGCGAAGAAATGCACAAGATGGCGGAAGCGAACAAAGCATTCGCTCACTATCGCTGGTAATCACCAAAAAATAAAGGTTCAAACAGGAAGGAGAAAGATGCATGGCTAGAGAGTTCTCCTTGGAAAAGACTCGGAATATCGGGGTAATGGCTCACATCGACGCTGGTAAAACAACGGCGACAGAGCGTATTCTTTTCTACACAGGACGTATCCACAAGATTGGTGAAACTCACGAAGGAGCTTCCCAAATGGACTGGATGGAGCAGGAACAAGAGCGCGGAATTACAATCACTTCCGCCGCTACGACTGCTCAGTGGAAAGGTCACCGTATCAACATCATCGATACTCCAGGACACGTAGACTTCACTGTTGAAGTTGAACGTTCCCTACGTGTACTTGATGGTTCCGTAGCTGTCCTTGACGCACAATCTGGTGTTGAGCCTCAAACAGAAACTGTTTGGCGCCAAGCTACGACATACGGTGTTCCACGTATTGTCTTCATTAACAAAATGGACAAAATCGGAGCTGACTTCATCTACTCCCTAGGTACGTTGCAAGACCGCCTAGGAGCAAATGCAGCAGCTGTTCAACTTCCTGTCGGTGCGGAAGATGAGTTCGAAGGAATCATCGACCTAGTAACGATGGAAGCATACTACTACATGGACGACTTGGGAACACGTGCTGAAGCACGCCCGATTCCTGACGACTACAAAGATCAAGCTGAAGAGTACCGTGGCAAGCTAGTAGAAGCTGTTGCAGAACTCGATGAAGACTTGATGATGCAGTATCTAGAGGGAGAAGAAATCACAAACGACCAGCTTAAGGATGCGATCCGTAAAGCAACTCTAAGTGTTGAATTCTACCCAGTATTCTGTGGTTCTGCCTTCAAGAACAAAGGAGTTCAACTTCTAATTGATGGTGTTATCGATTATCTACCATCTCCACTAGATGTACCTCCAATTGAAGGTCACGTACCACAAACAGAAGAAGAAGTTGTACGTAAGCCTGACGACAACGAGCCATTCTCTGCATTGGCATTTAAAGTCGCTACAGACCCTTATGTAGGTAAACTTACTTTCTTCCGCGTTTACTCCGGTACATTGAATGCTGGATCATACGTGAAAAACTCCACGAAAGACAAGCGTGAACGTGTAGGTCGTATCCTACAAATGCACGCCAACTCTCGTGAAGAGATCTCCACTGTATATGCAGGGGATATCGCAGGTGCGGTAGGCCTTAAAGATACAGGTACGGGTGATACACTATGTGACGAAAAGAGTCTTGTTATTCTTGAGTCCATGGAATTCCCTGATCCGGTAATCTCTGTTGCTATCGAGCCTAAATCTAAAGCTGACCAAGATAAGATGTCCATCGCTCTTGGTAAACTAGCTGAAGAGGATCCAACGTTCCAAACTGAAACAAACGTTGAAACGGGTCAAACGATCATCGCTGGTATGGGTGAACTTCACCTGGACATCATCGTTGACCGTCTGAAGCGTGAGTTCAAAGTTGAAGCGAACATTGGTGCTCCACAAGTTGCTTACCGTGAAACATTCCGCGGTAGTGCACAAGTGGAAGGTAAGTTCGTACGTCAATCCGGTGGTCGTGGACAATTCGGTCACGTATGGGTTGAGTTCGAACCTAACGAAGAAGGCGCTGGTTTCGAATTCGTTAACAAGATCGTCGGTGGTGTTGTGCCACGTGAATACATTCCATCTGTAGAACAAGGTATTAAAGAGTCTATGGAAAACGGTGTATTGGCTGGCTACCCTATGGTAGACATCAAAGCGACTCTTTATGACGGTTCTTACCACGATGTCGACTCCAACGAAATGGCCTTTAAAGTTGCCGCTTCCATGGCACTTAAAGAGGCGAAAAACAAGTGTAAGCCTGTTCTACTTGAACCGATGATGAAAGTAGAAGTTGTTATTCCTGAGGAATACATGGGCGACATCATGGGTGACGTAACTTCCCGTCGTGGACGTGTAGAAGGTATGGAAACTCGTGGTAATGCACAAGTGGTTAAAGCATTCGTTCCACTATCTGAGATGTTCGGTTATGCAACAGCGTTGCGTTCCAACACTCAAGGCCGTGGTACGTACACAATGCACTTCGACCACTATGAAGAAGTTCCGAAGAGCATCTCTGAGGAAATCATCAAGAAAAATGCTGGTGAATAATTGATTTTTTAGACGAGTTAAAGTATAACTTGTAGTGTAAGCTTAGGAGTGACTCTTGCTTACTCCTAAGCTCCATCATAAATCTTGAAAACCAAAATTGTTACTTATCTAAAGGAGGAAATATACAATGGGTAAAGAAAAATTTGACCGGTCCAAGTCCCACGTTAACATTGGTACAATTGGACACGTTGACCACGGTAAAACAACTCTAACTGCAGCGATTACGACTGTACTTCACAAGCGTTCTGGTTCTGGTGAAGCAATGGCATATGACATGATCGACGGTGCTCCTGAAGAACGTGAGCGTGGAATCACAATCTCCACTGCACACGTTGAGTACGAAACTGAAACTCGTCACTATGCACACGTTGACTGCCCAGGTCACGCTGACTACGTTAAGAACATGATCACTGGTGCTGCTCAAATGGACGGCGCGATCCTAGTTGTATCTGCAGCTGACGGTCCAATGCCACAAACACGTGAGCACATCCTACTTTCTAAAAACGTAGGTGTACCAGCTATCGTTGTATTCTTGAACAAAGTTGACATGGTAGACGACGAAGAGCTTCTTGAACTAGTAGAAATGGAAGTTCGCGATCTACTTTCTGAGTACGACTTCGATGGTGATGACGTACCAGTAATCAGCGGTTCTGCTCTTAAAGCTCTTGAAGGTGAAGAGAAGTATGAGCAAGCAATCTACGATCTTATGGATGCAGTTGACGAGTACGTTCCAACTCCAGACCGTGACACTGACAAGCCATTCATGATGCCAGTAGAGGACGTATTCTCTATCACTGGTCGTGGTACAGTTGCAACTGGTCGTGTTGAGCGTGGTACAGTTAAAGTCGGTGACGAAGTTGAAATCATCGGTATGGCTGAAGAGTCCAGCAAAACTGCTGTAACTGGTGTTGAAATGTTCCGTAAGCTTCTAGATTACGCTGAAGCTGGAGACAACATCGGTGCACTTCTTCGTGGTGTTAAGCGTGAAGACATCAACCGTGGTCAAGTACTAGCAAAGCCTGGTTCTATCACTCCACACACAAACTTCAAAGCTGAAGTTTATGTACTAGCTAAAGACGAAGGTGGACGTCACACTCCATTCTTCTCTAACTACCGCCCACAGTTCTACTTCCGTACTACGGACGTAACTGGTGTTATTCAACTTCCTGAAGGCGTAGAAATGGTTATGCCTGGGGACAACGTTGAAATGACTGTAGAACTTATCTCCCCAATCGCGATTGAGGACGGAACTCGTTTCTCTATCCGTGAAGGTGGACGTACAGTAGGTTCTGGCGTAGTTTCTGAAATCACTAAGTAATTTCAGTTCTATCCTATATAAAGAGCAACAGCTTCTGGCTGTTGCTCTTTTTTTATGAAGAAATACAACCATGCTATTGAATTCCTTCCAAAGAATATAGTCTTTGCTATAACATGCCGGCCGAATGAAATGGGAAGGTTATCCGTCTTGCCGTTAATCGGCTTTTATATTTCCATCACTGACAACCTTATAAGGATCTAATCTATTATGAATGTTTAGAAAATTATTCTTTACACAGAGATGGTTGATATCCTCATTCATATTTGTTTAAATGGACAATGGATTTCAAAGAGGTAGTCGGAAACATTTGGTGGAAAGCCTATGAATACTAGCTATCCCCTTGAAAAAAGTGGTGAACGCTAGTATAATGTTTTAAGTGTCCGTGATGAAAAAATTATGGATTTATCCTTGCATTGGCTGCATTTCTTCTATATAATGAATAATGTTGGTCATAAAAGGCGATGAAGCGAAAGGTTGTTGACACACCCGGCCCCTTTGCCATGGCTGGTGGTCAAGTTTTTTTCGCGGAGAATGTCTATTTCAAAAATGGGCGAAGAAGGAGGGAAAATAATGGCAAAAGAGAAAATTCGTATTCGTTTAAAGGCGTATGATCACAGAGTACTTGATCAGTCCGCAGAAAAGATCGTAGACACTGCGAAGCGTTCCGGAGCTAATGTATCTGGTCCGATCCCGCTTCCAACAGAGCGTTCTGTATATACTGTACTTCGTGCGACTCACAAGTATAAAGACTCTCGTGAGCAGTTCGAAATGCGCACACACAAACGTCTAATCGACATTGTTAATCCAACACCACAGACTGTTGATTCACTTATGCGTTTGGATCTACCATCTGGTGTGGATATCGAAATTAAACTATAAATAAATCGTAAAGATAATAGGAGGTGTAACGGATGACGAAAGGAATCTTAGGACGAAAAGTCGGCATGACTCAAATTTTCTCTGAAAATGGCGAGTTGATCCCAGTAACAGTTGTTCAGGCTGAGCCAAACGTTGTTCTTCAAAAGAAAACAACAGAAAATGACGGTTATGAAGCGATCCAACTTGGTTTTGCTGATGAAAAGTCAAACCGCTTGAAGAAAGCTGCTCAAGGGCACGCTGATAAAGCAAGCACAACACCTAAGCGCTACGTTCGTGAATTCCGTAATACAAACCTTGATGACTTTGAATTAGGTCAAGAGGTTAAAGTTGATATTTTCGAAGCTGGTGACGCAATTGACGTTACAGGAACTTCTAAGGGTAAAGGATTCCAGGGTGCAATCAAGCGCCACAACCAATCTACTGGACCTAAAACTCACGGTTCCCGTTTCCACCGTCGTTCCGGTTCTATGGGGCAAGGTGCTGACCCGTCCAAAGTCTTCAAAGGCAAAGGTCTTGCAGGACAAATGGGTGGCGAAACAGTAACACTACAAAACCTTGAAGTAGTAAAAGTGGACGCTGAGCGTAATCTACTACTTATCAAAGGTAATGTACCAGGCGCGAAAAAATCTTACGTTAAGATTACAAGTGCAATTAAGGCTAGCAAATAATAAACGAAGGGAGGATATGTCATGCCTAAAGTAGCACTATTAAACCAAAGCGGTTCTAATGTTGGTGAAATCGAACTAAATGAATCTGTATTTGGAATTGAACCTAATACTCACGTTTTACACGAAACTGTGTTGATGCAACGCGCGAATCTTCGCCAGGGCACACACAAAGTAAAAGGACGTTCTGAAGTTAGTGGCGGCGGACGCAAACCATGGCGCCAAAAAGGTACAGGCCGTGCGCGTCAAGGATCTATCCGTTCACCACAATGGGTAGGTGGCGGAACTGTTTTCGGTCCTACACCACGCAGCTACAGCTACACGATGCCTAAAAAAGTACGTCGTTTGGCACTTCAATCTGCTTTCTCTTCTAAAGTGAAAGAAGAAAACATCATTGTTCTTGAGAGCCTTTCTCTTGATGCTCCGAAAACAAAAGAAGTTGCAAACATTCTAAAAGCACTAGATGTTAACGAGAAAGCATTGATCGTTACTGCTGAAGCAGACGAAAATGTAACTCTATCATCTAACAATATCCCTACAGTGAAGAGTCTTCCTGTAGAGCAAGTAAGTGTGTTAGACTTGCTAACGCATGACAAGCTGATCCTTACTAAGGAAGCAGCTGAAAAAGCAGGGGAGGTGCTCTCATAATGAAAGAACCACGCGATATTATCAAGCGCCCTGTCATTACTGAACATTCTGCTGATCTTATGGGAGAAAAGAAATATACGTTTGAAGTTAGCCCGAAAGCTAACAAAACTGAAATTAAAAAAGCAGTTGAAGAAATCTTTGGCGTTCAAGTTGCACAAGTCAACACAATGAACCTTAAAGGTAAGTTCAAGCGTATGGGTCGTTACGGCGGCTACCGCTCCGATCGTAAGAAAGCAGTCATCACATTGACTCAGGACAGCGAAGAACTAGAAATCTTCGAAGCATAAAATACACGAATTGAAATATGAAGGAGGGAAATAAAGATGGCGATTAAAAAGTTCAGACCGATTACTAACGGTCGTCGACACATGTCAGTATCTGATTTCGCTGAAATCACAACTGACAAACCTGAACGCTCCCTTGTCACTCCACTTCATAAAAAAGGTGGACGTAACAACCAGGGTAAGCTGACAGTTCGTCATCAGGGCGGAGGCCACAAGCGTCAGTATCGTATTATCGACTTCAAGCGTGACAAAGATGGAATACCTGGACGCGTTGCTACAGTCGAATATGATCCGAACCGCTCCGCTAACATTGCACTAATCAATTATGTTGATGGTGAAAAACGTTACATCCTAGCTCCAAAAGGTGTGAAGGTTGGAACGGAAATTATTTCTGGTGAAGGTGCAGATATCAAACCAGGTAATGCTCTTCAGTTGAAAGACATTCCAGTTGGTACAATCGTACACAACGTAGAACTTAAACCAGGACGCGGAGGACAGCTTGTCCGTTCTGCAGGTGCTTCTGCACAAATCCTTGGTCGTGAAGAAAAATACACGCTTGTACGCCTGACATCAGGTGAAGTTCGCTTGGTACTAAGCTCTTGCCGTGCAACAATCGGTCAAGTCGGTAACCTTGAGCACGAACTAATCAGCGTAGGTAAAGCTGGACGTTCTCGTTGGAAAGGTAAGCGCCCTACAGTACGTGGTTCCGTAATGAACCCTAGTGATCACCCACACGGTGGTGGTGAAGGACGCGCACCAATCGGTATGCCATCTCCAGTATCTCCATGGGGTAAACCAACTCTTGGATACAAAACGAGAAAACGCAACAAGCCGTCTGATAAATATATCGTACGTAGACGCGGTAAAAAATAACGGGATTGTCGGGCGGGCAGTAAAACCCGTCTCTCAATCGCGAAGGGAGGTTTATTCATGGGCCGCAGCCTGAAAAAAGGACCTTTTGTAGATGATCACTTAATGAAAAAAGTCGAGAAGTTGAACGAAGATAATAAACAGCAGGTCGTAAAGACTTGGTCTCGCCGTTCTACGATCTTCCCTAACTTCGTCGGACACACAATCGCCGTTTATGACGGTCGTAAGCACGTACCAGTTTATGTGACTGAAGACATGGTTGGTCACAAACTAGGTGAATTCGCGCCATCCCGTACGTTCAAGGGACACTCTGGCGACGATAAGAAAACAAAACGTTAATATAGAGAGGAGGCACTCTAATGCAAGCTAAAGCAGTTGCTAAAACCGTTCGTATCGCTCCTCGTAAAGCTCGTCTGGTAATTGATTTAATTCGAGGAAAAAATGTTGGTGAAGCTCTGGCTACACTACGTCTAACACAGCGTGGCGCATCTCCAGTAGTTGAGAAACTTCTTAACTCCGCGATCGCTAACGCAGAACACAACTATGAAATGGACCCGGAAAACCTATACGTTTCCGAAGCGTTTGTAAACGAAGGCGTAACTCTTAAACGTTTCCGCCCTCGCGCTATGGGCCGCGCAAGCCAAATCAACAAACGCACAAGCCACATCACAGTGGTCGTATCAGAAAAAAAGGAGGGATAATCAGTGGGTCAAAAAATTAATCCGGTAGGTCTTCGTATCGGCGTTATCCGCGATTGGGAATCCAAGTGGTACGCTGGCAAAGACTATGCAGACTTGTTACATGAAGACATTAAGATTCGTGAATATGTTGAAAATCGTCTTAAAGATGCTGCTCTTTCTACGGTAGAAATCGAACGCGCAGCAAACCGTGTAAACATTACTGTGCACACAGCTAAGCCAGGAATGGTTATCGGTAAAGGCGGTTCTGAAGTAGAAGCACTTCGTAAAGCTCTAAACCAACTAACTGGTAAACGCGTTCACATCAACATCGTTGAAGTGAAAAAGCCAGATCTTGACGCTACTCTTGTGGCTGACAATATCGCACGTCAATTGGAAAACCGCGTATCTTTCCGTCGTGCTCAAAAACAAACAATACAACGCGCTATGCGTGCAGGAGCTAAAGGTATTCGTACCCAAGTATCTGGTCGTCTAGGTGGCGCGGATATCGCTCGTGCTGAATATTACAGTGAAGGAACAGTACCACTACACACACTTCGTGCAGACATCGATTACGGAACTGCAGAAGCTGACACTACTTACGGTAAGCTTGGTGTTAAAGTGTGGATCTATCGTGGAGAAGTCCTTCCAACTAAAACTGACAAGTAAGGAAGGGGGAAAAGCATTATGTTAATGCCTAAACGTGTTAAATATCGTCGTCAACACCGTACTAGCTTAAAAGGCCGTGCAAAAGGCGGTACTGAAGTAGCATTCGGTGAATATGGTTTGCAAGCAATTGATCCTGCATGGATCACAGCCCGCCAGATCGAGGCAGCGCGTATCGCGATGACTCGTTACATGAAGCGTGGCGGTAAAGTTTGGATTAAAATCTTCCCTGATAAGCCTTATACTGCTAAGCCCCTAGAAGTACGAATGGGTTCCGGTAAAGGTGCTCCAGAAGGTTTCGTAGCTGTCGTGAAGCCAGGGAAAATCATGTTCGAGATCGCAGGTGTATCTGAAGAGGTTGCACGCGAAGCGTTGCGTCTTGCTTCACACAAACTGCCGATCCGTACAAAATTCGTAAAACGTGAAGAAATTGGTGGTGAAATCAATGAAGGCTAATGAGATCCGTGAATTAACCACTGCCGAAATTGAACAAAAAGTTAAGTCTCTTAAAGAAGAACTTTTCAACCTACGCTTCCAATTGGCAACAGGTCAACTTGAGAACACTGCACGTATCCGTGAAGTTCGCAAGTCCATCGCACGTATGAAGACTGTTGCTCGTGAACGTGAGCTAGGCGTAAATAACTAATAGATGAGAGGAGGTCACCCTCACATGACTGAACGTAATAATCGTAAAGTTTATACTGGCCGTGTCGTTTCTGACAAGATGGATAAGACCATCACCGTACTAGTAGAAACTTATAAGTTCCACAAACTTTACGGCAAGCGCGTAAAGTATTCCAAAAAGTTCAAAGCTCATGACGAAAACAACCAAGCGAAAAACGGCGACATCGTAAGCATCATGGAAACTCGTCCATTGTCTGCTTCTAAGCGTTTCCGTCTTCTAGAAGTTGTTGAAGAGTCTGTCATTATCTAAATAAAGTTCGCTCGGAGTTAATCCGAAGGGAGGTTACATGTTATGATTCAACAGGAATCTCGTCTGAAAGTTGCAGACAACTCTGGTGCCCGCGAAATCCAGACAATCAAAGTATTGGGTGGATCCGGCCGCAAAACAGCTAACATCGGTGATATCATCACTGCTACTGTGAAGCAGGCAACACCAGGAGGCGTTGTTAAAAAAGGTGAAGTTGTAAAAGCTGTTATCGTACGTTCTAAGAGTGGAGTGCGCCGTAAAGATGGTTCTTACATCCGTTTCGATGAAAACGCAGCAGTAATCGTGCGTGATGACAAAGGCCCACGCGGTACTCGTATCTTTGGACCGGTAGCTCGTGAACTTCGTGATGCTAAATTCATGAAGATTGTATCTCTAGCTCCAGAAGTATTATAAAAGCCTGAATGAAATGCCTTGTTAAGGAGGTGCGCGAAGAATGCACGTAAAAAAAGGTGATAAAGTAATGGTGATTACTGGTAAGGATAAGGGCAAACAAGGAACAATCCTTGAAGCATATCCGAAGAAAGATCGTGTTCTTGTTGAAGGCGTGAACGAAGTGAAAAAGCACGCGAAGCCTTCTCAGGAGAATCCACAAGGTGGAATCCTAACACAAGAAGCTGCGATCCACGTATCCAACGTAATGCCGATCGACCCTAAGACTGGTGAGCCGACACGTGTTGGTTACAAAGTCGAGGACGGGAAGAAAGTTCGTATCGCGAAAAAATCTGGTGAAGCACTAGATAAATAAGCCATACAGGAAAGGAGGGCCACACGATGAACGAACTAAAGAAACAATATCAAGAAGAAGTTGTCTCATCTTTGATGAACAAATTTGAATATGATTCCATCATGCAAACACCAAAAGTTGAGAAAATCGTTGTCAACATGGGTGTAGGTGACGCTGTTCAAAACGCGAAAGCACTTGACACAGCTGTAGAAGAACTAACATTGATCACTGGACAGAAGCCAGTTATCACAAAAGCGAAGAAATCAATTGCAGGTTTCCGTCTACGTGAAGGTATGCCAATCGGCGCGAAGGTTACACTTCGTGGAGAGCGCATGTACGAATTCCTCCAAAAGCTGATCGCTGTATCTCTTCCACGTGTGCGTGACTTCCGTGGTATTTCTAAGAAAGCTTTTGACGGTCGTGGAAACTACACACTTGGTGTTAAAGAGCAATTGATTTTCCCAGAAATCGATTACGATAAAGTAAACAAAGTGCGTGGTATGGATATCGTTATTGTCACTACAGCTGACTCTGACGAAGAAGCACGTGAACTTCTAGCTCAGTTCGGTATGCCGTTCCAAAAATAATGAGCTAACTATAAGGAGGGAAAATAGTGGCTAAAAAATCAATGGTCGCGAAGCAACAGCGTAAACAGAAGTACCAAGTGCGCGAATACACGCGTTGTGAACGCTGCGGACGTCCGCACTCCGTACTTCGTAAGTTTAAGCTTTGCCGTATTTGTTTCCGTGAACTTGCATATAAAGGTCAAATCCCTGGTGTCAAAAAAGCCAGCTGGTAAACCCGAAACAGGGAAGGAGGTTAATGAGTTATGACAATGACAGATCCAATTGCAGATATGCTGACACGTATTCGTAACGCTAACATGGTGCGTCACGAGAAGCTTGAGCTTCCAGCTTCCAACGTTAAAAAAGAAATCGCTGATATTCTTAAGCGCGAAGGTTTTGTACGTGACTACGAATTTGTAGAAGACAACAAGCAAGGAGTTCTTCGCATCTTCCTTAAGTACGGTCAAAACAACGAGCGTGTAATCACTGGTGTGAAGCGTATCAGTAAGCCAGGTCTACGTGTTTACGCTAACGCTGAAGAACTTCCGAAAGTTCTTAACGGCCTAGGTGTAGCCGTTGTATCCACTTCAAAAGGTGTATTGACAGATAAAGAAGCTCGTGAACAAGCCATCGGTGGCGAAGTTCTAGCTTACATCTGGTAAAAAAACAGATCAGACAGGAGGTGCAAACATATGTCTCGCGTAGGTTTAAAATCACTTGAAATTCCTGAAGGTGTAGAAATCATCCAGGATAACAACACGATTACAGTTAAAGGTCCTAAAGGGGAATTGACTCGTACTTTCCACAAGGACATCACAGTTAAAGTTGAGGACAACGTTCTTACTGTAGCTCGTCCGAGCGACCACAAAGAACACCGTGCTCTTCACGGTACTACACGCAGCCTGATCGGTAACATGGTTGAAGGTGTTTCTAAAGGCTATGAAAAGAGTCTTGAAATCATCGGTGTTGGTTACCGTGCGCAGAAACAGGGTCAAAATGTTGTAATCAACGCTGGTTACTCTCACCCTGTTGAAGTCGATAACCACGAAGGTATCGAAATCGAAGTTCCATCCAACACGAAAGTAACAGTTAAAGGAATCGACAAAGAACTTGTTGGTGCAGTAGCTGCGAAAATCCGTGCGATCCGTCCTCCAGAGCCTTACAAAGGTAAAGGAATTCGCTACGAAGGCGAATATGTACGCAGAAAAGAAGGTAAAACAGCTAAGTAAGACTCGTAGCTAACGTATAGAAAGGAGTGACCCTGATGATCACGAAGGCAGATAAAAATGTCGTACGTAAAAAGCGTCATGCACGCGTTCGTAAGAATGTCTTTGGCACCGCTGAACGCCCACGCTTGAACGTATATCGCTCTAACAAACACATTTATGCTCAGCTAATCAACGATGAAAGCCAAGTAACAGTAGCAAGTGCGTCTACTGTAGACAATGACTTCAACCTTGATGCTACAGGCAATGTCGAGGCTGCTCAAAAAGTCGGTGAATTAGTGGCTAAGCGTGCGATCGACAACGGTTTTAAAGTTGTTGTATTCGACCGTGGAGGTTACTTGTATCATGGACGTGTGAAAGCACTAGCTGAAGCCGCTCGCGAAGCCGGCCTAGAATTTTAATAGTTAAAGGAGGGACATAAATGATTACAAACATCGATCCTAACAAACTTGATCTTGAAGAACGCGTAGTTACCATCAACCGTGTAGCTAAGGTAGTTAAAGGTGGACGTCGTTTCCGTTTTGCTGCATTGGTTGTAGTTGGAGATAAAAATGGTCATGTCGGATTCGGTACAGGAAAAGCCCAAGAGGTACCGGAAGCGATCAAAAAAGCCATTGATGATGCTAAGAAAAATCTAATCACAGTACCAGTGAAGAACACGACAATTCCTCACGAAATCAACGGACGTTTTGGTGCAGGTAACATTCTTATGAAACCAGCAGCAGAAGGTACCGGAGTTATCGCTGGTGGACCTGTCCGTGCGGTACTTGAGCTTGCAGGTGTTCAAGACATCCTATCTAAGTCACTTGGTTCTAACACGCCAATCAACATGGTACGTGCTACAATCACTGGACTTAGCGAGCTTAAGCGTGCAGAAGACGTCGCTAAACTTCGTGGTAAATCAGTAGAAGAACTGTAGGATAAGGAGGGAAATAAAATGGCTAAACAGTTAGAAATTACCCTCACGCGCAGTGTTATTGGTAGACCGCAAGATCAGCGCTCTACTGTCAAGGCGCTAGGTCTGAATAAGATCCGTCAAACTGTCGTACTTGAAGATAACCCAGCGATCCGAGGTATGGCTAATAAGGTGTCTCACCTAGTTTCGGTTAAAGAAGTTTAACTCTACAAAAGATATAAGGAGGTGCAACGCATGAAACTGCATGAACTAAAACCTGCTAAAGGTACTCGTAAAGAACGTAACCGCGTAGGTCGTGGTATGGCATCTGGTAACGGTAAAACTTCCGGTCGTGGTCACAAAGGTCAAGGCCAGCGTTCAGGAAGCAAAACTCGCCCAGGTTTCGAGGGTGGTCAAATGCCACTTTTCCAACGCCTGCCTAAGCGTGGTTTCACTAACGTTCACCGTAAGGAATTTGCGATTATCAACCTTGATGCACTGAATCGCTTCGAAGAAGGCACAGAGGTTACTCCTGAGCTATTGCTTGAGTCTGGTGTGGTAAGCAACCAAAAAGCCGGAATCAAAGTATTAGCTAAAGGTTCAATCGAAAAGAAACTTACAGTGAAAGCTCACAAGTTCTCTGCTTCCGCGAAAGAAGCAATTGAAGCAGCGGGCGGTCAAACTGAGGTGATTTAATGTTCCGGACAATCTCCAATTTTATGCGCGTGGGTGATATTCGACGGAAGATTATTTTCACTTTGTTGATGCTCATTGTTTTTCGCCTGGGAACATTCATCCCGGTTCCTTTTACAAATAGAGAAGCCATCAATTTCATGGATGAACAGAATGCGTTCGGTTTCCTGAACACATTCGGAGGCGGGGCATTACAAAACTTCTCCATCTTCGCTATGGGGATCATGCCCTACATTACAGCCTCCATCATCATGCAATTGTTGCAGATGGACGTCGTTCCTAAGTTTGCGGAATGGAAGAAGCAAGGTGAAGTCGGCCGTCGAAAATTAGCTCAGTTTACCCGCTATGGAACGATTGTGCTCGCTTTCATTCAAGCCATCGGCATGTCTATAGGTTTTAATGCACTGGCTGGTGGTCAATTGATCGCTGACCCAGGGGTTACGAAATTCTTAATCATTGCTCTTGTCTTGACAGGCGGTACAGCGTTTCTAATGTGGCTTGGTGAGCAAATCACTGAACACGGTGTTGGAAATGGTATTTCCATTCTAATTTTTGCAGGGATCGTTGCTGCAATCCCGACCGGTGTCAACCAGTTGTATGATCAATACATTTCCGGTGCTGGAGAAGAATTGTTCATTAACCTGGTCATCATCGCTCTGATTGTACTTGTTATTATTGCGGTTGTTGTGGGAGTCATCTTCATCCAACAAGCCCTTCGTAAGATTCCTATTCAATATGCAAAACGTTTGGTTAACCGTTCGCCAGTAGGTGGGCATTCTACTCACTTACCACTAAAAGTGAATGCTGCAGGAGTCATTCCGGTCATCTTTGCGATATCTTTCATTATCGCACCAAGAACCGTCGCTGGTCTTTTTGAGAACAGCGAAGTAGCCTCCGTCATTCAATATATATTTGATTATCAAAACTGGCCTGGAATGATTATCTATGTTGCGTTGATCATTGCCTTCACTTATTTCTATACTTTTGTTCAGGTCAACCCGGAACAAATGGCAGAAAACTTGAAGAAGCAAGGCGGGTATATCCCGGGGATTCGTCCTGGAGCCAATACGGAAACGTACTTGACTCGGGTGATGTACCGATTAACATTCGTAGGATCCATCTTCCTTGCAGCTGTCTCTATCCTGCCGATCATCTTGGGCTCTGCCGCGCAGCTGCCACCAAGTATTCAAATCGGAGGTACCGGACTGCTGATTGTTGTAGGGGTTGCCCTTCAGATCATGAAGCAGCTGGAAAGTCAGCTTGTAAAACGCCACTATCAAGGATTCATTAAATAATTAGTGTCAAAGCTAATGAATAAATGAGAGCGAGGGGAACACGTTGAATTTAATTCTGATGGGTCTCCCTGGTGCCGGTAAAGGTACTCAGGCTGAGAAGATAGTCGAAAAATATGACATCCCTCATATCTCAACTGGAGATATGTTCCGATTAGCTATCAAAGAAGGAACAGCACTGGGCAAAGAAGCCAAATCCTATATGGACAAAGGCGAATTGGTTCCCGATGAAGTGACCATCGGAATCGTTCGCGAGCGTCTAAGTAAACCTGATTGTCAAAAAGGATTCCTTTTAGATGGTTTCCCGAGAACAATCGCCCAAGCAGAAGCTCTTGAGAACCTATTAACTGATATGAAAGAGTCATTGGACTATGTCCTTCATATCGATGTTCCCAAGGAGCAACTCATCGAGCGTCTTACTGGACGACGCATCTGCCCTACGTGCGGTGCTACCTATCACGTGGTCTTCAACCCGCCTAAAGAAGATGGCAAGTGTGATCACGATGGCTCTGAGTTGATTCAGCGCGAAGACGATCAGCCTGACACCGTAAGAAAGCGCCTGGAGGTCAATGTTGAGCAATCACAACCTCTGCTTGATTTCTACCAAGAGAAAGGCTACTTGGTATCATTCGAAGGTGACAAAGATATCAACGAAGTATTCCAAGACATCGATCAAAAGCTGGGAGAACTAGCTGAATGATTATTTGTAAGACTTCACGGGAATTAGATATTATGCGTGAAGCAGGGCGGATCGTCGCCTTGACGCACCAAAAGTTGGAACAAAAGATCCAACCTGGTATAACAACTGGGGAATTGGATAAGATTGCAGATGAATTCATACGCAGTATGGATGCAATCCCATCTTTTAAAGGTTATAATGGATTCCGTGGAAGTATCTGTGCATCTGTCAACGAAGAACTCGTTCATGGTATCCCTGGAGACAGGGTGTTGAACGAAGGTGATATCATCAGCATCGATATTGGTGCCAAATATAAAGGTTATCACGGAGACTCGGCCTGGACGTATCCGGTCGGAACCGTCGATGATGAAACCATGGAATTGTTGAGAGTTACTGAGCAATCATTGTTTAAAGGACTTGATGAAGCAAAACCAGGTGTACGCCTTTCAAATATATCCCATGCGATCCAGAGTTTCGTTGAGCCTGAAGGCTTTTCGATTGTGAGGGAGTATGTGGGTCACGGAGTAGGGCAGGAGCTTCATGAGGATCCTCAAATTCCTCATTACGGCCCGCCAAACAAAGGACCACGCCTCAAACCTGGCATGGTATTGGCTGTAGAACCGATGGTGAACGCTGGCTCTCGCTATGTGAAGACGCTCGGCGATCATTGGACGGTAGTCACTCAAGATGGTAAAAGGTGCGCTCACTTTGAGCACACCATTGCAATTACGGATGAAGGGTACGAAATCCTTACAAAATCCTAAGTGAAGGTGATCGTTTTTGAACGAATCTGAGTCGAGTCCGCGAATAGGTCAAATTGTTCGTATTGTGCAGGGGCGTGAGGCAGGACAGTACGCGGTAGTAATCGATGTACTGGATGGCCGCTTTGTGCTGCTTGCCGACGGAGAGAAACGTAAGTATGATCGACCAAAGAAAAAGAATTTGCAACATGTTGAGCTTATGGATTTCATCTCTCCGGAAGTCCAGGACAGCCTTCTGGAAACTGGTCGTGTCACAAATGGCAAGCTTCGATTTGCCGTATCAAAATATGTCAATGAAGCAGTGACTGATTTGAAGAAGGGAGATCAACTCGATGGCGAAAGACGATGTAATTGAAGTAGAAGGGACCGTCGTTGAAACCTTACCGAACGCTCAGTTCAAGGTTGAACTCGAGAACGGTCACTCCGTTTTAGCGCACGTTTCCGGGAAAATTCGCATGCACTTCATTCGAATCTTACCAGGAGACAAGGTAACGGTAGAACTTTCCCCTTATGACTTAACTAAAGGACGTATTACGTACCGTTATAAATAAAACTCCGATCTTAAAGGAGGTATGGATGATGAAGGTAAGGCCTTCTGTAAAACCAATTTGCGAAAAATGCAAAGTCATCAAACGTAAAGGTAAAGTCATGGTTATCTGTGAAAACCCTAAGCATAAACAAAAACAAGGCTAAAACTGAAGGAGGTGCACGTAACTTATGGCACGTATTGCAGGTGTAGATATTCCTCGTGATAAGCGAGTAGTCGTATCCCTAACTTACGTATATGGTATCGGTAAATCCCTTGCCAAAGACGTACTAGCTGAAGCTGGCGTTTCTGAAGATACTCGCGTTCGCGACCTTACAGAAGACGAACTAGGTAAAATCCGTAAAGCAGTGGAACAACACAACACGGAAGGTGACCTTCGTCGTGAGAACTCTCTTAACATCAAGCGTTTGATCGAGATCGGTTCTTATCGCGGAATCCGTCACCGTCGTGGACTTCCACTTCGCGGACAGAAGACAAAAAACAACTCTCGTACACGTAAAGGCCCACGTCGTACCGTGGCTAACAAACGTAAATAATAAGCATCACAAAGGAGGTAAGCTAACTATATGGCACGTAAAGGAAACACTCGTAGTCGTAAGCGTCGCGTGAAAAAGAATATAGAGACCGGTGTGGCACACATCCGCTCTACTTTCAACAACACAATCGTAACGATCACTGATGTTCAAGGTAACGTTATCGCATGGAGCAGTGCCGGATCCCTTGGTTTCAAAGGTTCCCGTAAATCTACTCCATTCGCTGCTCAAATGGCTTCTGAAGCTGCAGCGAAAGACGCTATGGACAACGGTATGAAAACTCTTGAAGTAACAGTTAAAGGCCCTGGTGCTGGTCGTGAAGCAGCGATCCGTTCTCTACAAGCAGCAGGTCTTGAAATTACGGCAATCCGTGACGTAACTCCAGTTCCACACAATGGTTGCCGCCCACCAAAACGTCGTCGCGTATAATAGTTCTGAATAGAATTTGTCACCCTGTCTATAATGGGTTATGATAGCTTTTATATCATCACCGTCGTAGACAGAGAAAATATGCAGTTGTCTTTTTATCGGGACTGCCTACCTGAGGAATTTCGGTTAGACCTATTGTCTAACCGGGGTTTCGACGTTTTGAAGGAGGGTTTAGTGTAAATGATCGAAATTGAAAAGCCAAAGATTGAAACGGTCGAGATCAGCGATGAGTCTACTTTTGGTAAGTTCGTCGTAGAACCGCTTGAGCGTGGGTATGGTACAACTCTAGGGAACTCCTTGCGTCGTATCCTATTATCCTCACTTCCCGGCTCTGCTGTCACATCAGTTCAAATTGACGGGGTCCTTCATGAGTTCTCAACCATTGAAGGTGTCGTCGAGGACGTAACTACAGTTATTCTTAATCTGAAGAAACTAGCTTTGAAGGTTTATTCCGACGAAGAAAAGACTTTGGAGATTGATGTACAGGGTGAAGGAAAAGTTACAGCGGCTGACATTACGCACGACAGTGATGTAGAAGTTCTTAATCCAGATCTTCACATCGCAACATTAGATAGCAACTCCAGCTTCCGTGCACGTATTACAGCAGAACGCGGCCGAGGATATCGTCCGGCTGAAGGAAACAACCATGAGGATCAACCAATTGGCGTTATTCCAGTTGACTCTATTTTTACGCCGGTATCCCGTGTAACGTATCAAGTAGAGAACACTAGAATCGGTCAAACATCTAACTTTGACAAGTTGACGTTGGATGTATGGACGGACGGCAGCATTCGTCCGGAAGAAGCGATCTCTCTTGGGGCTAAAATCTATATGGAACACCTCAATATCTTTGTAGGCCTTACTGATGAAGCTCAAAAAGCTGAAATCATGGTTGAAAAAGAAGAGGACCAAAAAGAAAAAGTTCTAGAAATGACGATCGAAGAACTTGATCTATCTGTCCGTTCCTACAACTGCTTGAAGCGCGCTGGTATCAACACAGTGCAGGAACTTGCGAATAAGTCTGAAGAAGACATGATGAAGGTACGTAACCTTGGTCGCAAGTCACTTGAAGAAGTGAAGCACAAGTTGGACGAACTGGGATTAGGTCTAAGAAAAGACGATTGATTGATAGAACACATCTAAGAGATTCAGATAAGGGAGGGATTATCAATGGCTAGAAAACTAGGACGTACAACGGATCAGCGTATGGCGCTACTTCGCAACTTAGCGACAGACTTGATCATTCACGAACGTTTGGAAACAACAGAAGCTAAAGCGAAAGAGCTTAAATCTGTTGTAGAAAAAATGATTACACTAGGGAAACGCGGCGATCTACATGCCCGTCGTCAAGCTGAATCATTCCTTTACAATGCGCAAGCCGACGAAGATGGGGAGCAGACAGCTTTGCAAAAGCTATTCTCTGACATCGGCCCACGCTATGAAGACCGTCAAGGTGGTTACACTCGCGTGCTTAAGCTAGGCGAGCGTAAAGGTGATGGAGCGAAAATGGCGATCATTGAACTAGTTTAATGAATACCATGAGGGTAAAAGGGCAGGACTGAATCTCATCGCGAGGTTACATCCAGCCCTTTTTTTATATCCAAATGGAAGGAAATACCGTCAGGGTGGCGTCGGAATTTAGATGAGCCACCCTTCGGTTGATAGGAAATGGTGTCATATTTCCTGGGAAATAGTCAGTTGAGCAGAGGAGGAACACAGATGGGAGAGAGACAAGTCGAGTTTCGTCATGTGTCTTTTAAATACCAGGAAGACATGCCCTGGGTGTTAAAGGACGTGAGCTTCACCATAGGTCCGGATGAATGGGTGGCCATCATCGGTCATAATGGTTCAGGCAAATCGACAATTGCTAAATTAATGAATGGGCTTTTGTTCCCTCAGGAAGGGGAAATTATCGTCGATGGAATGAAAGTGACCCCTGAGACGGTATGGGAAGTCAGGAAACAGGTGGGGATGGTTTTTCAAAATCCGGATAACCAGTTTGTTGGGACTACCGTAAGGGATGATGTAGCCTTCGGTATGGAAAACCACGGTATGCCTCGTGACCTTATGCTTGAGCGGATTCAAGAAAGTCTGAACTCTGTCCGTATGGAAGCATACGAGACGCATGAACCCCATCGATTATCAGGAGGCCAAAAACAGCGCGTGGCCATCGCCAGCGTCCTTGCTGTGTCCCCTGAATTTATCATTCTTGATGAAGCAACCGCTATGCTTGATCCAAAAGGAAGAAAAGAAATCATGCAGACCGTCAGCGACGTCCAGCAGGAAAGAGACCTTTCATTAGTGACCATTACCCATGACCTTCAAGAAGTGACATTGGCTTCAAGAGTGATTGTCATGAATGGTGGAGAAGTCTGGATGGAAGGGACGCCGCGTGACGTATTCTCTAGAAAAGAACAGTTGACTGAAATTGGCTTGGATACTCCGTTTGTAAGTAAAATGGCTGATCACCTCAAAGCAGAAGGTTTAAGCCTATCTCGTGAGCCACTCAATCACCAGGAGTTGTTGGAGGACTTATGCACATCTCGTTTGACCATGTAAGCTATACCTATCAACCGAATAGTCCATTCGAACACAAAGCACTGAATGATATGACCTTCTCGATTGAATCTGGATCCTTTGTAGCTGTCATTGGTCATACTGGGTCAGGGAAGTCGACGCTGATTCAGCACTTGAACGGACTGCTGCAGCCAACAGAAGGAAAAATACAGGTGGGTAACTTCACCATTGAAGCTGGTGTGAAAAACAAGCACTTGAGAGAGTTACGTGAGAAAGTCGGTGTTGTATTCCAATATCCTGAACACCAATTGTTCGAAGAAACAGTGGCCAAGGACATTGCTTTCGGTCCGC
The DNA here is from genome assembly GCF_035818575.1 of Halobacillus sp. HZG1. Lineage (NCBI taxonomy): Bacteria > Bacillati > Bacillota > Bacilli > Caryophanales > Bacillaceae > Halobacillus > Halobacillus sp. HZG1. The sequence goes on from NZ_JAYLVQ010000060.1 coordinate 51,101, forward strand.
AGAATTTTGGTGTCCCCCAGGAAGAAATTGAGCGACGGACAAAAGCTGCGGTTCAATCAACGAAGCTTCCTGAAGATTTGCTCGATCGTTCACCATTCGACTTGAGTGGTGGGCAGATGCGTCGTGTAGCTATATCCGGGGTACTTGCCATGGATCCTAAGGTCCTTGTTTTAGATGAACCAACGGCAGGACTTGATCCCAGCGGTCAAAGAGAAGTGATGGATATGTTTTACGACCTTCATCGTGAAAAGGAACTGACGACAATCTTAGTCACTCACAGCATGGAAGATGCGCTTGCTTATGCCGATTATATTTTGATCATGAACCATGGGGAACTTTACAAAGAAGGGACTCCATTGGAGATTTTTCAACAGAAGGAAGACCTTGAGCGCGTCCAGTTGGATGTTCCGGAAGTTATCTCCTTCTTGAGCAAGGCTGAGAAAGAGTATGGGATTGAACTTGAGTATAAAGGGCAGACCATAGCTGAGTTAGCAAAAGAATTAGCCCGCAAAGTGAGAGGGGGCAGCGATCATGAGTAGTTCTTTAATTATCGGCCAATATATTCCGACAGATTCCGTGATCCATCGCCTTGACCCTCGTTCGAAAATCGCTATCATCTTCTTTTTTGTTGTGATCGTATTTTTTGCTAACTCTGTTATGAGCTACGGGGTACTTGCTCTTTTTGCTGTTGGCAGTGCCTTGCTATCCCGGGTCCCCTTCCGTTACATTATGAAAGGTTTGAAACCGGTATGGTTCCTTATTGTGTTTACGTTCCTTCTCCATTTAATTGTCACGAGGGAGGGGGACGTCGTGTTTTCTATATTGGGCTGGGATGTATACAGAGAAGGTCTTGTCCAGGGGGGAGCCATTTCATTACGGTTCTTTCTCCTCATTCTTGTGACCTCGCTGCTTACGTTGACAACAACGCCGATAGAAATTACAGATGCCATCGAGGAGCTGTTGGGTCCACTGAAAAAAGTGAAGTTCCCAGTCCATGAACTGGCACTGATGATGTCGATCTCCCTCCGTTTCATTCCGACACTGATGCAGGAGACAGAGAAAATTTCCAAAGCCCAGGCCTCCCGAGGGGTAGATTTCCGCACAGGGGCGTTAAAGGACCGTGTGAAGGCGATTGTACCTCTTCTAGTACCTTTGTTCGTCAGTGCGTTCAAACGCGCAGAAGAGCTCGCTATGGCGATGGAAGCGCGTGGCTATCAAGGAGGGGAAGGTCGTACAAAACTCAGGGAGCTGAGGATATCGAAGCTTGATATTTCTTTGTATGTCCTGTTCGCTCTATTAGTCATCGCCCTATTCATGACGAGAAGCTGACGGGGAGGAACGTTTTATGAAAAGAATTCGTATGGTCATCGGTTATGATGGGACGAATTACGCCGGCTATCAGGTTCAGCCTAATGGGAATACCATTCAGGCGGAGCTTGAAAAAGCATTAAGGAAAATGCACAAAGGAGATCAGGTGAAAGTGGTCGCTTCCGGACGTACGGATGCCCGTGTTCACGCGGTCGGTCAGGTGATTCATTTTGATACTCCCCTCCATATTCCTATGGCGAATTGGAAAAGAGCCTTGGGCTCGCTTCTACCGGATGATATTCAAGTCGTTTCTGCTGAGCAAGCAACGGAAGAATTCCATGCAAGATATGATGCCAAGGGAAAAGAGTACCGCTATTATGTCTATCAGGCTCATGAGCCGGACCTCTTCCGCCGTCACTATACTCACCACGTACGCGCAGAACTTGACATCAACCGGATGAGAGAAGCGTGCAGGCATCTTGAGGGAGAGCATGATTTCACCTCTTTTTGTTCACCGAAGACAGACATCAAAGGGGCCAAGGTTCGGACGATTTACAAAGCAGAGATAACCAAAGAGGGAAATGACATGGTTTTTGTCTTCCGTGGCTCAGGCTTTCTCTATAACATGGTTCGGATTCTTGTCGGCACGCTTTTGGAAATTGGAAGGAACGAACGTGACCCTGAAGATGTAAAGAGGATCATCGAAGCAAAAAACCGTAACGAAGCAGGGAAGACGGCACCCCCGCAAGGCTTGTTTTTATGGGAAGTGTTTTATTAGATGGGTTCGCCCCGGAAATTGAGGCACTCTTTTAAAAAAACAACGAATCCAGGTGTGCATGCCCTTGACATATAGTTACAAGGTGTTATATTATATTCTATGGCATTTTATTTCTGTACCACGGTTAGCCCCGGAAAACTAATCGTATTTGAGATAAATGATAAAGTAGTAACGAAGTCTATGAGAAATCAAACATTTCAGGAGGGAAACCGATATGCGCACAACTTTCATGGCAAATGAAAACAACGTTGAACGTAAATGGTATGTTGTGGATGCTGCAGGGCAAACACTCGGCCGTTTAGCGAGCGAAGTTGCTGCGATCCTTCGCGGTAAAAATAAACCAACATACACACCACACGTTGACACTGGTGACCACGTCATCATCATCAATGCTGGTGAGATCCAACTTACAGGTAACAAAATCAACGATAAGATCTATTATCGTCACTCTAACCACGTAGGTGGTTTGAAATCCCGTACGGCTAACGAAATGCGTACGAAATACCCTGAGCAAATGCTAGAGCTTGCTGTTAAAGGGATGCTTCCAAAAGGAAGTCTTGGACGTAAGATGGGCAAGAAACTTCATGTTTACGCTGGTGCGGACCACAAGCATGAAGCACAAAAACCAGAAGTTTACGAACTTCGCGGATAATCAAAGGAGGTAATCTTAGTGGCACAAGTACAATACTCAGGTACTGGTCGTCGTAAGAGCTCAACAGCTCGTGTACGTCTTGTTCCAGGAACTGGTCGTGTAGTAGTAAACAAACGTGATGCTGAAGACTTTTTCCCATATGAAACGCTTCGTATGATTCTGAAACAGCCTCTAGCTGTTACAGAAACAGAAGGTAACTATGACGTTTATGTAAACGTAGATGGCGGTGGATTCACAGGACAAGCTGGTGCAATCCGTCACGGAATCGCTCGTGCATTGTTACAAGCGGATCCTGAATACCGTACACCATTGAAGCGCGCTGGTCTATTGACTCGTGACGCACGTATGAAAGAGCGTAAGAAATACGGTCTTAAAGGTGCTCGTCGCGCTCCACAATTCTCCAAGCGTTAATCATTGCTTATGCAAAAGACTCTCAACCGACTCGGTTGGGAGTCTTTTTTTATGTTTATTTTTGTTTCGGTGAGGTCTTAAATGACGTCCCAGACAACGGTGCTAACAAAGGGTGCCTGGCACTGGATCTAGCGAAAGGGGTGCCAGGCATCTATGAAAGTAAAGCCGGTGCCAGACATACTTGAAAGCATATGAATATATGTGAAATTCTTATTCCGATATACTGAGGGAAAAGATATACGAATGGAGGAGTTCACATGCTTTTTCATGAAAAAGAAAACACCCATGTCAATCTAGTCACTTTACGAGTCATGGATCTGAATCGATCGTTGGATTTTTATACAAACATTATCGGTTTTCAAATATGGGCGCGGTCCAGTAAAGCCGTTCATTTAAGTGCAGGGGGAGAAAAACCGCTTCTTGTCCTTGAGGAGGATCAAGATGTTAGACCACCTAATAGAAAAGCGACAGGACTGTATCACTTTGCGCTCCTTTTGCCGGAAAAGTCAGATCTCGCCGATTTGGTCAAACACTTGATTAATAAAAACGTTCAGGTGGCTTCAGCCGATCACCTCGTTAGTGAAGCGATCTACTTTTCTGATCCTGATGGAAATGGAATTGAGGTGTATATTGACCGGCCCTCTTCCTTATGGGAATGGTCCGGCAGTGAGGTGAAGATGGCAGTTGACCCATTGGACTTTGAGGGGTTGTTCCGTTTTGAAACGAACCCCGGGTGGGTGGGGCTGCCGGATCGGACGGTCATGGGGCATGTTCATCTCCATGTCTCTGATCTTGAAAAAGCGAAACAATTCTATTGTGATGGCTTAGGTTTCGATGTAGTGGGCCGGCTCGGTGATGAAGCCTTGTTTATTTCATCGGCTAACTATCATCACCACATCGGGCTCAACACATGGAAGGGTACCGATGCCCCGTCTCCAGAGAAGCAGGAAGCAGGGTTGAAATGGTTTGATCTTCATTTTCCTCAGAACCACTCAAGGGAAGAAGCGATCCATAGAATCCGGCAAATGGGAGCTTCTGTCGATGAAAAGGATGGAGTGATCTACACCATAGATCCATCAAAGAACCGCATACGGTTAGTTGTTTAAATTTTAAACCAAAACGAAAATAGAGTGTTATGATTCCCTGCTAAAAAGCTTCCTCATGCTTTCACATATTTGTCCATCCTGTCCCATATAGTGAAATGGAGGAGTATAAGGGAGTGTGAGGTATGCGAAATCCTAGGTTGAAAACTTTTCTATGGTTAGCAGGGATTATTGTATTGGTGTGCGCTGTTTCCTATCCGATTCAGGAAGCGAAGGACGCTTGGACAGTATGGTCATCTCCGCTGTCCGGGAAAGTGATTGTATTGGATCCTGGGCATGGGGGACCTGATGCTGGTGCTTCTGGCAAAGATGGTACGGAAGAGAAAGTCATTACGCTGCAAATGGCTGAGTACCTTCGTGATTATTTGCAGCAAGCGGGAGCACTCGTGTACCTAACCCGTGATGATGACAATGACCTTGCATCAGATGAAGCGGAAAAAGCTCGGCGCAGGCAGGCGGAAGATGTCAGGAACAGGGTTCAGTACATTGAAGAAAAAGAAGCGGATTTATACATCAGTATACACTTGAATGCCATTCCTTCTGAAAAATGGAGCGGCGCCCAGACTTTTTACTATCCAAAAAATGAGGAAAGCAAAACGTTGGCCAAGTTTATTCAATCCGAAATCAAGGAGAACATAGGGAATACGGATCGTGGAGCTTTTGGCTTGTCCAGTATCTATATCCTTAAACACGCGAAAGCTCCAGGTGTCTTAGTGGAAGCCGGGTTTTTATCAAACCCTGGGGAAAGAGAATTGTTAAAGGATAATGATTACCAAAGGAAGATGTCAGCATCCATCTATCAGGGAGTGCTCCGGTATGTGACAGAAAGAGAGCTGCCATCAGAAGATTGATTGAAGCAAATCACTTAGAAAGCGTTTCATATATGTTATACTAGCCATAGTGAAACATATTTCTAAGGATGGTGAACGGCTTGTTGACAGAAGGAAAAGTACTAGAAATCCTCCATTCGATCGAAGACCCGTTTTTACATAAAACGTTGGAAGAAACAGGTGGAGTTGAAGAGATAAAAATTAAGGAAGAGAAAAATCATGTCAGCGTTAAGATATTGATCGGAAAGACAAATACCGCTGAACAGATGGAATTGCAGCAGAAAATTGTTAATGAACTGAAAAGTGGGGGAGCCGCAACGGTCGGCCTGCGTTTCGACCAGCTTCCGGATGATGTGATTCAAAGATTCCAGCCCGAAGCGGAGCAGGAACAGGAAGCTTCTCTTCTAGGTGGAAATACCGGGACGAAGTTTATCTCCATTGCCAGTGGTAAGGGTGGTGTAGGGAAGTCCACAGTTACGGTTAACCTTGCTGTTGCTTTAACCCGCCTTGGTAAGAAAGTCGGAATTATTGACGCGGATATCTATGGTTTCAGTGTGCCGGATATGATGGGTGTGGAAGAACGGCCGGTCGTTCGCGGCGAAAAGATTATTCCTGTAGAACGCTTCGGAGTCAAGCTTGTATCGATGGGCTTCTTTGTGGAAGATAACTCCCCGATTATCTGGCGCGGGCCCATGCTCGGTAAAATGTTGACGAGCTTTTTTAAAGAAGTGGAATGGGGCGACCTCGATTATCTTCTTCTTGACTTGCCGCCAGGAACAGGAGATGTGGCATTGGATGTACACTCTATGCTGCCGTCTTCTAAAGAGATCATCGTTACGACTCCGCACCCGACAGCTGCTTTTGTAGCTGCACGTGCAGGGCAAATGGCTCTGAAAACGGAACATGAGATCCTAGGTGTCGTTGAAAATATGGCTTATTTCGAGAGTAAAGAGACAGGCAACAAAGAGTTCGTCTTCGGTAGAGGGGGCGGCGTGAAGCTCGCTGAAACTCTTCAAACAGGCGTCCTTGGACACGTGCCGCTTCAACAGCCGTACGAGGAAGAGGATGTTTTCGCACCATCTGTCTATCAGGCAGATCATCCAGTCGGTGTCATTTACCGTAATATGGCTGCGAAAGTAATTGATAAGTATTAATAAAAAACACGCACTTCTTTAAGAAGTGCGTGTTTTTTTGACTTGTGGCTAGCCTTGCTGACTTTTTTCACCTTCACCGCCGCCACCACTGCCGGATTGTTCTTCACTACTGCTTTCGCCACCTTGACCGGAGGAATCAGATTTCCCACCGCCACCACTCTGCATTTTTTCCGCTGCTTTCAATAAGGTTTCACTCATTTTCGCTTGGAAAACAGGGCTGTTCAATGTTTCGTCAATGGTTTTTTGCAGATGTGAACGGAATTGCTGCCCTTCCATGACGGTAACCATTTCCTTCATCATTTCAGGGTTTTTATAAAGCTCAATCATCAATTTTTGATACTCAGCATCTTTCATTAGTCCTTTCATCAGCTTTTTCTGCTGATCTTCAAGGACTTTACTGAACTCTTGGACGAATTTTGGATCGGAGAACAATTTACTCCAAAAAGCTTTTCCTTCTTCAGATACGAGTGTCTGTTGGACAGCCTGCGATACAACTTCTGACTCCAGGGCCATTTGTTGCTGCATTTTCTCATCAGAAAGTACTTCAGTCATCGCTTTTTTCCCGTCGTCCGATTTCAGAATATCAACGATCATCTTCTTCGTTGTATCATAATCCGTCTGTTCACTTGCGCTTGATGCCCCGCTGCAAGCAGCCAGGAGTACAAGGATCAGGACGGGACATAAGAATCGGAGTTTGGACATTTTGCATGTCCCCTTTCTTAAGTTCTCCTTACGTTTACTATCTGCGATTCGACAGAAATTATACGAAGTCTGGAGGAAAAAAGCTCGACTTCGTGGTAAAATACGGTGGAAAAGTCTTTTGGATAATAGGGGGAACTTCCGTGAATAGTCGTAAATGGGTAAGGTTGTTTTTAACGACCTTATGGATCGGTGGTTTGACGACACTGGTCATCAGTTTTATTTTCAAATATGATTCTTATACTGAAGTGCTGAAGCCGTTCCAACTCTTCGAGCTCTTTGGCTTATTGTTATTTTTTGCGGGACTTGGATTTATATTCAGCATCATTAGTCAAATGGGCTTCTTCGCCTACCTGACAGTCAATCAGTTTGGAAAGGGTATCTTCCGTTCATTTTGGACGCCGGTCCAACTTTTCCTGATTGCTTTTACACTCTTTGACCTTGTGTATTTTAGATATCAGGCAGCAGAAGATGCATCCATCTGGCCGTTTTTGTGGACAGCCTTAGGTCTTCTCGGACTTTCCATTATCGTTGCTTATGTAAAAGCAAAAGAAACGAAGTGGCATGCATTTATTCCTGCCTTGTTTTTTATGGTTGTTGTTACGAGTGTAGAATGGGTCCCTGCTTTGAGAGCGCAAGGCAGCGATTATGTGTGGCTGATGATTATTCCTTTGTTCATCTGTAATGCATATCAACTCATCTTGCTCCACCGTATAACAAAAACCCCTGAAAAAGCTGCCTGAAAAACAACCACCGCATAGAAAGAGCGGTGGTTGTTTTTTTAGGGGGTTATTCAATTTGAGTGGTTTCTGATTCTGTCCCACTCACCAGTTCAGTAATGCTTACGAATTTTAGTCCTTTTTGTTTTAAACCGGGCAGGATGACTTCAAGTGCTTTCGCGGTTTGTTTCACGGAGTCAGATGCATGCATCAAGATGATATCCCCTTCTGAACCTTCATTCAGAACGGTATCAATGATGGTGTTTGTGCCTGGGTTTTCCCAGTCTCTTGGGTTGATGCTCCATTGCACCGCTTGCATTCCTTCATTTTCGATCAACTTCAAAACCTCTTTATCCATGTGACCATGGGGCGGACGAATCCATTTGATTTCTTCAAAGCCCAGTTTTTCAAAAGCTTCTTTCGCTTGATTTATGTCCTGTTGCACTTGGGCGGGTTTTCTTTCAAGGTAACTTTCGTATTTATATCCCATCATCCCGATTTCGTGTTTTCCTTCATGAATAGCTTTAATAATATCAGGGTGACGTTCTGCCCATTCCCCACTAACGAAAAAAGTTGCCTGGGCTTTGTTGGCTTCCAACTGCTTCAACACGTCATGAACCTTTTCTGTTCCCCAGCTTATATTAAATGTCAGTGCAACGTTCGAATTTTTATCGCTTCCTTGGGTCAAAGCACGGGGCTCACCTTCATTTGAAAAGACGGGGAGTTGACTCCACTGTCCAATCCATAAAAAGAGGGCGCAAAAAAATGCCAAAGCCACCACCACTCCATAGCGTTTCATCCGCTCAGCTTTCCAAGTGTAGAAACTCATTGCACGATTCACCTTCCTTCCAATATGTTCTATACATATGAAAAAAAGGACAACCTATGCTAAAAACACAAGATTTAGGGTAAAAATATAGAGAGTTGTTAAAGGGAGGTCCTTTAAGGTGCATGGTTTAATGATTAGCGAACAGGAACGTCGTGAAATTGAATATTTGTTGAAGAGAGAGATGGAAGAAATCACGTTTGACCTCGGAGACCACAGAATTGACCAAGGACTGAAAAGAGCGATGGAAGAAAGGTATGACGTTCTTTTTCAGATTTTCCGCAGGTTTGCAACCAGAGAAGAATGTTTACAGTATATGCCCAGGAAGAAGAAACAGAATTAATGCTATAATCAATTCCAGCTTATCCATAATACTAAAGGTCACAACTAAGCCCTGAATGTAGATCAGGGCTTTTCATATGGATGTTTACTCATTGAAACAATTTTTTATTATGAATTTCAAAAAAAGCATTGCTTTTCAATTTTAGTCTGTGATATATTATTAAACGTTGTCGGAAAACAAATAACGCAGCAATAACAAACAATTTTCTTTTGAAAAAAGTTGTTGACACTGCAGGGCAGACATGATAAATTATTATTTGTCGCCAAAACGACACCGAAAAAAATCACGAAAAAAGTTGTTGACACAAACAACTGAAAGTGATAAACTAATTAAGTCGCTGACGAGGCGGCGGACAAAACATTTGATCTTTGAAAACTGAACGAACCAACCAGTACGTCAAAACATTTCTTCTTTATAGAAGAGATTTGAAACAAAGCACATTCGGTGTGCAAATGAGCAAGTCAAACTTAACTTTTATGGAGAGTTTGATCCT